>JANNSP010000114.1:0-3691 GCA_031402975.1 Hyphomicrobiales bacterium
CAGGCCGCTCCGGATGCAAGAATTTCCTCCGCCTGTCGCACTCCGCTTCCGGCAGGGGCCGCGCCTGCCAGTTCAAGCAGGCGACCGGCAAGGGTCAGTGCCCGTGATTTCAGATCGGAGGGCGCCGACTTCTCATTCTGCAGCACTGCCAGCACATCCCTCGCCTCAAGCACTGGTCCTATTCCCCGGCCGACGGGCTGCGTCCCGTCGGTGAAAACGATCCTGATGGTCAATCCAAAGACCGCAGCGACCTCTTTCAGTCGCGTGGAAAGTCGGGCCGCAGCCTCCGCGTCGCGCAGCTTGGCGGTAGGCCCCACGGGCAGATCAAGCACGACATGGGTTGATCCCGCGGCGATCTTCTTGGACAGCACCGACGCGACAAGCTGTCCTTCGCTGTCAAAATCGAGCGGCCTCTCGACCCCGATCAGAATGTCATCGGCGGGGCTGAGCCGGACCGCCCCGCCCCAGACGATGCATCCCACCTCGCGCTCGACCACTTTCCTGATGCCCGCGAGATCGAGGTCGACACGGGTCAATGTTTCCATGACGTCGGCGGTGCCGGCGGGCGAGGTTATGGCGCGCGACGAGGTTTTCGGAATGAGCAGTCCGGCGGCGGCGATGATCGGCACCACGATCATGCTGGTCCGGTTTCCCGGCAATCCGCCGACGCAGTGCTTGTCGCCGACCGTGGCCGCGTTCCAGGACAGGGTTTCGCCGGCCTCCACCATGGCGGCGGTCAGATCGATGGTCTCCTGCAGGTTCAACCTGTCGCCGGCGCAGGCCGTCACAAATGCGGCCAGTTGAATGTCGTCGTATCTGCGTCCGGCAACATCCCCGATGATCGCCGAAAATTCCCGCCGGCCAAGCCGCCCGCCATAGACCTTCTTGCGAAGGAACCCTTCCGAAGCGAGAGGCTCGGGATGCGACAGTTCGATCATCATGCCCGCTTGGGCGCCCAGTTCACGCCAGGCCGACTCGGACAGGCTGGCTTCGTCGGTCGAGAGCAAGTCGGTCTGCACGACATTCAATGTGGCAACGATGGTCGTGCTCCCAAGCCGGACGGCAATCCGGGAGCGGACTTCGAATCCCTCGGCCCGGCAGACATGACAGTCACGATTCATGTAAATGACAAATTCGCGATAGGTGTCGATCCCTAGCCGCGTCAGCCGCAGACGAGACCCTGCCTCTTGATGGCGTGCGTCATTCATGACAGAGGCACCTCCTCAAGGTCGCGGGCAATGACCGATACCCAACCCAGGTGCTTCTGGATGTTTGACTGGAACGACTCGGCGGCGGCTGGCTCGCCGTGAGTCAGAAACAAGCGGCTCGGCGGTCTGCTCATGTTCCTGAGCCAGCCGATCAGTTCTTCATAGTCCGCATGGGCCGAGAAGGCGTCCACGTTGACGATTTCGGCCTGGACGGGAATGTCCTCACACTGGATTCTGATCCACTCGGCTCCCGCCACCAAGGCGGCTCCGCGCGTGCCCATCGCCTGAAAGCCGGCAAACAGGATCATGTTGCGGGCGCCGGGTGGAACGCCTTCAGGTGATGGACAACCCGTCCGCCGGTCGCCATTCCGCTGGCGGAGATGATGATTCCAGGTCCCGACGTTTTGTTCAGCTCGATTGATTCCTCCACACTGTTCACGAACCTGGAAACAGTGCACGCGGCCTTGCATTCCTCCGGACTGAGCCTGTGTTCGCTGCGGAATTCGTGATAAATGCGGGTGGCGTCGATCGCCATCGGACTGTTCAGGTAAATGGGAACCTCGGGCAGCGCGCCGCGCTTCTTGAGCCGCGAGATGAGAAGCAATAGGGCTTGCACCCTGCCGACTGCAAAAGCCGGGATGATCACCATCCCGCCGCGCGCGATTGCCCGGCCCAGATGCGAGCCGAGTACTGCTTCCGGATCCATGGAGCCATGAAGCCGGTTGCCGTAGGTCGACTCCAGGATGAGATCGTCCGTTTCGCGAATGATGGCGGGCGGCCGCATGACCGGATCGGACGGGCGGCCGAGATCGCCGGAAAACAGCGTTCGCCGCCTGCCATGTTGCAGCATGATCATGGCGCTGCCGAGGATGTGACCGGCTGGATGAAATTGCGCTGACACGCCATGCGCCACATCGACCGGCGTGTCGTAGTCGACGCTCTGAAGCAGTTCCAGCGCCGCCTCAGCATCTTCGAGCGTGTACAACGGAAGAGCCGGCTTGTGCCGCGAAAAGCCCCGCTTGTTGGCATAGCGGGCCTCTTCCTCCTGGAGATGAGCCGAATCTCTCAGCAGCAGCTGGCAGAGCTCGACGGTGGCTTTGGTGCAGATGATCCGGCCCCTGAACCCAAGGTGGACAAGGGCCGGCAGATAACCACTGTGGTCGATGTGGGCATGGGTGAGAAGAACGGTTCCCAGGTTTGCAGCATTGGATGGGAGCTCCTCCCAGTTTCTTTTGCCTGAGCCGCTTCGGTCCCTGAAACAGGCCACAGTCGACCAGATACTCCGACCCTTGGTGGGTGAGCAGGTATCGCGAGCCCGTGACCGTGCCGGCAGCCCCACAAAATTTAAGTCTCATGTTCTTTGTCTCCGGCTATTTCGATGCTGGGACGGCATCCCGGCTTCAGCCGGATTGCGGTAAGCGGCAATTTCGGCTGGTGGTCCCCGGCGTCATTGCATGTTCTCTTGCGCCGGCGCCTTGCCGCCCCGCATCATGCTTCCTTTCATCATGTCGCCCTGCATCATGCCGGGCGGCATCATGCTCACATGCGTTACAAGCAGTTCATCAAGTGTCTTGCGCTGCTCCGTGGAGAGAGCCTCGTGGAGCGGTACAAAGGCTGTCCTGGTCGCCCGAACCTCCTCAAGTTTCATGGCATGCATGCGTTCCTGCAAATCCAGATGCGCCATGAAACTTGGCGCGGCGGCATCGGACATCATCGGCATGCTTGCCTCCTTCATCCGCTTCGCATTGTCCCGCAGGGCGCTGGCGAAAGCGTCCCAAACCTTTGCCTGGGTGTCGGTAATCCGCAATTCGGCGCGCAGGAAGGCGATCCGTCCCTCGACATGATCGGTCATGCCCATGCCGCCCATGCCCATCTGGGCGCCGCCGCCGCCCATCATCTTCATCATCCCGGACATCATGTTCATCATCATGGGCATCGACATGCCCTGCCGATCCTGGGGAGCGGGAACAGCCTTCTCCGTGCCGGCGCCCTGTTCGGGATGGTGCGGGTCGGGCGGGGTCTGGGCGTAACCCGTGCTTGATGCCGCGAGCATCGCGGCGAATGACAGGGCAGAGATCGACTTTGACTTCAACATGGAACCACTCCTTCGGTTGGGTTGAGTTTTCAATCAAGTTTCCGGGACTGCGGCGCAAGCCGTTCCGGAATCGCGATAATTGCGGCAAGCACGAGAAAGACGGCCGCGCCGCTTCCCCACACGACGGCGCTGCCCGGCAGGATTGCCGCCGTCACGCCGGCGCGAAAGCCAATATGACCTATACTGTAATGATGAGCTTGGGCGGTGGCAGAGGAGGTGCGACGTTTCTCGTCACAAGTTGCGCAACCTCGGAAAACTCAATTGAGGCGCTTAGTTCGGAATGGATAGGGAAATCATCAGCGGCAGGAAGGGTAAAGGCATTACAGCCCGTCCCCAGGTTGCAGGCGAGGTGATCCTGGCCCTTCGCATCGCTGGGGAAGGTGGCATC
>JANNSP010000115.1:0-9442 GCA_031402975.1 Hyphomicrobiales bacterium
AAGTCCCGCACATCCCCTCACCTTTCCCATCGCGCCGAGGCGCGACGGGCCCCTGTCCTCTCCCGCGCGCGGGAGAGGACACTGGAGGGCCTCCCCGTCGAGGCGTTGCGCATCGGGGCGGAGCAGGCGCGCACGCTGCGCCGGCTTGGCCTCAAGACCGTGGGCTCGCTGATGGCGATCCCGCGCGCCTCGCTGGCGCGGCGCTTTCGCGGCGAAACCATTCCCGAAAATGTGCTGATGCGCCTCGACCAGGCGCTGGGGCAGCGCGACGAACCGCTGAACCCGGTCAATCCGCCCTCCTCCTTCATGGCGCACCGGGCGCTGATGGAGCCGCTCATCACCCATGACGGATTGGAAACGGTGCTGACCGGACTGGTGACGGCGCTGACCCGCGACCTCGCGGCGAAGTCGCAAGGGGTGACCCGGCTGATCCTCAAGCTGTTCCGCTGCGACGGATCGCGGATCAGCGTGCCGGCCGGACTGTCGGCGCCGTCCAGCGATCAAGCCCATCTGCTGCGCATCCTGAAGCCCAAGCTCGAAGCGATCGACGCAGGCCTGGGGATCGACGCCATGACGCTCGAAGCGCGCGAGACGGCGCAAGCGATCGTGCGCCAGCACGGTTTCATGGAGGAAGAGACTTCCGCCAGCCTCGAACGATTGAACGACCGGGTGATGAACCGGCACGAGGCGGAGATCGCAGGCGTGCAGGCGCTCGAAAGCCATATTCCGGAACGGGCGGAAGGGCCGGCAGACCCCACCCGTCATGCTGCGCATGCCACCCTCCCCGCTTCGCGGAGAGGGATAAGAAAGCAGACTTCATCCCTCTCCACACGAAGTGTGAGGAGGGTGACGCGCGATAGCGCGACGGGTGGGGTCCGTCCCCTCCTCATCTTCGAGCGCCCCGAGCCTGCCGCCGTCATTGCCTCGGTGCCCGATGGGCCGCCGATGCGCTTCACCTGGCGCCGCGTGACGCGCCGCGTCGTGAAATCGCGGGGACCCGAGCGGGTGGCGCCCGAATGGTGGCGGCTCGACGGAAATGAGAGCCTCCGCGACTATTACGTGATCGAGGACGAGGCGGGACGGCGTTACTGGCTCTATCGCGAGGGGCTTTACGGCGAGACCCAGCCCCGATGGTTCGTCCACGGACTATCGGCATGACGGATTATGCCGAGCTGCACTGCGCCAGCAATTTCTCTTTTCTGAGGGGCGCCTCGCACCCGGAAGAGCTGGTGGCGCAGGCCAAGCATCTGGGGCTCGCGGCACTCGCCTTGACCGACCTGAACACGCTGGCCGGAGTGGTGCGGGCTCATGGCGCGGCGAAGGACGCGAGGCTGAAATTCGTGGTGGGGGCGAGGCTCTCCCTCTCCAGCCCGCAAGGGCTGGGGAGGGTGGACGCGAAGCGGACGGGTGGGGTCTGGCCGCGTGGCGGCACCCCACCCGTCGCGCTGGCGCGCGCCACCCTCCCCGCGCTACCGCGCGAAGAGGGAGTGCTCCTCGCCTACCCCACCACCCGCGCCGCCTACGGCCGCCTGTGCCGGTTGCTCTCGACCGGGCAGCGGCGGGCGAAGAAGGGCGAGTGCCTTCTTACTCTTGATGATGTCTGTGAGTTCTCAGACGGCATGATCTTTGCGCTTTTGGCCGACAGCGCTACCCATCTCGAAACCATCCGTGAACGGATCAAGGCGCCGCTCTATCTGGCCGTCAACCGCCGCTATGGCGCGGATGATCGCGCCCGCCTCAACCGGCTGGCGGACCTGGCGCACAAGACGAGAACGCCGCTGCTCGCCACCAATGACGTACTCTATCACCATCCGTCGCGGCGCGAATTGCAGGACGTGGTGACGGCGATCCGCGAAGGTGTCACCGTGGCGCAAGCGGGTTTCCGCCTTGAAGCCAATGCCGAGCGCCATCTGAAGCCGCCCGACGAAATGGCCCGGCTGTTCCGCGAACACCCGCAAGCCATCGCCAGCACGCTGGAGATTGCCGATGCCTGCACTTTCTCGCTCGATGAACTCAAATACGAATATCCCGACGAGCCGATCCCGCCGGGCAAGACGCCGCAGTCGCATCTGGCGCATCTCGCCTGGGAGGGAGCGAGCGAGCGCTATCCGCAAGGCGTGCCTGACAAGGTGAAGAGTGGCATCGCCAAGGAATTGATGCTGATCGAGAAGCTCAGTTACGCGCCGTATTTTCTCACCGTGCACGACATCGTGGCGTTCGCCCGGTCGCGGGAAAAACCGATCCTGTGCCAGGGCCGTGGCTCGGCGGCGAATTCCACTGTCTGTTATTGTATCGGCATCACCGCCGTCGATCCGAACCAGATCGACCTCTTGTTCGAGCGCTTCATTTCCGAGGAGCGCAAGGAACCGCCCGATATCGATGTCGACTTCGAGCATGAGCGGCGCGAGGAGGTGATCCAGTATCTCTATGCCCGCTACGGCCGCGAACGCGCCGGGCTGACGGCGACCGTCATCACCTATCGCGGCCGCTCGGCGGCGCGCGAGGTGGGCAAGGTCATGGGGCTGTCCGAGGATGTGACGGCGGCCTTGTCGGGCCTGGTCTGGGGCCATATGCGCGAAGACATGAAGCACGAGATGTTCAAGGAGGCGGGGCTTGATCCAACCGATCCCTTGCTGGCGCGCGTCATTGAATTGGCCGACGAGATTGGCGGCTTCCCACGGCACCTTTCCCAGCATGTGGGCGGCTTCATTCTGACCCGCGAACGTTTGGACGAGACGGTGCCGATCGGCAATGCGGCGATGGAGGACCGCACCGTCATCGAATGGGACAAGGACGATATCGACACGCTAGGAATCCTCAAGGTCGACGTGCTGGGCCTCGGCATGCTGACCTGCATCCGCAAATGCTTCGACCTGATCGAGGCGTGGTACGGCTTCAACTATTCGCTGGCCACCGTGCCGCGCGAGGATGCCAAGGTTTACGACATGCTGTGCAAGGCCGACTCGGTCGGCGTGTTCCAGGTCGAGAGCCGGGCGCAGATGAACATGCTGCCGCGTCTGAAACCGCGCTGCTTCTACGATCTGGTGATCGAGGTGGCGATCGTCAGGCCAGGCCCCATCCAGGGTGACATGGTGCATCCCTATCTGCGCCGCCGCGATGGCATCGAGCCCGAAGTCTATCCGGCCCCACATCCCGATTTCGGCGAGCCGGACGAATTGAAACAAGTGCTGGGGCGAACCAAAGGCGTGCCGCTGTTCCAGGAACAGGCGATGAAGCTGGCGATGGTGGCGGCTGAATTTACCCCCGGCGAATTGAACGAATTGCGCAAGGCCATGGCGACATTCAGAAGGCGCGGCACCATCGGCAGGCTCGAGCAGAAGATGGTGAGCCGCATGGTCGAGCGCGGTTATGACGCAGAGTTCGCGCTCCGCTGCTTCAGCCAGATCAAGGGGTTCGGCGAGTATGGTTTTCCCGAAAGCCACGCGGCGAGCTTCGCGCATCTGGTCTATGTCTCGTCCTGGCTCAAATGCCATTATCCGGCGGTGTTCGCCTGCGGACTGCTCAACTCGCAACCGATGGGGTTTTATGCCCCGGCGCAGATCGTGCGCGATGCGCGCGAGCACGGGGTGGAGGTCAGGGCGCCGGATGTGAATTTCAGTAGCTGGGATTCGACGCTGGAACGGAAGGGCCACGAACCGGCGCTCCGCCTGGGCCTGCGCGAAGTCGATGGCTTGAGGCAAGAGGATGCTCTTCTTCTCTTCTCCCATAGGGAGAAGGAGGGGCCCGCCGCCGCAGGCGGTGGGAGGATGAGGGGACACGGTGTATCAATTGCATCGTCCGATCCCCTCACCCTCCCATTGCTGCGCAATGGGCCCCTCCCTCTCCCTCTGGGAGAGGTGAAGGGCGTTCCCGTTCCCGCCCTTGAAAAACTTGCCGCCGCCGACGCGTTCCGCTCGATCGGATTGGACCGCCGCGCCGCGTTGTGGGAGGTGAAGGGACTGGCCAAAGCCAAGCCCCTGCCGCTGTTCGCCTTCGCCGAGGCTCGCGACCAGGGCGCGGAGGACGCCGTGACGCTTCCCGAGATGCCGCTCTCCGAGCATGTGGTGAACGATTACCAGACGCTGAAACTGTCGCTGAAAGGTCATCCCCTGACGTTCCTCCGTGCTCTGTGTACGGAGCAACGCGTGATCGACAATGCGAAACTCAAATCCGCGAAGAACAGCGCTTACGTATCGGTCGCGGGCGTCGTGCTGATCCGCCAGCGCCCCGGTTCCGCCAAGGGCGTGGTGTTCCTGACGCTCGAGGACGAATTCTCGGTGTGCAATGTCGTGGTGTGGCCCAAGGTTCTCGACACGCACCGCTCAATCGTGATGGGCGCGCGCCTCATGCTGGTCAGGGGCCGGGTGCAGCGGGCGGGCGACATCATCCATGTCGTCGCCAACCGGATCGAGGACCGGACGCCGTGGCTGCAGCTACTCACCGCCGATCGGGAACAGCCGCAGCAAGCGAAGCCGGCGGCCCGTCATCCCCGCCAGATGCGCGTACTGCCGAAGTCACGCGACTTTCACTAGCCGGCGAAGCGCACCGCGTGGACCGGGGGCAGCGTGTGGATGACCATCTGCCAGTGATCGCCCTGGTCCTCCGTCACCCACACCCCACCCGTGGTCGAGCCGAAGGCCAGGCGATCGCCGGTGTCGTCGATCGCCAGCGCGTGGCGGAAGACGAGATCGTAGGCGTGGTCCTGCGGCAGGCCGTTGCGCAGGATATCGAAACTCTTGCCGCCGTCGCGGGTGCGCGTCACCACCAGCTTTCCGTCGACCGGAATGCGCTTCTCGTCCTTGATGCCTGGCACGAACCACGCCGTGTCGGGATCGCGTGGGTGGACCGCCACGCCGAAGCCGAAGGACGACGGCTGCGCCTTCACCTCCTGCCAGCTTTCCGACGCATCGCGCGACATGAAGATGGAGAAGTGATGCTGCACCCACAGCCGGTCGGGTGCCGCCGGGCACTGCACCATCCTATGCGGGTCCTGGGTATTGGGATCGTCCGCCTCTCCTTCCGGCATGTGGCCGTAATGCATTCCGGTGGCCTTGCAGGCCCAGGTCGCGCCGCCGTCATGGGTGACCCACACGCCGCCACAGGAGACAGCGACGCGAACGGTTTTGGACGAGCGGGGATCGACGCAGATCGAATGGATACCGGGAATGTCGGCACCACCCCCCAGCCACTTGTTGCGCTCCGGCATATCCCACAATGTACGGATCATGTCCCAGCTTGCCCCCCGGTCGGGCGAGCGGAACAGCCCGCCAGGCATGGTGCCGGCCCACAGCACGCCCGGTTCGTCAGCGCCGCCCGGTTCCAGCGCCCAGATCATCTGCGTCGTCCAGTTGACGGGCTTGCCCCAGCCGTCGAGATCGACCAGGCCTTCGGGCTTTTCAGGGTAGGCCGGAGCGGTGATTTCCTCCCATGTTCCGCCAGGCGCCTTGCGATGCAGCTTGATGCCGAAATGCCCGTGATTGAGGGCCGCGTAGTCGTGGCCGTCGCGCCGGTCATGGAGCGTCAGCGTCACATTGTCGGCGACGAAATCGGCTTCCGCCACCGCCCAGCCGGATGTCCCGCGCTCGACCGTGAACAGGCCTTTGCGGGTCGAAACCAGAATGGATCTTGCCATGGCTCAGCCTCCGGATAATGCCTGCAGAACGTAAATCTTGCTTGTGGCCCCGACAGCGTCGGACAGATGCTCGCGGTCGCGCAGACGCTGGCCGTCGACCAGGATCGTCATGTGCCGGCGCAATGCCCCCTGGTCGTCGAGCACATAGCCGCGGATGCGGTCGCGCGAGGCGAACACGCCGTCCAGAACAGCGCGCACCGTGGACCCATCGGCCTCGGCCTCGGCGCAATCGACGTGGCGCCGGAGATTGCTGGTGAAAAACACTTTCGCCATCGCCGATGCTACCCATAAAACGAGCGGGATTTCAACCCGTGGAGCGCCGGATGAGTAATCCCTCTCCACGCGAAGCGTGGGGAGGGTGGACGCGGCACGCGGACGGGTGGGGTCTTGGTTTGCGCGGAAGGACCCCACCCGTCAGTTGCTACGCAACTGCCACCCTCCCCGTGCTGCGCACGAAGAGGGAGAAGTACTTACAAATCGCCGGTCACGCATTTCCTGGCCAGGGCTTTGTACTGCTTCTCCGAGAACGCGATGGGGTTGGCGCCGGCGGTCGGATCCTTGATCGCCATGGCGGCGATCTCGACGAGGCGCTTGGTGTCGATGCCGATATCGCTAAGCTTGTGCGGGATGCCGATGTCCTTGCGCAGCGCGACAACCCATTTGAGGAAACCCTTGAAGCCGCCCTTAATGCCGAGATAGGCGGCGGCGCGCTCGATGTCCTTCTCGATCTTGCGGCGGTTGGCTTTGAGCACATAGGGCATGACGATGCCGTTGAGCAGGCCGTGATGGGCGTCGTACAATCCGCCGAAGGGATGCGATATCGCGTGGATGGCGCCCAAGCCCCGCTGGAAGGCGGTGGCGCCCATGGTCGACGCCATCAGCATGTGGCCGCGCGCGTCGAGGTCCTTGCCCTTGTGCACGGCCCTCGCCAGATTGTCCTTGATGAGCCGCATGCCTTCGAGCGCGATGCCAGCCGCGAGCGGATGATAGAACGGCGCGCAATAGGCTTCGAGATTATGCGCCAGCGCATCCATGCCGGTGGCCGCCGTCAATTTGGCCGGCAGGCCGACCGTCAGCGCCGGATCGAGGATCGCCACTTTCGGCATGATCGCGGGGTGGAAGATGATCTTCTTCTCGTGGGTGATGGGATGGGTGATGACGCCGGCGCGGCCCACTTCCGAGCCGGTTCCAGCCGTGGTCGGCACCGCGATGATGGGGGCGATCAACGAGGCATCGGCCTTCGTCCACCAGTCGCCGATGTCTTCAAGTTCGAACAGAGAGACGGTCTGCCTCTGCATGAGGGCGATGAGTTTGCCGACATCGAGCCCCGACCCGCCACCGAACGCGATGACGCCGTCATGGCGCCCGGCCTCGTAGGCCTTGACACCTTCGATGATGTTCGACTCGACCGGATTGGGCCTAACCTCGGAATAGACCTCGACCGCGAGGCCCGCTGCTTTCACCGCCGCCACGATCTCCCGCACCATGGGCATGGCCGCCAGCCCCGGATCGGTGACGAACAGCGGCCGCGCGATGCCCAGCGCCTTGCATTGCTCGGCCAGTTCGCCAATCCGGCCTGAGCCGAATTTGATCGCGGTCGGATAGTTCAGATTGCGGTTTGGAATTGTCATGGTGTCATCCCTCTGTCGATTGGGGTTTCGCCGCACGCAATCAGCAAGCGAGCGTATTTACGTATCCTTCGGCGCCGTAATCCAGAATCGTTTTGTCCCGCGTCACCAGCGTGTATTGGAAGCTCCGAGCAGTTGCAATCATGAGACAGTCCGCCGGATCGCGATGCGGGAAATTCGGCAGATACGACGAATTCGCGAAGATGGCGGGTGTCACGTCACAAACTGCGCACGACGAGCGCATCAAGAACTGATCGAAGAATTCGATTGCCGACAACTGCGATTTGAGCCGCCCCCGCGACATCAGGAGTCCAATCTCCCAGGCACTGACCGGCGATAGCAGGAGTCGCCGCGCCATGGCGGCGCCTTCAATCGCAGTCCGCGCCGCGGGCCGCAACGGCTCATCGCCAGCGGCAAAGAGCATGACGCAGGTATCGAGCAGGAGATTGGGACTCTCCTTCATCGGCCGGGGCGGTATTTGCGGTCCCAACCGGGTTCAAGGTCCATGGGTGCGGTTGGATCGAAGCCCTCGGCGAGCGTGAACAGCCCTTTCATGCAGCCGAAGATCGGATGCCGCTGGCCGGCGCCGGGCCGGCGGGCCGGTGGGGCTCCTTTCACCCGCCGGAACACCAGTTTCTCGCCGGCGATATCGACGGATTCCGTTTCATATCCGGCCTCCAGCCACTGCCTGGTCATGACGTTGTTGGTGGGATTGTTGCTCCACCAGGCCCGGTGCTGCTTGGATGGCGGCAGTTTGTCATTCAGAAGCCGTTCTATTTCGGCAAACGTCATCGGAATGCGCTCTCGCGACTGCCCGCCCAGGAATTTTCCCAGCGGTTCGTATTTGGTCATTTGAGTTCTCAACGGTACAGTTAAAACACTAACAAACACACAGGTGTGTGTCAACGGTGTGTTAATACCTCTCAAATCCGCGCCTGAGTTCCAGATCGGTGATGCGGCGGTCGAATTCGAATTGTTCCCATTTCGCGGTGTGGACGTAGTGATTGATGACGTCGTCGCCGAAGGCTGACCGGAGCAGTTTGGAGCCGTTCAGCAATTCCGTCGCCTCGCGCAGGGTTTTCGGAATCTCGCGGAGTTTCTTCGTCGTGTCGTAGGCGTCGCCGGAGAACACCGGTTCGAGTTTCATCTTCTTCTCGATGCCGTCCAAACCAGCCGCCAGCAGCGCGGCGAAAGCCAGATAGGGATTGAGGTCGGCGCCGCCGATCCGGCATTCGACGCGGATGGCTTTCGAATCCGCGCCGCACAGGCGGAAGCCGGCGGTGCGGTTGTCGAAACTCCAGATGGCGCGTGTCGGAGCAAACGTCCCCGCCATGAAACGCTTGTAGGAGTTGATATAGGGCGCGAGAAAATACGCGATCTCGCCCGCGTGTTCGAGTTGACCGCTAAGATAGTGCTGCATCATCTCCGACATGCCGTGTCCGCCGCCCTTGTCGAAAAACAGCGGCACCTTGCCGTCGGCCGACCACAGCGACTGGTGGATGTGGGAGGAATTGCCGGCGAGGCCATAGTCCCACTTGGCCATGAAGGTGATGGCCTTGCCCATGCTCCAGGCGATCTCCTTGCAGCCGTTCTTGATGATGGCGTGACGGTCGGCCATGTCGAGGGCCTCGGCATATCTGACGTTAATTTCCTCCTGGCCCGGGCCCCATTCGCCTTTGGAGTTCTCGACCGGAATGCCGGCGCCGTGGAGGCCGTTGCGGATCGCCCGCATCACACCTTCTTCCTTCGTGGTCTGCAGGATGTTGTAGTCCTCGATATAGTGGCCCGCCGTTTTCAGATGGCGATAGCCCTTGTGGTGGGCTGCTTCATAGCTGTCGTCGAACAGGAAGAATTCGAGCTCCGAGGCCATATAGGCCTTGAGCTTCATCGCCTCGAGACGTTTCAGTTGCTTCTTGAGAATGGCGCGCGGCGAATGCGGCACGTCCTCATGGGTGTGGTGATCGAGCACGTCGCAGATGACGAGTGCCGTCGCGGTGAGCCATGGGATTCGGCGCAGCGTGCGCATGTCGGGCCTCAGCACGAAATCGCCATAGCCCTTGGCCCAGCTCGTCGCCTCGTAGCCCGGCACCGTCTCCATCTCGATGTCGTCGGCGAGAAGATAGTTGCAGGCGTGGGTTTCCTCGTGGCCGCCGTCGACGAAATACTGGCCGTGAAAGCGCTT
>JANNSP010000116.1:0-4530 GCA_031402975.1 Hyphomicrobiales bacterium
GGCATCTTTCGGAATGATGAGGCCCAAATGCGCCCGGAGAATGCCTTTGGTCACGCCGCGATGGGGCGGGATGTGATAGCCGGGGCTGAGGATCGAGAACCACGCGGTCTGGATATTGGGCACCGCCTCGATCAGCCGCGCGGTCATCGGAGCCTGGCGGCAGTTCTTCTCCAGCTTCGAGCCGAAACCGAACAGGATGAAGGTTCGCCAGTTGGTGCCCTTGGCGATCCGCGTCTGATCCGGGGAAATTTCCTGGAAGGAGGGAATGGCGTCGCGATGTTTGAGTATGTCGCGGGCCTCGGCGAGGATCGCCGGCCAGTTGTCGGTGAAACTCTTGAGAAACGGGAACTGCGCCGAATCAACGATGGGCGCATCTGGCACCAGCGACTGGCTGCCGAGAAAGCCCGCAAGACCGCGGGTCAGGCCCTTGCCCAGGCGCTTCACACGGCGCCTTCGGGTTTTGCGCAGGCGCTTGCGCCAATCGGTGGAAGTGGGTGAAGTCCGGTCCAACATGGAGGCGGGCTTAGCGCAAGCGGCGCTGCGGCTCAATCGCCATAAAGGAAGGTAGAAAACTGAGACCGGTCTTGCAGGGGTTGCTCATCGGGCCTGCGGGCGGAGCTCTGTGCGCGTGGATCGGCCTGCCGGCGCCGTGGATCGCCGGCAGCATGCTGGCAGCAGTCGCTGCGGTCATGGGTGGGGTCCGGATCGGCATGCCTGGGTGGCTGGCGACGGCGGCCTTCATCTTTCTCGGCATGCAGACGGGAACCAGCGTCTCGTGGGCGACCGTCGAGCGCGCCATCCAGTGGCCGCTGTCGCTCGCCGTCCTCGGACTGACCGTCGCCCTCATCATCTGGGCCTGCATGGTGTTTTATATGCGGGTGCGCAAATGGGACGGCGCCAGCGCGCTCTATGCCAGCGTGCCGGGGGCACTTGCCCTGGTACTGCTGCTGGCCAGCGGCACCAAAGCCGACATGCGGCGGGTGACCATCGCCCAGTGCATCAGGTTGTTCCTGCTGGTGGCGGCCCTGCCTGTCGTCATCGCCTGGATGTCGCCGGTCCCGGCCTTGAGCGGAGAAGCCAAGGTGATCGGCGGCATTGCCGACCTGGCGCTTCTCATCGGGTTGTCGGTCGCCGCGGCCCTGGCGCTGCACCGGCTGAAAGTGCCGGCGGGGCTGATCCTCGGACCGATGCTCGCGGGTGCTGGGCTCGAACTGACCGGCCTCATTTCCGGCGCCATGCCCGATTTCCTCCTCATTCCGGCCAATGTTGTGCTGGGCGTGCTGATCGCCTGGCGCTTTGCCGATTTCAGCGTGCCTGAATTGCTGGGGGCATTGGCCGACGGGTTCAGCGGTTTCGTGCTGGCTCTGGCGATTGCCGCTGGCGGTGCCGCCATCGCCGCGCAACTGACCGGACTGCCATTCGCGCTGACGCTGCTGGCCTTTGCACCGGGCGGACTCGAGGCGATGACCATCATGGCCTTCGCGCTCGACCTTGATCCCGCCTATGTTGGCGCTCATCAAGTGGCGCGGTATCTGGGGATAGCGCTGCTGCTGCCGCCGATCGCCAGGATCGTGCTTCGCCGATTGAGGGCTGACTGATGGACCGGCTACCGGAGTTTCTCACCAGCAAGGGCGTGTTGGTGATCGGTGTTCTGGTGGTTTTTCTGGTGCTGGAACGGCTGTTTCCGGTGGCCAAAGCGATTGGTGGGCTGCGGCGGGTGGGCAAGAACCTGTCGCTTGCCGGGCTCAATGCAGTTCTGTCATGGGCGGTCGTCGTTCCCCTCTCGGTCTTTGCCGCGACCTGGGCCTTGGGCTGGCGGCCCTCGATCTGGTCGGGCTGGCCGGGACTGGCGCTCGATATCGTGCTGCTCGATCTGTGGATCTATGTCTGGCATCGCGCCAATCATGAAGTGCAGATGCTGTGGCGTTTCCATCAGGTGCATCATCTCGACGAATTCCTCGACGCCAGTTCGGCGCTGCGTTTTCACTTCGGCGAAGTCTTCCTGTCGTCGCTGGTCAGGGCCGTGGTCATCTTCCTGGCCGGAGTGCCGCTGGCGAGCGTCCTGGTGTTCGAGACGCTGCTGGCGATGGTGACCATGTTCCACCATTCCAACCTCAAACTCCCGGCGGGGATCGAGCGGGCGCTGTCCTATATCATCGTAACGCCGTCGATTCACTGGGTGCATCATCATGCGATCCGCGCCGATACGGATTCGAATTACTCGACGCTGCTCTCGGTGTGGGACCGGCTGTTCGGCACGCGGAGCCAGACGCAGCGCACGCCCGATATGCTGATCGGTGTCGAAACCCGCCATGACGAACCACTGGCTGAGCTGTTGAGCCTGCCAATCCGGAGGTAACATGCCACACAGATTGACAAGACGGCGGATTCTGGGACTGGGAGGCGCACTGGCGGCGGCCTCCCTGATGAACCCCGCCCAGGCCGCCGTGGTCGAGGCCGTCTATGTCGCGCGCAGCGGTCTGGCGCCGGAAGCCTATTGCATCGGGGCGCTGATCGCGTCGGACGCCAAAGCCGAGGCAGCGGCACTTTCCAATCTCCGGGCCGAGCTCAAATACCGGCGCGTGTTGCGGGCGAAATCGACCGACCGGCGCAAGGCCCAATATGCCAGGCGGCTGCTCGACCGGCTGGTCGAAGGGGAGGGCCTGTCGTTTCGGGCGATCCTGGCGCCCGCTGGGCTGGGCGTGACCGAGCAGGATGTGCGGCGGCAATTGCTGGAGGGCCTCAAGGCGGGGCCCGCGCCGGTTTTCATGACGGCGCAGACGGCGCGCGCCACGTCGAAACGCAGCATGATGCTGGCGCAATCGCTCAAATCGCGGTTGCCCGTAGCCGGCACAGTCGAGTTCCATCACACCAAGGACGACAACCTCATGCAGCTCGCAGGATTGCTGGCAGCGCTGGTGCGGCTCGACCAGGCTGGCCCCACGGCCAACATCAACACGGCCTTGCTGGATTACCTGAAGCAGAAACTGAAAGCTGGACGGCTGGATGAAGCCACGCTCGGGGATCATGCCAAATTCCGGGTGTCGGTGTACCGGGCATAAAAAAGCCAGTCACAAAATCAAGGGCCGCGAAGAAGCCACCCCCTAGTGTCCTGGCGCGGCAATCTGTACATCGTTCGCCATGTCTTGTCAAGAGCTGGCATCGGGTATGTCGGTAGCACACGATATGTCCGGATTATGTAGCACACGATCTGTCCGGTGAGACTGTCCCTTTGATGGAGGGATGGGATGCGCCGGACGGAAGCCCTTCAGGGTGTGCGGATGATCAAGTTCTTGAGTGTGTTTGGGCGGTATGAGGCGGCGGAGTTGAGCCAGTTGGAAGCAGCGGAGCTTTTAGGCGTCGGCGAGCGGACGTTCCGGCGCTGGCGCCAGCGTTTCGAGGACGATGGCGAAGCGGGTTTGGCGGACCGCAGGCTTGGCAAGGCTTCCGGCAAGCGGGTTCCGGTTGACCGGGAAGCGGAGGTGGAAGTGCTTTATCGCAGCCGCTACGCGGGCTTCACGGCGAAGCATTTTCACGAGCATCTGGTGCGCGATCATAATTTTGCCTGGGGCTATACGTGGACCAAGGCGTTCCTGCATTCACGGGGTTTGCTGGAGCGGGCCAAACGCCGTGGCGCCCACCGGCGCAAACGGCCGCGCCGGCCTTTGCCCGGCATGATGCTGCATCAGGACGGCTCGCGCCATGACTGGCTGCAAGGCCAGCCGCCGCTCGACCTGATTGTCACCATGGACGATGCGACGAGTGAGATCTATTCGGCCTTTCTGGTGGCGGAGGAAGGCACGGCTTCGAGCTTCCGGGGGCTGGCCGAAGTGTTTGGCGCGCATGGCCTGCCGATGAGCCTCTACACCGATCGCGGCAGCCATTATTTTTACACGCCCGAAGTGGGCGGCAAGGCAGACAAGTTGCGTCCGACCCAGGTGGGACGCGCCTTGGCGCATCTTGGCGTCGAGCATATCGCGGCCTATTCGCCGCAAGCCCGCGGGCGCTCCGAACGGCTGTTCCAGACGCTCCAGGACCGGCTGCCGAAAGAGCTGGCGCTCAACGCGGTCACCACGCTGGAAGCGGCCAATGCTTTCCTTCGCGGCGTCCACATTCCAGCCCACAACGCGCGTTTCGCCGTTGCGGCCGAGCAGGAGGGTTCGGCCTTCGTGGCCATACCCGGCGTCGATCTGAACGAGATCCTCTGTGTCCAGGAAGAGCGCCAGGTGGGCCACGACAATTGCGTGTCGTTCAACCGGCTCAAGCTGCAAATCCCCGAAAGCAGGCTCAGGGCGCATTTCGTCAAGGCCAATGTCAAGGTCCGCCACTACAGCGACGGAACCCACGCCATCTTCCACGGGCCGCGATGCATCGGCCGTTACGACAGCAAGGGAGCCTTCACGGCAGAACAACAGGCCGCTTGAATCCGCTCGGCGGCCGGGCTGTGGGACTGTGGACAAGGCCATCGCCTTGCCCACAGTCCCACAGCAGAACAAAAGCAGAAGAAGCGGACAATTGATGTGCTACCAA
>JANNSP010000117.1:0-7902 GCA_031402975.1 Hyphomicrobiales bacterium
CGGGATCGACGTAGGAGCCAAAGTCGAAGTTCACAATCTGTTGTTCGAGATGGCGGCCTCGGGCATCGCGATCATCGTGATCTCGTCGGAGCTGCCTGAAATTCTGGCGGTCTCCGACCGCATCGTGACCATGCGCGAGGGCCGCGTGACTGGCGAGATCGCGCGCGCTGACGCGGATCAGGAAAAACTCATGACACTGATGACCTTGAAACTCGAACGGGCGGCTTAACGGCGGGACACATGGCGGAAGCAGCGATAAAGGATACCGGCAAGGGCATCGATGTCTTCTCGTTTCTGGCGCGTTTTGCGCCACTGATATTCCTTCTGCTGCTGATGGCGGTGTTCGCCATCATGGAGCCGCGTTTCCTGTCCTACATCAATCTGTTCAACGTCATGCGGCAGGTGTCGATCACCGGTCTACTGGCCATCGGCATGACCTTTGTCATCCTGACTGCGGGCATCGACCTGTCGGTGGGTTCGCTGCTGGCCTTCGCCGGACTGGTGGCGGCGGCGGTCGCCAAGGGCGGCATGCAGGATCGCTTCACCGTTGGAGATGCCGCCATCGGCTACGGCTGGCCGCTGGCGGCGCTCGCCGCTATTGCCGTCGGACTTTGCGGAGGACTTCTGCAAGGCGTGGCCATCACCCGATTGCGGGTGCCGCCCTTCGTCGTCACCCTTGGCGGCATGTCGGTGTTTCGAGGCGCCGCGCTGCTGTTTGCGGCCGGAGGTCCCATTTCGGGATTTCAGCCGGATTTCGCCTGGTGGGGACAGGGACGCATCGGTCCGGTGCCCGTTCCCGTCATCATCTTTCTCTTTGCGGCGCTCATCGCGCACATCGTGCTGCGCTACACCCGTTACGGACGGCGCGTCTATGCGGTTGGCGGAAATCCGGAAGCGGCCCGCCTCGCCGGACTGAATGTCAACATGATCATCTGCAGCGTCTATGTGATCATGGGGTTCTTCGCGGGGCTCGGTGCATTCGTGTTGGCGGCACGTCTCAATTCCGCCGAGGCCGTTGCAGGTACGGGCTACGAACTGACCGTCATCGCCTCGGTCGTCATTGGCGGCACCAGTCTGTTCGGCGGTGTCGGTTCCATCTTCGGCACGGTGATCGGAACTATCCTCATTGGCGTACTCCTTAACGGCCTGGTGTTGATGAATGTCTCGTCCTACATCCAACATATCATCATCTGGGTGATCATCGTGCTCGCCGTCGCCTTCGACACCTTCGCCAAGTCGCGCCGCCGCAAGGCGTGACGGCGTCAGGCGTGACGGATGACGCGGGTGAGACTTCCCGTCGCCGGATAAAGCGGAATGAGGCAAGCCTGCAGAGCGTGGTAGATGTCGGGCTTGCCTTTGAACAGTGAGCCACCGGGACTGAGATCCTCGGCCAGTTCGTGCCGCCAGCCACCCAGGCGATGGTCGATGAAGCGGTTGTTGCACAGGCCCCACAGGCGACGATACCACTCTTCGTAAAAGGGATCGTCGAAATGCGCGGCGAGAAATGCGCAAGCGCCGATCGCCTCGCACATCGGCCACCACAGCTTGTGCCGCAGCAACGGCTGATTGTCCCAGTCTAGCGTATAGAAGAAACCGCCGTGTTCCTTGTCCCAGCCGAGATCGATCGCATTGCGGAAAAGTAGCGCGGACGCATCCGGCGCCCACGACAGTTTCCTGTCTCCCAGCTCCCAAAGCTGCAGCAAAAGCCGGGACCATTCGAGCCAGTGCCCCGGCGTCGTTCCCGAGGGACGAAAGATGTCGGAGCCACGATAGCCAGGATCGAAATTCCAGGTCCGGTCAAAATGCTCTGCAACACGCCCGCCAAGGGCTGTGGCATGACGACCGATGACAAGGTCCGCGATGCGTTCCGCTTTGCCGAGGTAAGAGCGATCGCCCGTCGCCTCGAAGGCGGCCATCAGCGACTCTGTCAAGTGCATGTTGGAGTTCTGGCCGCGATAGTCCGAAATTTCCGACCAATCCTGGGCAAATTCCTCTGCGACGGCGCCATTCGATTCGTCCCAGAACCGGGTCTCCAGAATGCTCGTGACATCCGCCAGGAGCTTGTCCGCCAGTGGGTGTCCCACGATCTTGGCGCTCGACGCGGCCAGCAGCACGAAAGCGTGGCCATAGGCTTGCTTGGTGCTGTCGCGAAATCCCGCGTCGTCGAGCGACCAGACATAGCCCCCGTAAGTCTGATCGCGATGACGGTGCCAAAGGAAACTCATACCGTGATCGACAATGGCGTCCGCTCCCGGCCGGCCCAGAAGGTGGGCGATGGCAAAACAGTGGATCATGCGCGTGGTCGAATGAATCTGGCGGAGCGTGCCAAGTGGCGCCCCTGCGTCGTCAAGCTCGAAAAAGCCGCCACACGGATTGACGGCGGTGAACTGCTGAAAATCCCACAAAGCATTTGCCTGCTGCATCAGCCAGGAGCGATGCAGGGGGAGTTCACGCCAGGAGGATTCAATCATGATGGTCTGCCTGCGGATTACGACGTGGCGATCCGCGCCACGGCATAGGGTCCGAGTTCAAGGGTAGAAAGTCTCTTCAGCCGCGCGCCGTCCTTGGCCAGGAACTTGGGATCCTGAGCGGAAGACTCGAAGCTCTGGTCATCCAGCACATGCATAAGAACATTCCCCTTCATTCCCTTGACCTTCACCTGCTGCGTCGCTGCCGTCAGATTGGCGAGCCAGGTAACGGGGCCAGACTGGGATTCATAGGCAAGCGCCGCAATCGCGGATGGCTTAGGAGAGATCGTCTCGTAACGGCGAGCACCGCTGGCTGGCGCCAGGCCTGCCAGGATGTGGTAGACCGGATAGACCGGCGCACTGTTGTCATCGAACCAGGGCTGCCACTGGCTGCCTTTCACATAGATGGCGCCCTGCGGGCCGGTGACGGCTCCCAATGCAATCGCATCGAGGCCGGCCCGGGCCGCCTCGGCAATGAAGCCAAGATTCCACGCGGCGCCAAACAGTCCGCGCTGGCGCGGGTCCATATCCGCCAGGCAAACCCGGTCATTGTTCGGATTGGGCGCGGAGGTTGCACCATAGGGGTTGTCACGGCAGGCAATGCCCGTGGGGCCCATGTGATACGGTGTCTTGCCGATTATGGCGCGCGTCGATGCAAAGATCCACGGCAGGGATTCAAGAGTTTCGATGACCGATACATCGTCGGCGGAATGAACCAGCGGGCAGGCGGTGTGGGTGATGAAGTCGAACAGCCCCTGCGGCGGCCGCTTGCGGTTCAGTTCGGTGAAATAAGAAAGCATCCCGCCGCCGATGCGGATGCCCGGAAAGGCCGAGCGGGCGGCGGACGCCAACTCCGCATAGTTGGGACCGGGATGCGGCGTGCCGGGCTGAAACGACTTGAGGTCGTAGGCTTGCGTGATCACCACCGCATCGGGCTGGAGACCGCCGTCGCGAACCGCGGCCGCAATCTCGTCGGCTTCCTTTGTGGCTGTGTCACGGGCCGGCAGAATGATTTCGAGCGAGATCGGGATGCCGGTTCGATCCTTCAGTTCACGGAATGATGCGGCCGCTTCGGCCAGGCCTTTCTCGCGCCCGTCGATCTGGCAGACGAGATGGGCGAGCCCGGCCGCCGCGATAAGATCGGATTTGAGCAGCGCCGCCTTCGCCTCTTTCATGGGCACGCCGGAGCCCAAGGCAGGGATCCGGTTTTGCGGCGCACCCACGGTGATTTCCACCACATTCCCGGCATGCCGCGCCAATCTCTGTTTCGGTTTACCTTCGATCCTGAGTGCCACCGATTGGGTGAACGGCTTCCCCTTCTTGAGCGTATAGGGCCACGGATTGCGCAGCGGGCGGATATAGGTTTTGTAAGAGGCGTCCGTCCAGTTGCGATGGTCCTCCATCTCGAACTTGTCGCCCTCCATTGATACTGTCGCGGAGACGCCTGGCACGACAGTGTGTTTCAATGATCTGATATCGAAAATAGGTTGCCCGGGGCTGATGAGCTTCGGAAACGCACCCTTTTCGCGGCTGCCATCTGCATGGACGACCTGGACAGGCTTGCCTGCGACGCCTTCCAACGGATGCAGAACCACGAAACCGGTCCGATTGGTGACAAAGTCAGTGACCGGCGTGGCCGTCGCGAAAAAAATCAGCCAACCGCTCGCGTCCGCGGCGATGGAGGCCTCATAAGCAATTTCCTGGTCACCGTCCCGGCAGGTTGCGTTGTATTTTATTGCGAAGCCGTCCGGCCGCTGCTGGATCTTGAGCTCCTTGATTGTGGGTGAATAAGTCCCCCAGCTCTTGTCGCGTACCAGAAAGGAAATGCCGCGAAGAATCTCGATGCCGCGATAGCGCACATGGCGGATGGCGCCGCTGTCGAATGTCGCTGTAAGATCGCCGGCTGCGAGTTCCCTTTGCTTGCCGGCCGGAATTTCGGTTCCAAGCAGCTTGACCGCTCTTGTCGCCTTCTTTCTCGCCATTGTGCTCTCTCCGCTCAGCCGTTCTTGTTCACCCGTCAGGGTCCGAACCGCTTTCTGTATTGATCGAGCCGGGCCGTGAAAAGCGGCGACGCGAGTACGTCCCGGTTGACCACGCCACGCGGCACGCGTCCATGTTGGATATCGAGCACCGCCTTGATGTCGGCGGCGCCATTGCCGGCGAAACACTGGTCGGTCCAGCACAGAGCGTGTGGCGCCAGAATGACGTTGTCCAGTTTGAGCAGGGGATCATTGGGATCGGTCGGCTCCTGCTCGAACACGTCGAGGCCAGCCCCCGCTATTCGGCCTTCTTGCAGAACCCGGGTCAGGGCTTTCTGATCGACGATGGGTCCCCGCGCCGTATTGATGAAGAAGGCCGACTTCTTCATCAGCGCCAGACGCTCCGCGTTCACCAGATGATGGGTTTCCGGTGTCAACGGACAGTTGACGGTGACGATATCCGACCGCGCGAACACATCGTCCAGGCCGGTCAACTCGATACCCAGTTCCGCCACGACGCGTTGATCGGCGTAAGGGTCATGCGCCAGAAACTTCAGTTCGAATGCCTTGGCCAGGCGAAACATTTCCGCCCCGATATTGCCGACGCCGATCGAGCCCAGAGTCTTGCCGACCAGCCCGACCCCCATGTGATCGCCGCGCGCGGCAAAGCCTGGCGGCCCCTGTCGAGCCAGCCTGTCCTTGACCATCAATTTTCCTGAGAGGGCGAGTATGAATGTGATGATGGAAACCGCGACGGGACGGCGCACCCCGTCCGGCGTGATCACCAAGGCAATGCCACCAGCCGTGCAGGCGGCGACGTCAACCGTGTCATAACCCACGCCAAAGCGCGCCACGGCCGCGAGACGCTTGCTCCGGGGCACACTAATCGAATCAAACCGGTGCCCCAACAGGATCAGGGCATCGAACTCTTCGAGCTGTTCGGCGCGGAGCGGGCTGACAGACTCGAGAAACGCTACCTCGATGTCCTTGGCATCACGCAACGGAGTGAGATCGAAATCCGGAAAGACCGGAGATCCGTCGGCCTTGATGCAATCGCCGGAGATTGCCACGCGGAACGGGTCAGTCATGAGATGCAGCCTTTGCGTAATTTATCCATTGCCTCGCTCAATGCGTCCCGAAGAACCCACACGTCGCCGGAATAGCAGCAGAAATCGAAACCCTGTTTGTAAAGCGCAATTCCCGCATCGGTGGTTGGCGAAAGACGCCCCAGAGCCTTGTTGTTTTTCCTGACTGCGGCGACCGTTCTTTCGATGGCCTCAAGAAACTTCGGATGATCGAACTCGCCGGGGATGCCGAGCGAAACGGAGAGGTCGAAATGTCCGACCCAAAGCGCGTCCACGCCTTCGACCGCCGCGATTTCATCGGCCTTTCTGGCCCCTTCCGCCGTTTCGATCTGGCAAAACAGCGTGGTCCGCTGATTGGCGGCGGCCAGTTTTTCCGGTACTGCGCCGGTCCGATAGTTATCATGTGCAACGCCCAACGCGACGCCGCGCTGTCCGGCCGGATGATACTTCATGCAATCGACGATGGCCTTCGCCTCCGCCGCGTTATTCACCATGGGGATCATGATGCCCTCGGCCCCCATGTCGCAGGCCCGGGCGATATGATGATACTCCTTGGAAGGCACCCGAACGATAACCGCAACGTCCGCCGCCTCGAAATAGCGGATCGCCGACTTGACGGTCTCGTAACCGAAACCCGAATGTTCGAGATCGAAAAGCGCGAAATCGCATCCGGCCGCTTTCAGGATATGTCCAATACCTGGCGTGGCGAATTCCACGATGAAGTGACCAAGCTTGATCGATCTTGTCCGGGTCATGTCTTTAAGGCTGCTGCGGGTCATCGATTATCCTTGATGAAAGAGTGAACTGTAAGTGCGCCGGACACCCGCCTCACGAAACCGTCGGCAAGAAGAACTCATGGCAGTTTCTCAAGCGGAAAAGCGATGCGTGACCGACATGAAGCACTCTGGCCAATCGAAGGTCAAGGGTTCCAAAAAGACCTCGCATTGGTCTTTGTCCGCATGTTACTTTGTACCTGAATTGAGGCCCTCGCTCACTTGGACAGGCAGGAAACACCGTGCTTCTGGGCGTTATTGCCGACGATTTCACCGGGGCCAGCGATATCGCCAATACGTTGGCGCGGCAGGGTATGGCCACAACTCTCCTGACTACAATGACAGCCGGGAATTTGGCGTGGGCCGATGCCGGTGTCGTCGCCTTGAAGTCCCGGTCCATCGCTCCGGCGGAGGCTATCTCTCAATCGCTGGCGGCGCTCGCGTTTCTGCAAGGATTGGGCTGCCGGCAATTCGTCTTCAAATACTGCTCGACCTTCGACTCGACACCCGATGGCAATATCGGACCGGTCGCGGAAGCCCTTGCAAATACGCTGAACACCAATCGGGTCATCTGCTGCCCGGCGTTTCCCGCAGCGGGAAGAACAGTCTACCAGGGCCATCTTTTCGTGAATGGCGTGCTTCTGTCGGAATCGGGAATGGAAAAGCATCCGCTCAATCCGATGACCGATTCCAACATCCGCCGCTGGCTGGCGCGGCAGTGCAAGTCGCCAGTCGGTTTGATCGATCACAATACGGTTCGCCAGGGTGTGGCGGCGATTCGCGAGAAACTCGCCAGCAGCCAGGAACGACTTTTGATCGCCGACGCCACCACCGACGATGATCTCGTCGGCCTGGGCGAAGCGGCGGCGGCAGCAAGGCTGGTGACGGGGGGATCTGGCATTGCACTCGGCCTCGCCAGGAATTTTCGCGCCTCGGGAGAGCTGAAACAGACGGCTCGGCCGTTTGCCGGAACCACCGGTCCAGGCGTCATTCTGGCGGGCAGTTGTTCCACCGCAACGCGGGCGCAGATTGCGGACTACGCGGCCCACGCACCAGCCATGAAGATCAGCACGGAGACGCTGATGGCTGGCGGCGATCCGGCCCCGGCCGTCCTTGATTTCGTGACGCGGAATTTCACTAATGCACCGCTCATCTATTCAGCCGACGATCCAAAACAGATCGAAGTCATGCAGCGGAGATACGGTCAGGACACCTTGGCGCGAGCGCTCGACGACCTGTTCGGACGGCTTGCCCGAGAACTTGTCGGCCGCGGCTTCACACGGATTGTCGTCGCCGGCGGCGAGACGTCGGGGGCGGTGGTAAGCGCATTGCGGATCGCGACTTTTGAAGTCGGACCTGAAATCGCCCCCGGCGTCCCTTGTCTCCTGAGCGTTCGCGAGCCGAAACTGGCGATGGCGCTCAAGTCCGGAAACTTTGGCGACGCGCGGTTTTTCTCCAAAGCGCTGGCAATGCTGGAAGGTTGGACCGCTTAAGCCGGCGCCTCGACATTGGTATGCCGGTATTTCTCCAATACCCGGCTCGGATATTTCAACGCGTCGCGGCGGAAGGGATCACCCAGCTCCTGCGTCACCATCAC
>JANNSP010000118.1:0-6143 GCA_031402975.1 Hyphomicrobiales bacterium
CTCGCGCACGCTGCTCTATGACATTCACACTGGCCAGTGGGATGAAACCTTGCTGCGCATCCTCAATGTGCCGGCAAGTCTTCTACCGGAGGTGAAGGACTGCGCGGCGGATTACGGTGTCACCGATTCGCAGCTGCTAGGTGCGGCGATTCCAATCTGCGGTGTCGCCGGCGACCAGCAAGCGGCAGTGGTCGGCCAGGCGTGTTTCGAGCCGGGCATGATGAAATCGACTTATGGCACCGGCTGCTTTGCGCTGCTCAACACGGGCTCGACGCCTGTCGCCTCGCACAACCGATTGCTCACCACCGTCGCCTATCAACTGGATGGCAAGCGCACCTATGCGCTGGAAGGTTCGATCTTCATCGCGGGCGCCGCGGTGCAGTGGCTGCGCGACGGGTTGAAGATGGTGAAGAAGGCCGGCGATACCGGCGCGCTGGCGAAGGCCGCCGACGACAAGCAGGATGTCTATCTGGTTCCGGCTTTCGTCGGGCTGGGAGCGCCATACTGGAATTCCGAAGCGCGGGGCGCGCTCTTCGGCCTGACCCGCGCCACGACGGCGGCCGAGATCTCGCGCGCCGCTCTCGAAGCCGTGTGCTATCAGACCCGCGACCTGCTCGAAGCCATGCGCCGCGACTGGGGGGCGGGGGGAAAAACCATTCTCCGCGTCGATGGCGGCATGACGGCGTCGGACTGGACCATGCAGCGTCTGGCCGACATTCTCGACGCGCCCGTCGACCGGCCGGCCGTATTGGAAACGACTGCACTTGGAGCCGCCTATCTTGCCGGTCTGCAGGCGGGACTGTTGCCGCAACCGGATAAATTCGCCGCCAGCTGGAAACGCCAGAAGCGCTTCACTCCCAGAATGGACGCGGCGACGCGCCAGCGCAAATACGCCGGCTGGACCGATGCGGTGCGCAAACTTCTGGCCTGAAACCATTCATTAATGTTTCACGCATAAGTTGAAAAAGTGGAATTTTAACGCTTAGGTAGCATGGCGGGAATGCTCTAAGTCCCAGACGATTGGAGCAACGCCATGCGCGCTTCGGAATGGATGTCGGGCGCCGGAATGGGGCGCGGCTGGGATCGGTTCCATGGCAGCTAACCCCTCGGCTTCGGCGCGGCAACACTATGAGCAAATCTTGCTCGATGGCATAAAGGACTATGCCATCTTCATGCTGGATCCCGAGGGCCGCGTTCTAAGCTGGAATGCCGGCGCGGCCCGCATCAAGGGCTACACCTCCGAAGAGATAATGGGCCGGCACTTTTCCTGCTTCTTTACTGAAGCCGACCGCGACCGCGACATACCGGGGGACTTGCTCCGGTCGACCGAGTCGAGCGGCCGGCACGACGAGCAGCGGACGCGGGTTCGCAAGGACGGAACCCACTTTCTGGCCAATCTTGTTTTGACCGCCATGCGCGATCCGGCCGGAAAGCTGCTCGGTTTCTCCGAAATCAGCCATGATCTCAGCGAAAGCAAGAACTCGGAAGCGCGCTATCGCGGCCTCCTGGAAGCCGCGCCCGACGCCATGGTGGTGGTGAACCAGGCGGGCGACATCGTCCTGCTCAATCTCCAGGCGGAGAAACGTTTTGGCTACCGGCGCGACGAGCTGGTCGGCCAGCCGGTGAAGAACATCATTCCCGAGGGTTTCGCCGAACGCCTGATTGCCGACAGTCTCCGCTCGTTGGACGGCGCGCTGCCCCAGCAGATCGGCAACGGCATCGAACTCACCGGGCGGTGCCGGGACGGCAGTGAATTTCCCATCGAGATCATGCTCTCGCCGCTGGAGAGCGCGGAAGGAACCCTGGTGACGGCGGCCATCCGCGACATCACCGAGAGGAAGCAGGCCGAGGAAATCCTGCTGCAGAAAAATGACGAACTGCGGCGGTCGAACGCGGAGCTGGAACAATTTGCCTCGGTCGCCTCGCACGACCTGCAGGAGCCGTTGCGCATGGTGGCCAGCTATACGCAACTGCTGGCGCGGCGTTACACGGGAAAGCTCGACGCCGACGCCGACGAATTCATTGCCTTCGCGGTGGACGGCGCCGCGCGCATGCAGCGTCTCATCCGCGATTTGCTCTCATATTCCCGGGTCGGATCGCAAGGCCAGGCTATTGTTGAAACCTCCAGCGAAAAAGCGCTCGGCCAGGCAATAAGAAACCTGCGGGGCGCCATCGACGAATCAGGCGCGGTGGTGAGCCATGACCCACTGCCTGTCGTACAGGCCGACGAAACTCAGCTGATCCAGCTTTTTCAGAATCTGGTTGGCAACGCGATAAAGTATCGGGGGACCGGCATCCCGAACGTGCGTATCTCCGCCGCCAGAACCGGCATGACGAAATGGATGTTCGCGTTCACCGACAATGGGCTCGGGATCGATCCGCAATATTTCGACAAGATCTTCGGCATGTTTCAGCGGCTGCACAAACGCGACGAGTTCGCCGGCACCGGAATTGGTTTGGCTATCTGCAAGAAGATCGTCGAACGTCACGGCGGAAACATTTCGGTGGAATCACAACCCGGTGAAGGCTCCACGTTTCGCTTTCCCCTGACCGGATCGTGAGTCTGGAAATATGGGTACTTCGGAGAATATCATGCCAATGTACGTGCTCCTGATCGAGGACAGTCCGGGTGATGTCCGGCTCACGCGGGAGGTTTTTCGCGGCGCCGGCCGGGCCATCGAACTCGCCGTTGCGACCGACGGCGTCGAAGCCATGGCGTATCTGCGTCAGCAAGGCGCCGGCGCCCATCGGCCCGATCTAATCCTTCTCGATCTGAACCTTCCCAGGATGGACGGGCGCGAGGTGCTGGCCCAGATCAAGGCCGACGATAACCTGAGAACCATCCCGACGGTCATCCTGACCACGTCCGAGGCCGAGGTGGATATCGTTCAGAGCTACGAGCTTCAGGCAAATTGCTACCTGAGCAAGCCGGTGCAACTGGAAGCGTTCGAGGTTCTGGTGAAAAGCATCAATGACTTCTGGCTGACGAAAGCCAAGCTGCCGCAGCACAAGGCTGGCGCATGACCGCCGACTCCATCCGGCCGATCAACACGGTCCTCCTGATCGAGGATAACCCTGGAGACGTTCGCCTGATCCGCGAGATATTCTCGGATGCGGCGGCGAGCCTCGATCTGAAGCACGCAGGCAGTCTCGCCGAAGCCCGCTCGATCCTGCAAGAGCATGCGGTCGATCTGATCCTGCTCGATCTGGGTCTTCCGGATGTCCAGGGGCTCGACGCTGTCAGGCAGGCCCGCGCCGCCGCCCCACTGTCCCGCTGGTCGTTTTGACCGGCCTCGACGACGAAATGCTGGCGGCGCAAACTCTCCAGGAGGGAGCCCAGGATTACCTGGTCAAGGGCCAGATCACCGCCGACACCCGCTCCGAAACCCGCAGTCTCATGCGGGCGCTCCGCTATGCCAGCGAGCGCAAGAGCATGGAAGACAATGCCAGCGCCATGGCCCGGCAGATGATCTATTCGGCCGAGCACGATTTTCTCACCGGCCTGTCGAACCGGATGCGCTTCAACGATAGGCTCAGGCAGGCGATCGCCAATGCCGCCCGGCAGAAGAAACATGTGGCGATCCTTTTTCTCGATCTCGACGGCTTCAAGCACATCAACGATTCGCTTGGCCATTCGATCGGCGACGAGCTGCTGAAATCGGTGGCGAAGCGCCTGGAGAGCTGCGTGCGCGAATCGGACACCGTGTGCCGTCAGGGCGGCGACGAGTTCCTGTTCCTGCTGTCCTCGGTCGAACGTTCCGAGGACGCGGCCATCACCGCCTCGCGAATCCTGGCGAGTATCTCGGAACCGCACTCCATTCATGATCACGACCTCTATATCACCACCAGCGTGGGCCTGAGTGTCTATCCCGATGACGGCCTGGACGCGGAAACCCTGATCAAGAACGCCGATACGGCGATGTACCAGGCGAAACAGACGGGGCGCCGGAACTACAAGTTTTTCACCGCGGCCATGAATGTCAGGGCGGTCGAACGCCAACGCATCGAAGCCAGTCTCCGAACTGCCCTGGAAGGGGAAGAATTCAATTTATTCTACCAGCCGAAGGTGGATCTCGCCAATGGCGCCATCCTGGGCGTCGAAGCTCTGATCCGCTGGACCCATCCGACGCGCGGGCAGATCGCTCCGGACCAGTTCATTCCGGTCGCCGAGGATTGCGGACTCATCGTGCCGATTGGCAACTGGGTGCTGCGCGAGGCCTGCCGCCAGGGCCGCGCCTGGGCGGAGGCGGGCCTGCCGGTTGTCGTCGCCGTCAATGTCTCCGGAGCCGAATTTCTGAACGAGCATTTTCTCGATGGCGTCATCGCCATCTTGAGGGAAACCGGACTGGATCCGCGGTTCCTCGAACTGGAATTGACCGAGAGCGTACTGATGAAACGGGCCGGGATCGCCGCCTCGACGCTCCAGGAACTGCGGCGGAACGGCGTGCAGATCGCCCTCGACGATTTCGGCACCGGCTATTCGAGCCTGAGCTACCTGCAGAAGTTTCCGGTCGATACACTGAAAATCGACCAGTCCTTCGTGCGTGAAATCGGCACTTCCGGCGACCACGCCATGCTGGTCACCGCGGTCATCAACATGGCGCGCAGCCTCAAGCTCAGCGTGATCGCCGAAGGCGTCGAGAACGCGGCGGAAATCGCCTTTCTGCAGGCCAATCACTGCGACCAGGCGCAAGGCTACTATTTCAGCAAGCCGGTGGATGCGGTCCAGGCGGAAAAGCTTCTCCGGAAAGGCAGATTGTTGCCAGGCGGGCCCACCGACATCATCAAACCGGGCGTCGCGGAGTGGACTGACAGGGCAAGGCTTCTGCGTGCTTCATGACCACGGGATCGCAGTCCGGCAAGGATCTGGGTGAGATCAAGATATCCGAGGAGGACACTTTGAGCCGGCTGGCGGAATCGCTCTCCCCGCGGCAATGGTCCTGGCTCCACGCGCTCGATCCGAATTTTCTTTTCTCGGCGCTGCAATCGCTGCACTCGCGGCAAATCGCTCCACATGAAAACCGGGGCGCGGTCCGCCGGCGCGTGCTTCTCGGCGCGAAGATCATTTTCAACGGCAAGACCTCGGTGATCGACTGCCAGATCAGCGATATCTCGGCCACCGGCTGCAAGCTGAAAGTTCACAGCAGCGCGCATATTCCAGGCCGCTTCACGCTGAATTTCAACGCCAGCAACATCTCCCGGGAATGCGAAATTGCCTGGCGCAACGAGACGGCGATGGGCGTCCTGTTCCTCAGCGATCATCCTTCGGCCTGACGCCAGATGTTCCTGGGTGACATTCTCGTAGCCCATGGCCTGGTGACGCCGATCGATGTGGAAGCGGCGCTTGGCTATCAGAAACGTCACGGCGGCCGCCTGGGCGAGGCGCTGGTCGAACTGGGCAGACTGAAGCCGGAAGATCTCGAATCCGTCATGCACGGCGCGCCGCAATCGCCGCGCGACCTGGCGGATACGGGGCTACCGCTCGCCGACCTGCTCAATCTCCTGATCAAGGCCCTCTATGCCGGGAATACCGAAACGCCCTCCCTGATGGCCGATTTCCTGAAGCTGCCGCAGCGCATCGTCCAGGCGCTGATCCTCCAGGCGCAGGAGCGGAAACTGCTCGACGTGCTGGGCGCCGCCGGCAAGCTCGCAATGTCCGAACTGCGCTACGTGCTGTCGGAGAAGGGTAAGCAGTGGGCGAGCGATGCCATGGCGCAGAACCAGTATGTGGGACCGGCCCCGGTATCGCTGGCGGAATATACCGAGCGCATCGAGCGCCAGCGCATCACCAACGAGAGGGTCGACCGCGCAGCGGTAGACGCCGCCTTCGCCAATCTGATCATCCCGGAAAAGTTCATCCACCAGATCGGGCCGGCGGTAAATTCCGGCCGCTCGATATTGCTCTACGGCCCCCCCGGCAACGGCAAGACCTCGATCGCCGAGCGGATCGGCAACGCCTTCCGGGACATCATCTATGTTCCCTACTGCTTCGAGGTCGAGGGCCAGATCATCAAGGTATTCGACCCCGGCATCCACAAGACGGCGCAGCGCAATGTCGACATCGTCACCAGGGGCACGGCGGTCCGGCGCGAGGATATCGACAGCCGCTGGATTCCCTGCCAGCGCCCGTTCATCGTGACCGG
>JANNSP010000119.1:0-13864 GCA_031402975.1 Hyphomicrobiales bacterium
TGGTCATGTCTTGCTTGCTTTCCCACTGCGGTTGGCGGCGTAGGTCTCCGCGTCTCTTAGCCGCCGCCGGATCAATTCAACGTCGCTCTGCGGAGTCGCCACGCCGCGCTTGGCCTTTTTCTTAAACGCATGAAGTACATAGCGCGCGGACTCAAACCGCATGGTATAGACGGCTCGGTAGGTATCGCCATCATGGTCTTTAATCAGTTCCACGGTCCCAGGCGCAAAACCTTTCAAGGGTTTGGCCGACGGCGGGTGCTGTCCGGTCTGCGCCAGAAACAACTCGTATCCCAACACGTCCTGCACTTTTTCTGTAAACTTCCTGTAATCTCCGAAACTGGAGCCGATCCAGCGGAGCGGACGCGCGGGGCGTGGCAAGCTTCGCATCGCGGATACTTATGAGTTATTGCTCATAAGTTGTCAACCGTTCAAACTCCCTTCGCCATCTCGCGCAGCTTGTATTTCTGGATTTTCCCCGTGCTGGTTTTCGGCAGTTCGGTGAACACCACATGTTTCGGCACCTTGAAGCGGGCGAGACCGGCGCGGCACCAGTCGATGATTTCTTCGGCGGTGGCTTGCTTGCCCGGCTTCAGTTCAAGGAAGGCGCAAGGGGTCTCGCCCCATTTCTCGTCGGGCTTGGCCACGACTGCGGCGGCCTGGACGCTTGGATGCTTGTAAAGCGTGTCCTCGACCTCGATCGAGGAAATGTTCTCGCCGCCTGAAATGATGATGTCCTTGGAGCGGTCCTTGAGCTGGATATAGCCGTCTGCGTGGATGACGCCAAGATCGCCCGAATGGAACCAGCCACCCTTGAAGGACTCGGCCGTCGCCTTCGGATTCTTGAGATAGCCCTTCATCACGACATTGCCGCGAAACATCACTTCGCCCATCGCCTCGCCGTCGGCCGGCACTTGCTCCATGGTATCGGGGTCCATCACCGTCAGGTCTTCCAGCGCGTGGTAGCGCACCCCCTGCCGTGCCTTCTTGGCGGCGCGCTCGGGGCTCGCCAGCTCCTCCCATTCCGTCTTCCAGTCATTGACCACGGCGGGGCCATAGGTCTCGGTCAGGCCATAGAGATGGGTGACGTTGAAGCCCTGCTCGGCCATGGCGGCGAGCACCGCTTCGGGCGGAGGGGCGGCGGCGGTGAGAAACTCGACCTTGCGCGGCAGCGTCCGCTTGTCCTCGGGGGGCGCATTGAGAATGGCCGACATGACGATCGGCGCGCCGCACAGATGAGTGACGCCGTGCTCGGCCAGCGCCTGCCAGATCATTTTGGGCCTGACCCAGCGCAGCGTTACATGAGTGCCGCCGACGACGGCCAGCGTCCATGGAAAGCACCAGCCGTTGCAGTGGAACATCGGCAGCGTCCACAGATAGACCGGATGCTTGGGCATCGAGGCTGTGAGCACATTGCCCTGCGCGATCAGATAGGCGCCGCGATGGTGGAAAACGACGCCCTTGGGATTGCCGGTGGTGCCGCTGGTATAGTTGAGCGAGATCGCTTCCCATTCGTCGGCTGGCCAGGTCCATACAAAATCCGGATCGCCGCCCGCCACGAAACGCTCGTAATCGAGCGAGCCCAGCGCCTCGCCCTCGACCGCGAATTCGGGATCATTGTAATCGATGACAATGGGTTTGGGGCCCTTCATCAGCGGCAGCGCATCCTTCGCCAGCTTCGAGAATTCCCGGTCGACCAGCAGGATTTTCGTTTCCGCGTGATCGAGCGAGAAGGCGATGGTGGCGGCATCGAGCCTGGTGTTGAGGGTGTTGAGAACGCCTTGCGCCATCGGCACGCCGAAATGGCATTCGAGCATCGGCGGCGTGTTGGCGAGCAGCGCCGACACCGTGTCGCCCTTGCGGATGCCGGCCTTGACCAAAGCCGAGGCCAGTTGCCGGGCGCGGGAATAGAATTCTGTATAGGTCAGGCGGGCCGTGCCATGGATGATGGCGAGGCGATCCGGATAGACGGCGGCCGAACGGACCAGATAGCTGAGCGGCGTCAGTGGCTGATAGTTGGCCGGGTTCTTGTCGAGGTCTTGGTCATAGATGGACATGGGTCGCGGGCTCCCGAAGAGAGGAGGCGTGATAGCCCAGCCTTGTCAAAATTCAAAGGGAGGCGAGTTGCTCGTTGTAGCGCCGCGTGAGGCTGAGCCCGGTGAACCAGCGCGCGATCGGTGCGGCCAGCCACCAGCCGGCGATGCCAAGGGCGATACCGGCATAGCCGTCGACCGCGTAATGCCAGCCGAGATGGACCGAGCCCAATAGGATCACCGCCGCATAGACCGCGAAGAGGATGCCGATGACGCGCGAGCATTTCCACGTGGCCAGCGCGAACAGGATGGCGGAGGCATTGTGCATCGAGGGGAAAGCCGAAATGCCGAGTGCTGCCGTCTTGCCGGTATAGCCGTCCCACAGAAGCTGCTGGGTTTTGAGCACCCACAGCGGCAGGCGGGTATCGACGTCATGCAGATAGGCAAAGAGCGGCGTGAAGGGATCGGGCGCAAGGCCGATCAAGCCGTAATAGACCGGACCCGCCGAGGAAAAGACAACCGCCAGCAGTCCGCCGCCCACCCACCAGATCAGCATATAGGCGAGGAAGAAGCGGGTGCGGAGCTCGCTCGCTTGGCTGCGGAAGCCGAACCAGAACCACGCGCCGAACAGCGCCACGAACCAGAAATTATAGGCGACGTTCACCCAGTAAGTCACATGGTCGAAGCCCATGATGGGCTGTAGCAACACCCAGGGATCGGTCCCGAAATGGAGAACCCGATCGAGCTCCATGAACGCCAAGTCCCACGAGAACGGATTGATCGCCGGGATGGCGGGCTTCAATTCCACCATGGCCTTGTTGAAGAACACCATCGCCGCGAAGACCGGCAGGGCGTTGATGATGCGGGCGGGCTTCGTCACCAGTTCCCGCAGTTCCCCGCCGATCGCGCCCAACAGGCTCGGTGGTTTTTCGATCAGCGCATATTGCGCCATGCGGAGGAGGACGATCACGATGAGTCCGACCGGCAGCGCGAAAGTGAGCAGGCTCATCAGCAGGCCATAGACCGGCGCGATACGGTGGCTCTCGACATTGGCCAGCAACAGCCAGTTGGTGAAAAGATAGAGGGCCGGCACGACGAACATGATCCATTGCGCGCGGAAGCTCAGCCCCACCAGATGGACGGCCCTCAGTATTCCAAACTGCCTGAGCGCCAGCGTATTCATGGCATCAGGCGCCCTGCGCGAGCGCTGTGTCGAAGTCGCGCTGCGCCGCGCGGCCGTGCCACCAGCGCGCCACCGGCGCCATGGCAAGCCATAGCACATAGACCAGCGCCCAGGCGACATAGGCATCGACCGCATAATGCCAGCCGAGATGCACCGAGCCCAGGAAGATAAACAGCGCGTGGCCGGCGAGAATCCAGCCCGCCAGCCGGCTCACCCGGAAGGCGGCGAGCGCGAACAGCAAAGCCGTGCCGTTGTGCATCGACGGCATCCCGGAAATCCCGTCGAGCGCCGACTGGTCGACATAGCCCTGCCACAGCAGGTCCTGCACCGGAATGGCCCACACAGGCATCACCTCGTTGACACCGCGGAGATAGAGCATGAGTTCCGCGTAAGGATCAGGAGAGAGGCCAAGGCGGCCGTAGAAACAGGGGCCGACGGAAGAGAACCAGATCGCCATCAGTCCGCCGCCGATGATCCAGGCGGTGAAGAAGGTGAGGAAGAAACGCGTGCGGTTTTCGCTCGCCGTGTCTGAGAAGGCGAAGAACACCCAGACCACCCACATCACCGCGAACCAGGCATTGTAGTTGATGTTGACGAGGAAGGTGACGGGCGCATAGCCCAGCACCGGCTGCAGCCACTCCCATGGATGGCGGCCGAAATGCATCGCCTTGTCGAGATCGGCGAAGGCCACATCCCAGGAAAACGGATTGAGCACCGGGATGTTCGACTTCAATTCGACGAACACATACATGAACAGCATCATGAGGACGACCATGGGCAGGCCATGGGCGAGGCGCTTCGGGCTGGTGAGATACTGTTTGAGATCGCTTAGCAGTGCGGGCAGCGGATGCTCCGGCTTCACATAGCGCGCGATATGATAGAAGCGCATGATGAACAGGCCGATGAACATGAACGGCACCGAGAACACGATGAAACCCAGCGCCATGAGCAGAAAGCTCGACGGCTCCATATCGGGCCGGGCGCGCAGCAGGATGAGGAAGCCGGCGTAATAGAGCGCGATGATGGCCCAGAAGATGCCGTGGGCGGACAGACTCTTGCGCAGCAGGCCGAGGAACCCGGCGCGGGATTCGGTCAACGCTCCGGCGACGGGAAGATCGATATTCATAAAGCAAACCTGGTTGCGAGCGCCGACGAATATGAAGGCGACGGGCTTAGGATTGGTTAAGGCAATTGGTAAAGTGGCGAAGGAAGGAAGTCCCTCATCCGCCCTTCGGGCAGACCTTCTCCCATGGCTTCGCCACGGGCGAAGGGTTTTCTGCCTTCTCCCAAACTTGTTTGGGAGAAGGTGCCCAGAGGCCGGATGAGGGACTTTGCTCACCGCTTGTCACTGGGCTAAGCAGCAGGCCCTTTCATCCAGACCTGATTGCCCCATGACCGAAACCTCCCCCGTTCGCGCCCGCTGGGCGGTTGGCGCCATCTTCTTTCTGCACGGCTCGATCTGGGGCTCGTGGGTTCCACATCTGCCCTTGGCCAAGGAGCGCCTCGATGTGGGGCCTGGCTTGTTCGGCCTGCTGCTTCTGATGATCGCCGCGGGTGCGGTTACCGCCATGCCGATCGCGGGGGCACTTATCAACCGATACGGGAGTGCCCGCGTGACGGCGGTGACGGGCGTCCTGTTTTCCCTGCTGTTTCTGGGGCCGGTCCTGTCTTCGACCATCTCGATGTTCGTCGTCACCGGCTTCCTGTTCGGGGCGGCGACCGGCAGCATGGATGTGGCGATGAACGCCCATGGCATCGCCGTCGAGAAAGCGCTGAGGCGTCCGACCTTGTCGATTTTCCATGGGTTCTTCAGCCTCGGCGGCATGATGGGAGCGTTTCTCGGGGCACTGGCGCTGAAATTCGGCAGCGAAGGCCTGCATGTCACGCTGGCCTCGCTCACCTGCCTCGCGGCACTCCTCGCCGCTTTCCGCTACATGCTGCCAGCGGGCACCGACAAAGGCCTGTCAGGCGCGAATTTTGCCTGGCCGACCCGGGCAACCGTGGGTCTGGGACTGCTGGCCTTTCTGGTCCTGATGGCGGAAGGCTCGGTCGTCGACTGGTCGGCCATCCTGATGCGCGAATCGTTCCGGCTCGATGCCTCTTCCGCCGCCATGGCCTATGGCTTCTTTTCGGCCGGCATGACGGCGGCGCGCCTGGCCGGGGACTGGCTGCGGCTGAAACTGGGCGCGGTTCATCTGGTTCGCTGGAGCGCGCTCATCGCCTGCGGATCGATCACGCTGGCGGTGGCCGTCGATTGGGCCGACCTGTCGATCCTGGCTTTCGGCTTCGCCGGGCTGGGCCTCGGCAATATCGCGCCCATCCTGTTTGCCGGCGGCGGCCGGCTCGAACCTTCAGCACCGGGGCGCGGCATCGCCGCCGTCACCACTCTGGGCTATGCGGGCTTCCTGGCAGGCCCGCCGCTCATCGGCTTCCTGGCCGAGGCCACCGGCCTTCCCGCCTCGTTCGGATTGATCGCCGCCGCCATTCTGGTGATCGCGGTCTTTGCCCCGGCGGTGCGCACGAGCGACACTTACTGAACGCGCGAAGCTGGGCTAGACTGCCGCCATGAGCTTCAAGGACAAGCGCGTCATCATCACCGGAGCGGGCCGGGGCCTGGGTGCTGCCTTTGCCGTGGCACTGGCCGACCAGGGCGCCGAGGTCATCATGACCGGCCGCAATGTCGAGAACCTGACCTCGCTGGCCGAATCGATCCGGCTGCGCACCGGCCGGAAGCCAACGACCCTGCAACTCGACATGGCCGACGTGAGCGCCGTGACGCTCGCCGCCAAGGCGATGCGCGATGAAGGCACGCCCCTCGACATCCTGATCAACAACGCGGCACCCTGGCTCCCCGGCACCATGCACGAGCATGACGCCTATGCGATCAGCAATACCATCACCGGGATCGTCACCGGGACCTTGCTGTTCTCGCGCGGACTCATACCGATGCTTGAAAAATCGGGCGCCGGCGACATGCTGAACATCATCTCGATCTCCGGTATCGCCAACACGCCCCTCCTCGGAGCGTCAGTCGCCTATTATGCCGCCAAACACGGCCAGGCCGGGATGAACGATGGTTTGCGCCAGGAGTTGAAGGGCCGGCCGGTTAGGGTCAGCGCCATCTATCCGTCATGGATCAGGGACATCTCGCCGCTCGACGAAGCGGCATGGAACGCGGTTCCACCGGTCAATTCGCTCGCCACCAACCGCGATGTGGTGGAAGCGGGATTGTTCGCGCTGTCGAGACCCCGCCACGTAACCATGGCGTCTATTGTGATAGACCCGGATAAGGGCGGGCTCTTCTGACGCTTACTCGACGATGAACACCTGCCCGGTCAGGGCGCCTTCGACGCTTTTCGCGTAGGCCAGCCCGACTCGCGCCGAACTGACCGGTTCGTGGCCGGGGAAGATGCCGTCGTATTTCTTGACCGAATCCTGCAGGAGGCCGGGGCTCACTGCGTTGATGCGCAAGCTCCGCGGCATTTCGATCGCCGCCGCCTTGACGAAAGCGCCAAGCGCCCCGTTGACCGCCGACCCGGCCGCGCCCTTGCGCACCGGATCGCGGTCGAGAACGCCCGAGGTCAGCGTGAACGATCCACCGTCGCGCGCATGCTTGATGCCGAGCAGCACCAGATTGATCTGGCCCATCAGCTTGTCGTCGAGGCCTTTGCGGAACTGCGTGGGCGTCATATCGACCAGCGGCCCGAAATGCCCATGACCGGCACACGCCACCACCGCATCGACCGGTCCCAGTTTTTCATACATGGCGCCAACCGATTTTTCGTCCATGAGGTCGACCCGGATATCGCCGGAACTTCGGCCGGCCTTCACAATGTCATGGCGGCTGCCGAGTTCGGCAAGCGCGGCCCTGCCGACCGTCCCCTCCGCTCCGACCAGCAGGATGCGCATTATTCGGCTTCCTTCGCAATGTTCAACGTCTTCAGCTTGGCGAACACCGAATCGGCGTCGTATTCGCGCGTTCCCTCCTTGACCGATTGCGGCGTGGCGGCATCGTCGGCGGCCTGGGAGGCCGCGGCAGTCGCCGCGAGGTTGGCGGCGGTGCCAAGGACTTCCGCCGCCGGAATGAGGGTGCGGGCCGGCGTCGATTCCGTCACCACGCCCTTGCCGGACTTGCGCGCCGCCTTCTGCACGGCGAAATCGAGCTCAAGCTGCGAGCACAGGCCCAGCGAGACGGGATCGACCGGCTTGATGTTGGACGAATTCCAGTGGCTCCGGTCCTTGATCGCGGCGATCGTGGATTTGGTCGTGCCCACCAGTTTCATGATGGCGGAATCGGGCAGTTCGGCATGGTGGCGGAGCAGCCAGGCGATGGCGTCGGGCCGGTCGCCGCGCCTCGACACCGGGGTATAGCGGGGACCACCGGTCGACTTCTGCACCGGAATATTGACCTTGGACGTCTGGATGGCGAGGCGGTAGTTCGCGTCCTTCTCGCCCTTTTCGATCTCGTCGCGCCGGAGCTGTCCGCCGGTGACGGGATCGAGGCCCTTGATGCCCGCCGCCACATCGCCGTCGGCGATGCCTTTGACTTCGAGCTCGTGCAGATTGCAGTAGTCGGCGATCTGGCGAAAGGTCAAGGCCGTGTTCTCAACCAGCCAGACGGCGGTTGCCTTGGGCATCAGCGGCGCGGTGGACATGGGATTTTCGCTCCTTGAGAACCGTCTGGGGTTCCCTGACAATCACAATTACATTTTCGGGATCGCAGACATATAAATCGCCCGCGACCCCGGTGCAATGGCAATCGGAGGAAATCGCTACGTTCGGCAGTCGCTGCCCCTATTGAGCGGCGAAGCAGTAGAACAGGCCGTTGCCGCCGGTTCCCTTGAGCGCGTCCTGGCTGCAGCCGCCGCGCGTCGAGTGCGACGAATTCCACGACTTGGCCGGGGCCGAATCGTCAAGCCCGGTGCGGTCGTGGTGACCGACGATCGCCGCTCCTTCCGCCCCGCTGAGGGTCCAGTTGCCGCAGGTCTTGTCGTCGCCCGCCGCAAAAGCCGTTCCATCGGGTTGCGAGCCGGTGAGGATGTCATGGACATTGGGCTTGTCGCCCCGGCCATTGACCGTTTCGCCCTTTTCGTTGACGGCGGTCTGCTTGGTCAGGGCGTTTTCGCCATGCAGCTCGGCCACGTCCTTGGCGACCACCTCGCCTTTCGCATTGTACCATGGCCCGGCGCCGATCCGGTCACGGGCGTTGACGGCGCCGTCGCCTTGCGTCGACAGATATGCCCGCCAGGTCTTGGCCGTCACCCCGGCAGCTTCGGCGAGCTGCTGGCAATGCTTGTCGGCACCATCGAGGCCACCAAGATCGGCGCCCTTGCCGGATCCGGCGCTGGTGACAAAGAAACTCATGCCCGTGTCCTGGGCATGGGCCGCGCTGAGCGGCAGTGAAAGCATGGCCACCACGAGGGGCAGCCGCCAGTTGAAAGTCATTTCTTTTCTCCTCTCTGTTTTACACTCGGCGTAAGCGGCCGGACACTCCGGCATCCGGCCCCGGATTGGGTGAAAGCGGTGTTAGTTGGACCGCTCGACCCGCATCAGATAGTCATCGAGCACGGCGGCGCCGCCACCGATTTTCCGCCAAACGATGCGGAACGAGGGCGAGCCCGAAATCTCCCGGCACCAGGTCATGGTGTGGGTCTGTGCGGGGTTGCCGCTGTGAAACGTATCCGGCTCGTTGGGGTTCATCTTGAGGAATGGACCGCCATTGACGCTGACCTCGGCCTGGACCTCGACGGAGCCGCCGCCGGTGACGCTGGTCTGGCCCGAAAAAGTCACGGTGTAGAGATCGACGTCGCCCGATGCGCCACCCGTCATCCGGGTCGAGGGAACTTCCACGAAGCTCACCGACGATGTGCTGAACGCGGAGTTCTGCGTCTGGCTGTTGACATATTCCTGCGCAAAACCCTCGCAGAAGGCAATCGCGCGATTCTGCGAAGTCCGGGCGGTTCGCTCGGTCTGGGCTGAGGCGGCAGACATGGCCGCGGCTGAAATTCCAAACACGACGGCCGTGGCCAGAACGGCTTGGCCCAATTTATTCTTCATGCTGATAGTGCTCCATTGGTAGCAACGCGCAGAGGCCCAAGCCGCCGTGCATCTGTGGTGCCCCCGTAACGATAACAAATGGGCGATGGCGCAACGGGTGTCAACAAACTTAATTGTGTTTCACATGGAACCAGCTGCGATTTCAGGTGTTTAGCACCACTTTTCCGATATGCGCGCCGGCCTCGAGCACTTGGTGAGCGGCGGTGGCGCGGGCCAGCGGGAAGGTCTGATGGATGACCGGCCGCAATTGCCCGGCGGCAAACATCGGCCAGACGGTTTCTTCCAGTGCCCGGGCGATCGACGCTTTTTCAGCAACGCTCCGGGGGCGCAACGTCGAGCCGGTCAGCGTCAGTCGCTTGAGCATGATGGGGAGGAGGTCGATCTCGATCTTCGAGCCCTTCTGGAAGGCGATGTTGACGATGCGCGCATGAAGCGCCGCCACCTGGAAATTGCGTGCCACGTAATCGCCGCCCACCATGTCGAGAATGACATCGGCGCGGAGATCGAGCCGCTTCATCTCCTCGACGAAGTCGTGGCTGCGATAGTTGATGGCGTGATCCGCCCCCAGTTTGAGGCAGGCGTCGCATTTCTCGCCGCTGCCGGCGGTCACCACCACGAAGGCCCCGAGCGCCTTGGCCAGCATGATGGCGGTCGTACCGATGCCGCTCGATCCGCCATGCACCAGGAACACCTCTCCGGCCTTGAGGCCGCCGCGCTCGAACACATTGGTCCACACGGTGAAGAAGGTTTCGGGCACCGCCGCCGCCTCGACCATCGAAAACCCGGGCGGCACCGGAAGCGCGTTGTCCTCCGCCGCCAGGCAGAATTCCGCATAGCCGCCACCTGGAACCAGCGCGCAGACGTGATCGCCCACTTCGTAGCGCTTAATACCCTCGCCCAGCCCTACGACCTCGCCGGCAATTTCGAGCCCCGGGGTCTGGGGGGCGCCCGGCGGCGGCGGATAGCCACCCTTGCGCTGCAGGATGTCCGGCCGGTTGACGCCCGCTGCCCTGACCCGCACCAGGATCTGGCCCTGCCCCGGCACGGGCACGGGAAGCTGCACCGGAACCAGTACCTCGGGGCCGCCTGGTTCCCGAATGGCAATCGCCGTCATCGTCTTCATGCTTGGGGTCCCTTTGCTCGATTCCGTACTTTCACAGGATCGGGCAAATAAGTACACTGCGGGAAGGAGCGCTGCCATGGATCTTGAAAACGAACCGAAGGCCAAGCCGGTTATGGTTATCGGCCAAAATCTCGACCTTGAGTCGGTGACCGAATTGGAACAGCGCGTTCAGGCCCTGGAGTCCGAGATTGTAAGGGTACGGGCCGTGCTTTCGGCGAAAAAGTCCAGCCGCGACGCCGCCGCCGCTTTTTTTCGTTAGGGAATACCCCAGCGTTAATCCTTCATTAAGGGATTCCGTTTATTTTTACAGATCGTAATCCAGTCTTTCTGGGTTCTTCGAGTGGCTCCTGTCCACTCTGTTTGACGCCTCCCTGTTATCAACTCGAAGCCGCGCCTTGGCGCGGTTTTTTTTTGGTATCGCATTTGCTTGTGGACCTTTCGAGATGACGCAACCTGGGAACTTGACCGGAAATGAAGCAAGCTTCATGATCGGGTCTGCCCGGTCCGTGCAAGTCTAGGTAACCGAGTAAGGGGTAGTTAAGCATGTCCGGTTTCGCCATCCACCCGACCACCGTCGATTTCTTCGCCAAATTCACGGCTTCCGAGCAATTCGACAAGGTGTTCAAGGAGGGCATGGGTCTGGTCGAGGAGACCGCCAACTATCTCGACGGCCCCGGCCGCCAGGATGCCCGCGTGCTGGACCGCCATGGCGCCATTGCCTATGCCACCGAAAGCATGCGCCTCACCACGAGGTTGATGCAGCTTGCCTCCTGGCTCCTGTTGCAGCGCGCCATAGGGGCTGGCGAATTGTCGGGCGACGAGGCTAAGAAAGAGAAACACCGGATCAGCCTGACCGACATCGGACGCGGCAACGCGCTGACCGGCTCCGAACAGCTCCCCACCGACCTCGAGGGCCTGGTCGAACGCTCGCTCCGGCTTCACATGCGCATCCAGACGCTCGATGCCATGCTGGGGACCCGCGACAAGACCGAACCGGCCCGGCCCAGCGCCGTCAGCCAGCAACTCGACCGGCTTGCGAGTGTTTACAAGACGGCGCGGGGATAGGCCTACTTCTTCAGAAACCCGAATTTCTGATTGAACTTCGACACGCGGCCGCCGCGGTCGAGGAGCGTCTGCTGGCCGCCGGTCCAGGCCGGATGGGTGCGGGGATCGATGTCGAGCGACAGCGTGTCGCCGGGCTTGCCATAGGTCGAGCGCGTCACGAATTTGCTGCCGTCGGTCATCACCACGTTGATGGTGTGGTAATCGGGATGAATGCCTTGCTTCATTGATTGATCTTTCTGATCCGCGCCCCATGCGCGGGGTTGTCTCGCTTCGGGCGGCGTCTATACAGGATGGGTCAGGGAGAGGCAAGCGCCGCGGATGTCCGATAGTTTTGAGCAAGAAGCCCGCCGCCGGCCGAAGGGCCGGAGTCTCAGGCCCTTGGCGCGCCTCACCCCGTTTCTGTGGCACTACCGGGGGCGGATGGCGATCGCCGTGGTGGCGCTCTTCCTCGCGGCGGCGGCGACGCTGGTTGTGCCCGTGGCGGCGAGGCGGGTGATCGACAACGGCTTCACCACCGCCAATGCCACGCTGGTCGACCAGTATTTCCTCGTCATGCTGGCGGTCGTGGCCCTGCTCGCCGCGGCCTCCGCCATCCGCTTCTATTACGTGATGTGGCTGGGCGAGCGGGTGGTGGCCGATATCCGCGACGCTTTGTTCGGCCACCTGATGAATCTGAGCCCAGCCTTCTACGAGGTGCAAAAAACCGGCGAGGTGGTGTCGCGGCTCACCGCCGATACGACGCAGATCAAGTCGGCCTTCTCGTCGACCGCGTCCATCGCACTCCGCAACCTGGTGATGTTCGTGGGCGCCATGGCCATGATGGTGGTGACCAGCCCGAAACTTGCCGGGCTTTCACTGCTGGCCATTCCGCTCGTTGTGCTGCCACTGGTGATCTACGGGCGGCGCGTCAGGGCGCTGTCGCGCCTCGCCCAGGATACGCTCGCCAGTTCAGCGGCCTTCGCCCAGGAGCGGCTCTCCGCCATTACCACGGTCCAGGCCAATCTCCAGGAAGGCTTCGCGCGCAACGCCTTCGGCCTTGCAACCGCCACCGCTTTCGGCGCCGCGGCGTCGCGCACGAGGGCCCGCGCCATGCTGACCGCCGCCATCATCTTCGTGGCGCTGGGAGCGATCGTCGGCCTCCTGTGGTATGGGGCGCGCGAAGTGATGGGCGGCACCATGACGGGAGGAACGCTCGGCCAGTTCGTGATCTATGCCATCCTGGCCGCGAGTTCGCTCGGCCAGCTTTCGGAAGTGTGGGGCGAGGTGCAACTGGCGGCCGGTGCGGCGGAACGGATTTCGGAGCTTCTCGACGAGGTGCCGCTGATCGCCGCTCCGGCCTTTCCGGTGGCGCTCCCCTCGCCATCGAAGGGCGAAGTCGCCTTCCACGAGGTGAATTTCAGCTATCCGACACGGACCGCGACGCAGGCCTTGAAGCAGGTGAGTTTCGCTATCCGAAGCGGGGAGACGGTTGCCATCGTCGGGCCCTCGGGGGCGGGCAAGACCACGATCTTCGCGCTGATCCAGCGCTTCTTCGATCCCCTCTCAGGCATGGTCAGCCTCGATGGCATCGACATCAGGACAGCGGACCCCCTGGAGGTTCGCCGCCGCATCGCGGTCGTGCCGCAGGAGACGATCATTTTCTCCGGCAGCGTTTTGGATAACATCCGCTTCGGCAAGCCCGAGGCCTCGGTGGACGAGGCGAAGGCCGCCGCCATCGCCGCGAGGGTCGAGGAATTCGCGGTCAAGCTGCCGAAAGGTTATGACACCGAAGTCGGCGAGCGCGGCATGACGCTGTCGGGCGGACAGCGCCAGCGGATCGCCATCGCGAGAGCCATCCTTCGCGATGCGCCGGTGCTGCTGCTCGACGAAGCCACCAGCGCGCTCGATGCCGAGAGCGAGGCGCTGATCCAGGAGGCATTGGAGAAACTGACGTCCAACCGCACGACGCTGGTCATCGCCCACCGGCTGGCCACGGTGCGCAACGCCGACCGCATCCTGGTGTTCGACCAGGGAGCACTGGTGGCCGAGGGCAGCCACGGCGAACTGGTGGAAACGAGCCCGCTTTATGCCAGGCTGGCGAAGCTGCAGTTCACCGCGCCGGCGGATTGATATTCACCCTTTCGTCTTTCCTGCGAAATGCGGCCGTCTGCACATATCTTTCCGAGCATCGATCCAGACCACGCGCTTTCTTATCCTCCCCGCCGCCGATGAGGCGCGGGGGAGGTGGCGCTGCGAAGCAGCGACGGAGGGGGGCGGCAGCAGCGGGGCGGGACCTGACAGCGTGGCCGGGCGGGCGACGAGATGGAATGAACGCGGTTGCGGCAGCTGAGTTCCACTGCCCGCACCCCCCTCCGGCTCGCCTGCGCTCGCCACCTCCCCCGCGCCTGTTCGGCGGCGGGGAGGATG
>JANNSP010000120.1:0-4786 GCA_031402975.1 Hyphomicrobiales bacterium
CGCTTTGGACCGCCGCCAAGGCGGGCCTCGGCGCGGCGCCGTTCAAGCTGGTGAAGGATATCCCGCATGGGATTTGTTTCGCATACATGCTGGTTGGAGACAATGAGGGGACGTCATCCTTCTCCGCCCAAAGCGCGGGGAAGGTGTCGCGCACCGCCTTCGGTGCGTGACGGATGGGGTCTTTCTTGCGTGGGCGAAGGGCCCCATCCGTCAGGCGCGTGCCGCGCCTGCCACCTTCCCCGCCGGCTTCGCCGCGGAGAAGGATGAAGGATCAGGAGCGCCAGAAGTCTTGGCCTTCTTTCAGTAGCGCGCGGGCGAGGACCATCTTGTGGACTTCCGAGGCGCCGTCGACAAGGCGGGCCTGGCGGGCGTAGCGATACATCCATTCGAGGATGGTATCCCTGGAATAGCCGCGCGCGCCAGTGAGCTGGATCGCGGTGTCGATCGCCTTGTGCAGCGCGTCGGCCACCTGGATCTTGGCCATCGACACTTCCGTCCGCGCGAAGTCGCCTCGATCGAGCCGGCGGGCGGCGTCCATGGTGAGGAGCCGGCCGGTCTGGATCGCCAGCGCCGCCTCGCCCAGCATCCATTGCACGCCTTCGCGCTCGGCGAGCAGTTGACCGAAGCTTCGCCGTTCGCCGACATAGGTGGCGGCGATTTCGAGGGCGCGCTTCGCCATCCCCAACCAGCGCATGCAGTGGGTGAGCCTGGCAGTTCCAAGCCTGATCTGGGTGAGCTTGAGCCCGTCGCCCACCGCCATCAGGCGGTTGCGGTCGGGAATACGGAGGCCTTCGAAGACGAGCTCGCAGTGGCCGCCATGTTCCTCGGGGCCCATGATCGGAATGCGGCGGGTCATGCGCCAGCCTGGATCGTCGCGGTGGTAGAGGAAGGCGGTGAGACCCTTGCGGGTGTAGTCCGATGTGCGGTCGATCAAGATGAAATGGGCTGCTTCCGCCGCTCCGGTGATGAACCATTTGTGGCCGTGGATGACCCAGTCGCCGCCGTCCCTGGTGGCGGTGGTGCGCATCATCGAGGGGTCGGACCCAGCACCCGGAGCGGGTTCGGTCATGGCGAAGGCCGAACGCACGTGACCGTCGACGATGGGTTGCAGCCAGTCGCGTTTCTGCTCGCCGCTCGCGACTTTTTCCAGAACGATCATGTTGCCGTCGTCGGGCGCGGCGCAGTTGAACGAGACGGGGCCGAAGATCGAGCGGCCCATCTCTTCATACAACGTCGCCATGGCGGCGACGTTTAGCCCCAGACCGCCGCGCGCCACCGGCATCTGTGGGGCCCAGAGGCCCTCTTGCCTGGCTTTGGCGCGCAGCTCCGCCAGGAGGTCGAGGCGGATGTTCTCGTGACCGTCATAGGAGCCGCTGTCGCTCTCCAGAGGCAGGATGTGGCGGGCAACGAACTCCGCGATCCGAAGGCGCAAGGGCTCGACCGCTTCGCCGCTCATGCCTTCACCGCAAGTGGTGGCCGCTTTTTGTGCCACTCCGTCGCCGCCTGATAGGCGTGGCAAGCGCGGAGCACGGTCCGGTCGGCGAACATGCGGCCGACGATGTGGAGCCCCACCGGCAGGCCATCCCTGGTGAAGCCGCAGGGACCGCTGGCGGCGGGCTGCTGGGTCAGGTTGAAGGGATAGGAGAACGGCGTCCAGTTCACCCATTTGCCGGTCGCGCCTGTGTCCTCGGGCGAGAGCCTGCCTGCCTCGAAGGCGGCGATGGGCAGCGTCGGCGTCACCAGAAGATCGTAGTTTTCCATGAACTGGCGCATGTGGCCGCCGAGTGTCCCCCGCTCCTTCACCGCAGTGAGGTAGTCGTCGAGCGTGATCGATTTCGACTGTTCGACCACGTCGGCCAGGCCCGGATCGAGCAACTGCAACTTGTCGGGCAGAAGGTGGCCCAGCGCCGCCCTGGCGCCCGCCCACCACAGCACGCGGAAACAGGGAGCGGGATCGCCGAAACCCGGATCGACCTCCTCGATTTCGGCGCCAAGCGACGCCAGAACCATGACCGCCCGCTTGACCAGCCGGGCGATCACCGGATCGACCGCCGCATATCCCAGCCTCGGGCTGTAGGCGACGCGGAGGCCCTTGATGCCGTTTTTCAGTTTCTCGGTGTAGTCGCGCCCGTCATAGGGCAGCGCGTGCCAGTCGCGGGCGTCAGGCCCGGCGATGACGTTCAGCATCAGGGCCGCGTCCTCGACGCTGCGGGTCATCGGCCCCACATGGGCGACCGTGCCGAAGGGCGACAGCGGCCAGGCGGGCACGCGGCCGAAGGAGGGCTTGAGGCCGTAGACGCCGGTGAAGCCCGCCGGGATGCGGATCGAGCCGCCGCCATCGGTGCCGAGCGCCAGGGGCGCGTAGCCCGCCGCCAGCGCCGCTGACGATCCGCCCGACGACCCGCCGGGCGTTTTGGCCGGATTCCATGGATTGCGGGTGATGCCGGTCAAGGGCGAATCGGTGACGCCTTTCCAGCCGAATTCCGGCGTCGTGGTCTGGCCGAGCAATACCGCACCCGATTCGCGCAGGCGCGCCACCGCCAGCGCATCATGTTTCCAGTCCTGCGCCGGATCGACCACGCGCGAGCCCCTAAGCGTCGCCCAACCCTTGACCAGGAGGATGTCCTTCACCAGCACCGGAACGCCGTCGAGCGGTCCCTGAGACCTGCCCTTGTGCCAGCGCTGCTCGCTGGCGCGCGCCGCGGCAAGTGCTTCCTCCTGGTGCACTCCGCACATGGCGTTGAGGACTGGTTCGTGCCGGGCGATCTGTGCCAGGCAGGCTTGCGCCGCCTCGACCGGCGAATACTTTCCACGGGCGAAACCTTTCACCAGCTTCGCCGCGGTTTTCCAATTCAGGCCGTCAGCCATCGCGCCTCCTATTCGGCCGGGACCAGTTTGCCCACGAAGAGCACGGGGCCTGTTGCCTCGCCGGTGGGCGAGCCGCCTTCCGGTTCGAGGCTGACAGCGAAGATGGTTTCCTGCAAGGTGCCGGGATCGACCTTGCCCAGTTTATCGGCGCCGATGCGGAAATCGGCGTCGATGACGCCCAGCGACTGCGGCTTTTGGCGTCCAGCGCCCGCCGCCCACAATTCGTAGGATTTGCCAGGCTGGGGCGCCGCCGACAAGGTGCGGACGCGGATCGTTCCAGCGGCGAGATCGACGGACGCGAGAAACGCCGGGTTGGTGCCTTCGGCCTGCAGCACGGCCACATAGCGTCCGCCTTCGAGGGTGGGGGGAGCGCGGAAGACGATGAAGCCGGCAAGGGCCGCCGCCAGCGCCATGGCGGAGATCGCCGCGGCGCGCCAGCGTTGGGTTTGCCGCCGCAACGCCACGACGGTTTCATCGCCGCCTCCGGCGACCGCCTGCATTACCCTGTCACGCAGATGCGCCGGTGGCTCGACCGGAGCGAGCGACAGCGCCAGCGGCGACAGGCGGTTTTCCCAGTGGACGGCGCGAGCGGCGAAGTCCGGGTCGGCGGCAATCAGACGCTCAGCCTCAGCGCGCTCGAGGGGAGGAAGTGAGCCCAACGCGAATTCGGCGGCAAGCCCGTCCCGTTCCTCAGGCTCGGCCATCGAGGCACTCCTTGAGTGTTGCGAGGCTGCGGCGCAAGAGCGTCTTGACGGTGGTGACGGGACGCTTGAATTTCTCCGACAACTCCTCGCGGCTGAAGCCCTGGTAGTAGGCCAGCAGAACCATGTCCTGGCGGTCGACCGGCAGGCGCGACAGGCATTCCCTGAGTTTCCGCATTTCCAGCGCCAGTTCGGCTTCCGGCATGGTGAAACCAATCCGCTGATCCTCGGGTTCGGAACGCTCCGACAGTTTTTCGGCAAAGCGGCGCTTGAGGTCGATCGCCTGGTTGCGGGCGATCGTCGCCAGCCAGCCCATGGCCGGGGCCTTGGCCGGATCGTAAGCCCAGGCCTTCTGCCAGACCCTGACAAAGGCTTCCTGCAGCGCTTCCTCGGCGAGCTCGGGCTTCCGCACCACGGCGCGGATGATGGCGAAGAGACGAGGCGAAGTCAGATCGTACAAACGGCCGAACGCCTGCCGGTCACCGCCCGCGATCTTTTGCAGCAATGTGTCCAGATCGCGGTCAACCGGTTTGGAAATGATGCTCATGCCACAATTACGTTGCAACCCCGCCTCATGGTTGCACGAATCCCAGCGCAGATAAACGATAGATGAACGGCGCATTCAGTTTGGGTTCTGTCCGGGCCCGCTAGTGTCCTCCCAACATCGAGAGGAACAACACCATGATCCGCTACTCCTTCTTCGCCTTGGCCGTGCTGGCGACCGCCGCCACCGCCATCGCCGCAGTCGCACCCACGCGCGACGACATCAGCAATGTGACGGTGATCGTGAAGAACCAGGCTTTTCCGGTCTACGGGCCGCTCATCGTCCAACCCTGCATCATGGAGGATTGCTCCGAAACGGAGCGTTAAGAATTGGCGGCGGGCAACCGACGTCAGGAACCGGCGCGACGGGGCCCTCGAGCTTCCCAGCCCCCTCTCGAAAGCTTGAAACTCTTTCGCACCGGTTCCAATTGAATACTTTCCCCAGGCAGTTATCCCCCCATCCCCTGCAAACGACTGCCTGCAACTCGAGGCCCCGGAAACCCCGGGGCCTTTTTTTGTGAGACCGCGGCGGAACCAACCGGTGATTTTCACGTTATTCTCGCAGTGTGTGATGTGCAGCACAGAGTTGCTCCCGAAATCACTTAGAACAACATCAACAGCGCCATACAGACGGCAACTTCGGAGACAACAGATGATCCGCTACTCCTTCTTCG
>JANNSP010000121.1:0-6850 GCA_031402975.1 Hyphomicrobiales bacterium
ACCGGCGCCGGACAGTCGCGCAACCAGCCGGTAAATCCGTCACCGAAATATATTTCCAGTTCGAGATCGGGGATTGACGGCGCCAGCGCGGTGAAGACCCCCATCATGATGTGGAAACGGTCAAGAATGTAGGACGGAAACTTCGCAACACTGGTTGGCGACGTCACCCGGCCATCGCGAAAGGCGAAACGGGCAAAATGCTTGTGGTACAAAAGAGGATAAAGACGTTCGACCTGGCCGAGCAAATCCGAAGTGATGGTTCGGCCTTCAAATGGCTTCATCTGCTGCCGAAAATAGCTCTCCATCCAAGCGTCCGGCAGGATTTTTTCGTTCGGTTGGGCCAAGCCTGAAACCTGCAGTTGGGGCACAAGAGATAAAACCGAATAATTTCGGTACACTACCTCGCTCCGCCAAACAAGCAGCTATGGCATACGAGGTTCCGAACATTTGGCCCGATGACCAGGACCTGTCCATAGGATTTTTCTCCGGCCGAATTGGAACAACGCATCTCTGCCATGGCGTTAGCTATTCGTCACCTGGGCGTGTAGAGATATTGCATTCAAGTTCAGAGGACGGGCATGGGCGAGGAGCGGGTCGAGCGTCGGCTGGCGGCCATATTGGCGGCCGACGTGGTGGGCTACAGCCGCCTGATGGAGGCCAATGAGGAGCGCACTCTTGGCGCTCTTCGCCAGCATCGCCGCGAGTTCTTCGATCCGACCATGGCCAAGCATGGCGGGCGCATCTTCAAGGTGATGGGCGACGGTTTTCTGGTCGAGTTCGGCAGCGTCCTCAACGCGGCGCGCTGTGCTGTCGAAATCCAGCGCGGCATGCTGGAGCGCAACGCCGGAATCCCCGAGGACCGTCACATCAAGTTCAGGATCGGCATCAATCTCGGCGACATCATCGTCGATGGCGATGACTTCTATGGCGACGGCGTCAACATGGCGGCGCGGCTCGAAGGCCTGGCGGGGCCGGGCGGCATCGCCTGCTCGGCGGTGGTCAGGAACCAGGTCGGCAACAAGCTCGAACTCGAATTTCTCGACCAGGGCGAAAAGACGGTCAAAAACATCGCCCAGCCGGTGCATGTCTATTTCATCAATATGGCGGAGGCATTGCCGGGCAACGTCCCCCAGGCCGGGGCGAGCGCTCAGAAGAATTCGCGCGCCGACAAGCCCTCGGTGGCGATCCTGCCTTTCGCCAACATGAGCAACGATCCCGATCAGGAATTTTTCAGCGACGGCATCACCGAGGACATCATCACGGACCTGTCGAAGGTCTCGGGGCTCTTCGTGCTCGGCCGCAACACCGTCTTCACCTACAAGGGAAAGGCCGTGAACCTGGAGCGGATCGCCAAGGAACTGGGCGTCGCCTATGTGGTCGAGGGCAGCGTCCGCAAGGCCGGCAACCGGGTGCGGATCAACGCGCAGCTGATCGAAGGGTCAACCGGCGGCCATTTGTGGGCCGACCGCTACGACCGCGACCTGACCGACATTTTTGCCATCCAGGACGAGATCACGCACACCATCGTCGACCAACTGAAGGTCAAGCTGTTGCCGGAGGAAAAGAAGGCGATCGAGCAGGCGCCAACCGGCAATGTCGAGGCCTACACCTACTACCTGAAAGGCCGCGAGTTCTTTCACCGAGGTTCAAAATCCAATCTCCTGTTGGCCAAGAACATGTTCGCCAAGGCCACCGAACTGGACCCCCTCTACGCGCGCGCCTATGCCGGCGCCGCCGATTGCGAATCCTTTCTTTATTTGCACTACAGCGAGGACGTATCGATTGACGGCATCCTGGCCAATTGCGCAAAGGCGCTCGACATTGACAGCGGCCTTGCCGAAGCGCGCGCATCGCGCGGCCTCGCTTTGTCGGCAAGTCAGAGATACCAGGAGGCTGAACGGGAGTTCGAGCGTGCCATCGCCAGCAATCCCAATCTGTTCGAAAGCCACTATTTCTACGGCCGCGCCTGCTATTCCCAGGGTAAGCTGGAACGGGCCGCCGCTCTCTGGGAGCGAGCCGCCGAAATCAAGTCCGACGACTATCAGTCCGCCATGTTGCTGACTCAAGTTTATCGGTCGCTTGGGCAGCAGGATAGGGAAAGAGACGCAGCGCGTAGAGGCATCGAACGGGCCGAGCGCGAACTGTCGAAAAATCCACAGAACTCGCGACCCGCCTATCTGGGCGCCGTCGCGCTCGTCACGCTTGGCGACATCGAGCGGGCAAAGGAATGGGGGTCTCGCGCCTTGGCCATCGATCCCGACGACAGGCTGACACAGTACAACATTGCCTGCCTTCGCTGTCTGCTTGGTGAATCAGATCGCGCGCTCGATCTGCTTGTCGAACTATTGCCTCGGGCCAACCACGAAACCAAGGCGTGGATCCTGCAAGATTCCGATTTCGCCGCGCTACACGATCATCCGAGATGGCGAGAAGTGTTGGAACTGGCGCGATAGGGATCCGCCAGGTGTTTGGTGCGGGCGGAGGGACTTGAACCCTCACTTCCTTACGGAAAACGGATTTTAAGTCCGTTGCGTCTACCGTTCCGCCACGCCCGCGTCTCGTCCTCAGACCAGTGCAATCGCCGCGGCTGCGATGGCGAGATAGGTCATGTGATGGAGAACCTGGTCGCCGGTGAAAGCCCACCAGAAATAGGCGTCCGTGAAGGTCCAGGCGGCCCCCTTCACGATCCTCTCCTTGGTGAAATCGATATGATAATGAAGGATCGCCTCGGCACCCGCGAAGGCCGCGACGAACCACAGCGGCAGGCCGAAAACCACGAGGACCAGCAGGGTTCCCACCAGGTGAATGCCGGCATGAAGCAGGCCCATGGGCTCGCCGTAGACGCGCTTTCCCTCGACCATGGCGCGGGTCTGCAAGGGGCCGTCGCAGATGAAATGCTTGACCTGCAACGCCAGCACCAGACCAAGAAGCAGATATGGACTGCCGGCAAACATCAGGCGATCGCCTTTTCGGTAATGGGCGGGGTGAATTGCAAGCCCATGTCCCAGGGCAGGTAGATCCACGTATCCTGGCTGACTTCTGTAACGAAAGTGTCAACCATCGACCGGCCCGCGGGCTTGGCATAGACGGTGGCGAAATGCGCCTTGGGCAGCAATTCGCGCACCACCCGCGCGGTGGCGCCCGTATCGACCAGGTCATCGACGATCAGCACGCCCTCGCCGCCACTCGCGCCGATGATGCCGGGCCCGACCGGTTTGAGAACCGTGACCCGGCCCTGTTTGTCGTAATCGTAAGAGGCGACGCAGACCGTTTCGATCACCCTGATGCCGAGCTCGCGCGCCACCACGGCGGCGGGCACCAGACCTCCACGGGTGATCGCGACCACGGCGCTGAACGGCCCCGCTTCGCTCAAGCGCCAGGCCAGCGCCCGGGCATCGCGGTGGAACTGGTCCCACGAGACCGGGTAGCTCTTCTGCCATTTTTCGTCCATTCCGGCCTCCGCTTTCGCCCGCCTTTATGCCGTGCCTGAAAATTTGGCGCAATCGCCGGATTAACCATCAACACTTGCTTCACGTTTTGACGCCACAGTCGGGCCCGACCAGTCGAAACCGGGAAGGACCTCGCATGACCGTGCCCGCGGGCACCATCACAGACCTGGCGAAAGCCTTCGATACGGCCAATGTCGAGATGCTGGCGATTGCCCTTCCCGACGCCGCCGTAACCGAAGCCTCAGGCGCCATCCTGCGCAAATGGAACTGCCGGCGCGAGGATCTGATCGGCCGCAAACTGGTCAAGTTCGGAACCGGGCCCCTGTCGGCGCGCTATAGCGACGCTTTGGCCGGCCAGCCGCAACTGGTCGAGGTGAGCTATGTGCCGCCGCTGGGCTTCACCCGCGCCATCACGTTCAACCAGCAGGCCTGGGTTGACGGCGAAAACCGGTACATGGTGTTGATCGGCCAGCATGCCTCCAAGGACAAGGCCGACGAGGCGATCCAGAACGAACGCCGCCTGACGCTCGCTTTGCGCTCGGGCGGTTTTGCCGCGTGGGATCACGACTATCGCAGCGGTGAATCACGGAATTCGCCCGAGATGTATGACCTGCTCGGCCTGCCGCGGGACAGTTCCGCTCTTAACTTCAAAAGTTTCAACGACCGGGTTCACCCGGAGGATCGCGACAAGACGCTCGACGGCCAGATTATGACGGCGCCTTTCGGCCACGACATGTTCCAGACCCGCTACCGGGTGCGCGACGAGACGGGCGCCTATACCTGGATCGAATCGATCGCCGGCCTGCTCCGCGATCCCGCCGACGGGCGGCCCGAGAAATGCGTCGGTCTGTCGCGCAATATCGGAGAGCAGATGGCGGTTGTCGAGAAACTGCAGGCGTCAGAGCGAAGCCTCAGGCGCACCCAGAAGGCGGCGCGTCTTGGCAGCTTCAGCATCGCTCTGGAAACGGGAACCACGCAGCTTTCGAGCGAGATGATCGCGCTGATCTCAATGCAGAGCGCCATCGTCGAGCCCGACCTGGCGATCTTCGAGACGATGATCGAGCCAGCCGACCGCGAGCGTTTCAGGGAAGCGATCGAGCTCGCCCAGATCGGCCGGCCGGTGCCGGCATTCGAGATCGCCTACAAGACCATGGTCGAGGGTGAACTCAATCATTTCCTGTGCAACATCGAACCCGAATGGGATGCGGCGGACCGCGTGACCGCGGTGTTCGGCACCTGCCAATGCATCACCGAGCGCAAGACGCTGGAGCGCAAATATCTCCAGGCGCAGAAGATGGAGGCGGTCGGCCAGTTGACCGGCGGCGTCGCCCATGACTTCAACAATCTGCTCATGGTGGTGATGGGCAACCTGCAGCTCGTCGAGCAACTCGTCAAAAACGACGAGCGCGCCCAGAAGCGCATCCGCGCCGCCATCGACGCGGCCGAAAAGGGCTCCGAACTCACCCGCCGGATGCTGGCTTTCTCGCGCCAGCAGACGCTGCAGAATCTGGAACTTTCGGTCGATGGCCTGATTGAAAGGATCCACGACATCCTGCGCCGTGCCGTAGGCGGCGCCGTCGAGGTGACGGTTCTGCCGGGCACCGAGGTTTGGCCCGTCAAGGCCGATCGCGGCATGCTGGAAACGGCGATCCTCAATCTCGCCATCAATGCCCGCGACGCCATGCGGCCGCATGGCGGCAAGCTCATTGTCGAAACCACCAACCGCCATCTCGACAAGGCCTATTGCGAAGAGAATGAGGACGTGCAGCCGGGCGACTATGTGGAAATCGCCGTCACCGACACGGGCTGCGGAATTCCGCCCGAAAACATCGAAAAAGTATTCCAGCCATTCTTTACCACCAAGGGACCTGAAGCCGGTTCGGGCCTCGGCCTGTCGATGATCTACGGTTTCGCCAAGCAATCGGGCGGCCATATCAAGATCTATTCGGAAGTGGGCCATGGCACCACGATCCGCATGTATCTGCCGCGCCACATGAAGAACGAGGCCACCCTGCCGGATATTGCCGCCGTGGGTGTCGAACCGCCGCTGGCGCCGCGGCGCCGCTCCGTCGTGCTGGTGGTCGAGGACAATCCCTCGGTCCGCGACGTCGCGGCGGCAATGATTGAGGACATGGGGTTTGAAACGATCGTCGCGGCGAGCGGGCCGGACGGACTGAAAGCGATCGAGGATCGTCCCGATATCGACCTGGTCCTGTCGGACGTCATCATGGCGGGCGGCATGAATGGTCCCGAACTGGCGCTCAAGGCGTTGCAGCTGCGGCCTGGACTCAAGATCCTGTTCATGTCGGGCTACGCGCCGGGATCGCTCCGCCAGATGCAGGAACTGCCCAACACGATCGATCTCGTCAACAAACCCTTCACCCGCAACGATCTTACCGAAAAAGTGAAGCGCGCGCTGGCGGCGTGAGTCACGACCAGCCGCGCGCCAGGCCCTTCTCGGTCAATTCCGTGGCGACTGCCTTGACGGCGGCGTAAGCGCCTTCCAGCGCCACGATGTCGCGCGAGCGCAATACCAGGTTGGTGGCAAATCCGTGTACGGACTGAAACGGATAGGAGCCGATCGCAACTTGCGGAAAACGGGTCTGGATATCTCCCAGCGGTTTTGCCACATCGCCCTCGCCGCCCTGGAATTCGACGCTGCGCGATTCAATCGGCGTGCCCCGCGACAGGCGTGGCGAAATTTCCTCCAGCATGGTCTGCATGATCTTGGGCACCCCAGCCATGACGAAGACATTCTCCATCTGAAACCCCGGCGCCTTCGACACGGCGTTTTCGATCAGGCTGGCGCCCACGGGCACGCGGGCCATGCGCATGCGCGCTTCGTTGGGCTCGCGTCCGATCTCGCGAAAGTAAGTCAACAAGATCTCGACCGCCCGCGGATCGTGGGTGATGGCAACACCGAAGGCTTTCGCCATTGCATCGGCGGTGATGTCGTCATGGGTCGGGCCGATCCCACCCGTGGTGAAAACATAGCTGTAGCGCGAGCGGAGCGCATTGACCGCCGCGACGATGTCATCCTCCCGATCGGCAACGACACGGGCTTCCTTCAAGTCGATGCCGAGAGCCGTCAGATAGTCGGCGATGTAACCCAAATTGCGGTCCTTGGTGCGGCCCGAAAGGATTTCGTCGCCGATGAGCAGGACGGCCGCGGTAGGAACGGACTGGGTCATGGGGTCTCGCCTTTCTCCGTGCAAGGTCTGCCACCGCCGCCGAAAACTGTCAAAAGCCGGGGCCCTACCCTTACCACCCTTCAATTTTTCTTGATCATGAGGAATCTCGTGTGATTCAAGGAGTCTCCACTGATTCTGGAGGCTTTGATGGTCAAGCTGTCGGCGTTGATCGAGGCGATTGAAGGGGATTTCAAGGCACGGCTACCGGGT
>JANNSP010000122.1:0-2149 GCA_031402975.1 Hyphomicrobiales bacterium
TACATCAGGCCCCAGCCGATCTGCGAGCCGAAATAGACGTCGGCCGCGGTGAACCTGTCGCCCGCCACGTATTCGGATTGCGAGACGGCGTGTTCGAGGGTTTTCATCACGTCCTCGTAAGAGCCGTAGCCCACCATGCCCCGGCGCTCCGGCGGTACGACGAAACCGAACGACTTGTTGGTGATCGCCGCTTCCGCCGGGCCCGCCGCGTAAAACATCCAGCGGTAATAGGGCCCGCACGCGTAGTCGCCGGGCCCGCCGCGTAAAACATCCAGCGGTAATAGTGCCCGCACGCGTGGTCGCCGGGTGGTGGTGCCAGGCCTGATTGCGGGAACGCGTCGGCCAGATAGGCGCAGATGGCGGCGGCTTCGGTCACGATCGTATCGCCATGGCGGATCGCCGGAACCTTGCCCATCGGATTGACGGCGAGATAGGCGGGCGCCTTCATCGTGGTGCCGTAGTCAAGGACCTGGGTTGTGTAGGGCTGACCCAGTTCCTCCAGCATCCAGCGTACAATCCGGCCGCACGACATGGGATTGGTGTAAAAGGTGAGTTCGTCGGTCATGGTGAAATCTCCTTGAGCTAAGTGATTGTCAATCTGCCGGGAAAATTATTGATTCATAGTCGCGGGCGCCATGGAGAATGTGGAGAATTTCCACGGTGTCACTCTTGACCCTATAAAATATGAGATTGTTGCCATAGCTGCGGCGGCGAATTCCCTTGTGTTCCCAGTTGGGCAGGAGAGGAAAAGCGAGAGGCTGGGCGGCCAACCGTTGACAGCGATCATACAATTCATCCACGAAGGTCTCGGCCCTCGCTGGGTCGTTGATCCCGATATTCCAGCCAATCGCGATTAGGTCGTCGAGGGCCGCCTCGGTCACTACAACCTTCACGTTTCACGAACCGGTTTTGTCAAGCCAAGTTCGCTTCGCAGTTTTTTGAATGCAACGTCCAGCGGCATGACCCGCCCCGCTTCGGCATCGGCAATCCCACGCTCCAGCGCGGCTTCGAGTGCCTGAAGTCTTGCGGCCCGATCGCGTTCCGCCAAGTAGCGCTCGCGGACCAGGTCCCTTACATATTCGCTGCTTGAAGCGAATGCCCCCCGTTTGACTTCCTCGCGCACGAATTGTTCCAGTTCGTGGGTGAGAGTCAAAGTCATTTGTCCAGCAGGTTTCATAGTTCGCACTCCAGCTTCGTCGAAGTGTTATATAGTGCAATACACTTTAAGTGACTAGCTATCCCCTGAACCCCATCGCCAGAACGAACAGCTCCGCCGAGTCGTCGCGGCTGGCCATGGGTTTGACGTGACGGACGGTGGCGAAGTCCTGTTTCAGGAGCTTGAGCATCTGGCCCTCGGTGCCGCCGCGCAGCACCTTGGCGAGGTAGGTGCCGCCGGGTTTGAGCACCCGCCGGGCGAAGTCGTAGCCGGCTTCCGCCAGCGCCATGATGTTGATGTGATCGGTCTGGCGGTGGCCGGTGGCGTGCGCTGCCATGTCGGAGAGGACGGCGTCGGCCTTTTCGCCGCCCAACGTGTCGGTGAGAAGCTGGACCGCGTCTTCGTCGTAGAAGTCCTTCTTGAAGATGGTGACGGCGGTGATCGGATCCATGCCGTGCATGTCGATGGCGATGACCTGGCCGGTGCCCTCCCCCGCCTTGACGCGGTCCGCTGCCACCTGACTCCAGCCGCCGGGGGCGGCGCCGAGGTCGATGATGCGGCCGCCAGGTTTCAGAAACCGATACTTGTCATCGATCTCGATCAGTTTGAAGGCGGCGCGCGAGCGGTAGCCCTGCTTTTTGGCTTCCAGAACGTAAGGATCGTTGAGCTGGCGCTCGAGCCAGATTTTCTGCGAGACGGTGCGGCCCTTGCCGGTCTTGACCCGGACTTTCAGGCGGCGGCTGCCGCTCTGCGCCTTGCCGGCTCCCGGGCGGCTCACGGCGCCTTCCCGTAGGTGCCGTCTTCCTTCATCAGCATGGTGAGGATGCCTTCGCGCAGGCCCCGGTCGGCGACGCGGATGCGGTCGGCGGGGAAGGCCAGGCGGATTTCCTCGAGGATGGCGCAGCCGGCCAGAACGAGGTCGGCGCGCTCTCTCCCGATGCACGGGCTTTGGGCGCGCTGTTCGTAGCTCATGGCGAGGAGATCGCCGGTGAC
>JANNSP010000123.1:0-8696 GCA_031402975.1 Hyphomicrobiales bacterium
GATGAAGAAGGAGCAGCCGGAAGGCAAATACTACAATCCCTATTTCGCCAACGGCCACTGGATCGCGATGCCGCCGCCGCTCTCGGCCGAGCAGGTCACCTTCGACGACGGCGCCCCTAATACCGTCGACGCCATGTCGCAAGACGTCTCCGCCTTCCTCGCCTGGGCGGCCGAACCCAAGCTCGAGGAACGGAAAAGCTTAGGCTTCATGACGCTGATCTATCTCGCCGTGCTGGCGCTGCTGCTGTATCTGGTGAAGAAGAAGATCTGGGCTGACCAGCATTGACGGTCTCCGTCCTCGGCATCATCGGTGGGTCGGGCGTTTATGACCTGGAGATGGACGGCGCGCGCTGGGAGACTGTTGACACGCCGTGGGGCGTTGCCTCCGACCAGGTGAGGGTGGGCACCATCGAGGGCCTACCGGTGGTGTTCCTGCCGCGCCACGGGCGGGGTCATGTCCAGTCTCCGACCTCGATCAACTACCGCGCCAATATCGATGTCATGAAACGCCTGGGCGTCACCGATCTCGTCTCGCTGTCGGCGGTCGGATCGCTGAAAGAGGAACTCTCGCCCGGCACCTTTGTTCTCGTCGATCAGTTCATCGACCGGACTTTCGCGCGTCAGAAGTCATTCTTCGGCGAAGGCTGCGTCGGCCACGTCCCTTTCGCCCATCCGGTCTCGCCGGGACTTGGCGACCGGGTCGAAGCGGCACTCCAGGCCGAGGCGATCGCCCATGTCCGCGGCGGCACCTATGTGGTGATGGAAGGCCCGCAATTCTCGACGCTCGCCGAATCGAAGCTGTACCGCTCATGGGGCGCTTCGGTCATCGGCATGACCAACATGCCCGAGGCCAAGCTCGCCCGCGAAGCCGAAATCTGCTACTCAACCGTCGCCATGTTGACCGACTATGACAGCTGGCACGCCGACCACGGCGAGGTCGATGTCAGCAAGGTGATCGCCGTCCTCAATGCCAACTCGCATCATGCCAAACGCCTCGTGCGCCGCATCGCGCTCGATTTTCCGCGCGTCCATCCGCCATGCCCCATGGGCTCCGACCGCGCCCTCGACCACGCCATCATGACGGCGCCGGACAAGCGCGATCCGGCCCTGGTGAAGAAACTCAGCGCGGTGGCGGGACGGGTTTTGGGGAAGTAGGGGTATCGAGCGCGGGCATGATGAGAGTGGGGACAGCGTTGGTTCAAAGCGCCTTGATCAGAACGTGCTTCTTCTTGCCAACAGATAGTTTTATGAAATCGCGATGTCCCAGAAAATTCAGCCTCAGAAAAAGCTTCTCGTCCCTGACTACCTGATCGTTGATGCGGACCGATCCCGCCTGAATGTGACGGCGCGCTTCGCTGTTAGATGAAGCAAGCCCCGCCGTCACCAGCGCTGTCAGAAGGCCCGTTCCCTGTCGAAGATCCATTCTAAAAGTCGGCAACCCTTCCGCGCTGCCGCTGCCCTCGAAAGTCTGCCGCGCCGTGGCCTCCGCCTGCTCGCTTGAGGCGCGGCCGTGCAGCATGGCGGTGGCCTCGCTGGCCAGCGTCTTCTTCGCCTCGTTGATTTCGGCCCCGCCGAGGCTCGCCAGGCGCGCGATCTCGGCCATCGGCAACTCGGTATAGAGCCGGAGGAAGCGGCCCACGTCGCCATCCTCGCAATTCCTCCAGTATTGCCAATAGTCGTAGGGCGACAGCATGTCTGGGTTGAGCCAAACGGCACCCGCCGCCGTCTTGCCCATCTTGGCTCCCGACGAGGTGGCGAGAAGCGGCGTGGTCAGCGCGAACAACTGGCGCGCGTCGACGCGGCGCCCCAGTTCCATGCCGTTGATGATGTTGCCCCACTGGTCGGAGCCGCCCATCTGCAGCACGCAATCGTGCCGGCGGCTCAATTCCAGAAAATCATAGGCCTGCAGGATCATGTAGTTGAACTCGAGAAAGGTGAGCGGCTGCTCGCGCTCCAGGCGGAGCTTCACCGAATCGAAGGCCAGCATCTTGTTGATGGTGAAATGAACCCCGTAATCGCGCAGGAATTCGATATAGTTGAGGCGATCGAGCCATTCCGCGTTGTTGACCATCAGCGCGTCGCCCGGACCCTCGCCGAACACCAGGAACTTGCCGAACACCTGCCGGATGCCGGCGAGATTGGCCTCGATCTGGGCGTCGGTCAGGAGCTTCCGGGATTCGTCCCGCCCGGAAGGGTCGCCGATTCGCGTGGTGCCACCGCCCATCAGTGCGATCGGCCGGTGCCCGGTTTTCTGCAGCCAGCGCAGCATCATGATCTGCACCAGCGATCCCGCATGCAGGCTGGCCGCCGTCGCGTCGAAACCGATATAGGCCGAAATCGACCCCTTGAGCGCTGCCTGGTCCAGCGCCTCGGCGTCGGATATCTGGTGGATGAAGCCCCGCTCGGACAGGACGTTGAGAAAATCGGACTTGAACTTGCTCATGCTCGGCGCTCGTCTTAAGGCTGGCGGCTCATAGCACGAGGGGGGATGGTGTCAAAATTAACGGGTGCGCTTGGGCTCATGTCGGGAACCTCGCTTGACGGCATCGATGTAGCCTTCGTCCGGACCGATGGCGAGGATCAAGTGGAGCGCGGGCCATTCCGCACCTATCCCTACAGTGGTGAACAGTCAGCGCTTCTCCGCCGGGCCATCGCCCAGAGCGTCGCCGTTACCGACAGGACCGAACGTCCCGCCGACCTCCGCCAGATCGAGGAGGCGCTGACGGAATGGCATGCCGCCGCGATCAAATCATTCTGTCAGGAGACGGGCTTAAACCTTTCCGAAATCGTCCTGATCGGCTTTCACGGCCAGACCGTGCTGCATCGTCCCGAAACGCGCCTCACGGTACAGCTCGGCGACGGACCAGCGCTCGCGCGGGTCACCGGCAGACCGGTCATTTATGACATGCGCGCCGCCGATATCGCCGCCGGCGGGCAGGGGGCGCCGTTGGTGCCCGTCTATCACCGCGCGCTGGCAGGAACCTTGAAGCAGCGTCCGGTCGCCTTCGTCAACATAGGCGGCGTCGCCAACGTCACCTGGATCGGCCGCGATGGAACACTTCTCGCTTTCGACACGGGGCCGGGCAATGCCTTGATCGACGACTGGATGCTGAAACATGCGAGGCGCGCGCGCGATGAGGGAGGAGCGCTGGCGGCCACCGGCCGCGCCGATCTCTCGGTCGTGGCCCAGTTCACCGGCGATCATTTCTTCGAAAACCCGCCGCCCAAGTCGCTCGACCGCAACACCTTCGCCAGCCTCGATCTTCGGCATCTGAGCCCCGCCGATGGTGCTGCAACGCTCGTCGCCGTCACTGCCCAGACCATCGCCATGGCCGGCGAGTGGTTCCCGGAACCGCCAGAAAGCTGGATCATCTGCGGCGGCGGACGGCACAACACGACGCTCATGCGGGCGATCCGAAGCCTAGCAACGGATGTTCTGACCGCCGAACAGGCGGGCTTCGACGGCGACGCGATGGAAGCCGAAGCCTGGGCCTATCTGGCGGTCAGAAGTTTGCGCGGGCTGCCGCTGACTTTTCCCGGAACGACGGGGGTGAGAGAACCGCTGACGGGGGGCGTAGTGGCAATGCCTTGATTTTATCCTTCTCCGCGGCGAAGCCGCCGGGGAAGGTGGCAGTCGCGAAGCGACTGACGGATGGGGCCTTGGCCGCAGCGAAGAAAGACCCCATCCGTCCCGCGCGGGAAGTCCGCGCGTGACACCTTCCCCGCCCCTTCGGGCGGAGAAGGAGGACGTCCTTATTTCAGCTTCCGATGGCGCCGCCATCCTCTTTCGTCACCACCACGATTGACGGTCTCGGCGGCATGCCGTCGGCGAAATCGGGCCAGCGGGTTGGCGGTTTCTCGAAGCTGCCGGCATTGCCTTCGGCATCGTTTTCGCCTGGATGCTGGACCGCGAGGAACAGCGTCTTGCCGTCGGGCGTGAAGCACGGCCCGCACATTTCAGCTCCGACCGGCACGCTGAAGAAGCGCTTGGAATGGCCGCGCTTCTCGCCCTCGGTCTCCAAGGCCCACATGCCGTCGGTACGCCCCGTGTCTTTGGCGTTGTTGCCGTCGGTGGCGATCCACAGCCTTCCTTCCGCGTCGAAGGCGCAGTTATCCGGCATGCCGAACCAGCCTTCCTTTGTCGTATCCGACGAGAAGGTGGCGCCCACTTCCGCGACCGAGGGATCGCCGCATTTGACCAGGATCTCCCACTTGAACTTTGCCGCTCCATGGTCGCCCTCGGGCGGCGTCAGTTCGACGATATGGCCGAATTTGTTTTCGGGGCGCGGGTTCGCCGCATCGACCTGCTCGGGCTTGCGCTTCGTATTGTTGGTGAGGATCACATAGACCTTGCCGGTCTTCGGATTGGGCTGCACGTCCTCGGGACGATCCATCTTCGTCGCCCCCAGCGCATCGGAGGCAAGTCGCGCGTTGACCAACACGGAAGCCTGGTCGGCGAAGCCCGCCTCGGCGGTCAGCGGCCCCTGGCCATGGACCAGCGGCAGCCACTCCATGTTGCCGTCTTCGCTGAATTTCGCCACCGACAGCGTGCCCTTGTCGAGGAGATCGCGCCCGCTCGCCGGATTGGCCGTGTCATAGGTGCCCTCCGTCACGAAGCGGTAGAGATAATCGAAGCGCTTGTCGTCGCCCATGTAGGAAACGACGCGATTGTCCTTGTTGACGATCATCTCGGCCCCTTCATGCTTGAAGCGGCCCATGGCGGTGCGCTTTTTCGGCGTGGAGGCGGGATCAAACGGATCGATCTCGACGATCCAGCCGAAGCGGTTGGCCTCGTTCGGCTCCTTGACGATATCGAAGCGGCCGTCATAGGCGCCCCAGTTGTACCAGTTGCCGGGGATGCCATAGCGCTTGAAGCCCTTGGCGTTGGCGTGGTCGTCCTTGAGTTCGCCCCAGAAATAGCCGTTGATGTTCTCCTCCGCCGTAACCCAGGTGCCCCACGGCGTCTGGCCGCCGGCGCAGTTGTTGACCATGCCCAAAACCTTGGTGCCGGAGGGATCGGCCGCGGTCTGCAAGAGCGCATGACCCGCCGCCGGTCCCGTCAGTTCCATGGCTGTGTCCATGGTGATGCGCCGGGCATATTTCGAGCCGCTGACCACGCCCCAGGCACCGCCATCCTTCTTCACTTCGATGACGCTGCCGCCATGCGCCGCCATTTCGACCGCCGCCAGTTCCGGGGTCATCTCCTTGAACATAATCTCCTTGCCGTCCTGCTCGCCGCTGAGGCCCGGGAACATCAGGCTTTCAACGGTGTATTCGTGATTGACGCCGAGCAGTCCATGCTCGCTCGATCCGTCTATCGGGAAATAGCCAAGGAAGTCGTTGTTGTAGCCGAACTGCTTGGCCTGGGCCTCGGCGGTCTGCGCCATGACGTCGAAGGCCGGCGCATCCGCCAGCACGGGATCGCCCCAGCGGATAAGGATGCCGGCCTTGTAGCCGTCCGCCACGTGATGCTTGTCGTCGATGGGCGCCACCAGTTCGGCAAAGCCGAAGCTGCCGGTCGCGGCCATGGCCTTGGGCGAAGCACTGAGCGCCAGACCGCCAATCGTGGTGTTGATGGCGGCGACGCCGAGCACGCCCTTGAGCAGAGAGCGGCGACTGAAGCGGGTGGCGATGATGTCGCCCATGGTTGGGTTGGCCGTGGCGTTGCGCCCGGCGTCTTCGCTCAGTTCATAAAGCTGGGAACGGGATTTGAATGTGTCGGTCATCGGGGCCTCCCTGACTGTCGGTTGCGATTAACGGTGACTTGGCCAGTCCCGGTAACAATTTAATGACAGGAAGGCGCGCAATGCAACGGGGCGAATTTACACCGCCTGCTTCCCGTTGAAAAACCGGACCGCCCGCCCGTCTATGACAATCAGCGATGCAATGATCACCAGCGCCCCGGCGACTTCGCGCAACTGCAATTCCTCGCCGAGAACCAGATAGCCCATGGCGATCGCCGATACCGGGATCATCATGGTGACGAGCATGACGGCCGAGGGACCCGACCGGTTGAGGATGCGATAGAACAGGATATACGCCAGCGCGGTCGACAGCAGCGCAAATCCAAGCAGCGCCGATGCGGTTGTGATCGTGATACCGGCAAGCGACCGGAGATCGCTGAACAGCAGGACAAGTGGCAGCATGATGGCACTCGAACACAGAAGTTGACAGGTGGCCGAAGTGAGCGGCGCCACTCCGCCGAGCCTTGTCCTCGCCCACCAGCCGGCAAAGCCATAGCTCGCCGCGGCGCCGAGGCAGAGGAGAACTCCCAGCATCTGATTGGCGGACGCCTCGAACCGGGGATCGGACAGGATGACCACGCCGACGAGCCCCATCAGCATGCCCAGCGCTTTGCGCAGACTCAGCCGCTCGGTTCCAAAGCTGGCGAGGATCGCTATGGCGAACAACGGCGTGGTGGCGTTGACGACCGACGCGAGGCCGCTTGTCACCAATGTCTGTCCCGAGACGATGAGGGTGAAGGGGATGACATTGTTCAGGATCGACATGACGCCGAACGACGCCCAACTCCGCTTGTCCCGTGGCAGAGCGCCATAAAAAATCAGGTGCAGCGGCAGCAGAGCGAGCGCTGCGAGCACCACCCGGGTGAACACGATGACCAGCGGTGGCAACTCCCTCACCGCGATTCCGGCGAAAAGATAGGAGCCGCCCCACAGGATCGACAGGATGACGAGCAATCCCCAGTCGCGGGGATGTATGGTGGTTGATTGTGACATCGCGACCAGTCCTGCCACCGGCGCGAGGGTCAGGCCACCCGAAATGGGATGCTACATCTGTCCTTCGCGCGCCATGCGGCGGTCGAGATAGGTGGCGCAGATGCGGGTCAGTTCGTCGATCTTGTCCTGGAAGAAATGATTGGCGCCGGGGATCACCCGGTGTTCGATGATGATGCCGCGTTGCGTCTTGAGCTTGGAGACGAGGCTGTGCACGGCTTCGGGCGAGGTCACCGTATCCTTCTCGCCGTTGACGAACAGCCCGGAGGCGGGGCAGGGCGCCAGGAAAGAGAAGTCGTAATGCTTGGCCAGTGGCGCCACCGAAATGAAGCCGGAAATCTCCGGCCTGCGCATCAGCAACTGCATCGAGATCCAGGCGCCGAACGACACCCCCGCGATCCAGCAGATCTTGGCCTCGCGGTTGAACGATTGCAGCCAGTCGAGTGCCGAGGCCGCGTCCGACAATTCACCGGCGCCATTCTCGAAAATGCCCTGGCTCCGGCCGACGCCCCGGAAGTTGAAGCGCAGCACCGAGAAGCCGCGGCTGGCGAAGACCTGGTAAAGCGAATGAACGATCGGGTTGTTCATCGTGCCGCCGAAGGTCGGGTGCGGATGGAGCAGGATGGCGATGGGCGAACCCGGCGCCTTGCTATGATGGTAGCGTGCCTCGATCCGGCCCGCCGGGCCGTTGAAAATTACCTCTGGCATCGAGAATTATGTGTCCCTGTCACGTTGCCTTTGTGGGGACGGTTCGGCGCGCTTCACCGAATAGTTGACTCCCGCACTCGGCTTTTCTATATGCGTTGTTTATAACAGTTCAAGGAAGGCGGCCTGAAGCCAACCGGCGCAAGGCTGGCTTTAGCACAAGTGAGGGGTTGAAAAGCAAGCCTTTCATGCGTTGGAACCGGGACAGACACGAATGAAGATGAGCACCAAGGGCCGCTATGCCGTGATGGCGATGATCGACATTGGCCAGCATTCGGCGGGGGAACCCGTGTCGCTGGCCGAAATCGCCGACCGCCAGGACATCAGCCAGGAATATCTCGAACAGATCTTCGGCAGACTGCGGAAGGCTCAACTGGTTGAAAGTGCTAGAGGCCCAGGCGGTGGTTATCGGCTAGCGCGTGCCGCAAGCGACATTCCGATCGCCGAAATCATCATGGCCGCCGACGAACCCCTGCGCGTTACCCGCTGCGAGGGCGACGCGGTCGAGGGCTGCGTCAAGGGCGAGCAGTGCTGCGCTCACGACCTGTGGTCGTCGCTGGGCCGCCAGATGATGTATTTTTTGGGCTCGATCACCCTTGAGGACGTAGTCGCCAAACGCAATCTGGCGCTCGCCGCGACCATCAAGCAGGCCAAGGACCGGCATGTGAGGGCAACGGCGTGAGAACCTATCTCGACCATAACGCCACGAGCCCGCTCCGGCCGGAGGCCAAGGCCGCGATGCTGGCCGCGATGGCTACCGGCGGCAATCCGTCTTCGGTCCATGGCGAAGGCCGCGCGGCGCGGAAACTGCTGGACGACGCCCGCGAGCCGATCGCCCGGGAACTCGGCGTCCTTCCCCCGATGGTGGTCTTCACCAGCGGTGGCAGCGAGGCGAATAATCAAGCCATCAAAAGCACTTCAGCCGAACGCCTCATCCTTTCCGCGATCGAGCACCCCTCGCTCATCGAGTCGGCGAAGGCAAGCGGCAAACCGGTTGAATTGATTCCGGTTTCAAGCGACGGCGTGATCGATCTCGGTGCCTTGGACAGAATGCTGCCCGGCCCGCCGGCGCTGGTCAGCGTCATGCTGGCCAACAACGAAACCGGCGTCATGCAGCCGATCCGCGAAGTCGTCGACCTGGCCCACCGCTATCGTGCTCTTGTCCATACCGACGCGGTGCAGGCCTTCGGCAAAATCCCGGTCAATTTCGGTGTGTTGGGGGTCGACCTGATGACGATTTCGGCCCACAAGCTCGGC
>JANNSP010000124.1:0-4093 GCA_031402975.1 Hyphomicrobiales bacterium
CTCGCGGCCTCGACCAGCACATTGGGCAGCCCGTCGCGGTCGCCGTCGTCCGCCACCCGGCAGGCCAGAACGAACAGATCGGCGGCGCGATAATGTTCGAGCACTTGTTCCTGCGGCAACGCGCCGAGCCAGGACATGCGATCCGTCAGTCCGAGCCCGGCGGCGGTTGCCTGCAACTGCATCAGGAGATCACCGCCGCCGACATGCACGAAGCGCCAGTTGAGGCTAGCCGGCAGCAGCGCCAGAGCCTGCAGCAGCACGCCATAACCCTTCTTCTCCACCGCCCGCCCGACGCTGAGCAGCACCACGGGATCGGCCGGATCGCTGCCATCGCGGTTAGGTCGCGCTCCCTCGAATGGCCCGAATCGCCGGAGATCGAGGCCATGATAACTGAGATGCACACGCTTGCCCCCCGCCAGCGTGTTGAGACGCTCAAACCCCGCTTTGGTGCAGGTCACGGTCCAGCGCGCGGCCCGTAGCTTGGCGGCAAGCTCCTCATCCGGCGTGGTCCAGATATCCTTGGCATGGGCCGAACAGGTCCACGGCATCCCGGTGATCTGGCTGGCATAGGAGGTGACGGAGGCCGGCGTATGGATGAAATGCGCGTGCAGCCACTCAACATCGTCCGGACATTCCGCCGCCAGCACCAGCGCCTGACCGAAGCGCCGCAAGCGATTGCGCGTCCGGTCCCGGCCATAGTCGCCCATCAGGGACCCCAGCGCCCGATACAAACCCGGCCGGATCAGCGCCTTCATCAAGCAGCGTATCACCCGTCCCCATTCGTCATGAAGATATTCGGGGAGATAGTGAACTTGGGCCCCGATCTCGGCATGCACCGGATGGCGTTTGGCTTCCGTGGGCTTGCGAAGTGCGACGATGAGCAGCGGCACGCCCGCTTGTTCGAGGCCCAGCAGTTCCTGCGCGATGAAAGTCTCCGACAGGCGCGGATAGCCCTTCACCACCACCGCCACCTTCTTCATGGCGGCAAACCTAGTTCGACCCCTCGACCAGGGCAAAGTGATGGTATTGCCGCTTGTCGAGCCAGCCGCCGACGATGCGCGAAATATGGACCAGCCCCTCGAGGCGCAAGCCCGGGCTGGTGACCGACGGCGGCGGGCGGCTGGGCAGCGCCTTGAGCGCCGCCGCGAAACGCAGCGCATCGGCCGCCTCTTCCGGCAGCAGCATGTCGATCAGCCCGAGTTCGGCGGCGCGCCGCGCCCGGATCAGCTGTTCCTCGCGCGGCCGCACCCGGGGCACGATCAGCGCCGGCTTGTCGAACGACAGGATTTCGCAATAGGTGTTGTAGCCGCCCATCGCCACCACGGCCTTGGCGCCGGCCACCAGTTCCTCCATGCGGTTATCGAATTCGATGACCTTCACCCAGGGGATTTTTCCGCCCTTCTTGATAAGTTTGCGGCGCTGCCTCGCGGGCATATAGGGGCCGAGCACGATCAGGGCTCTGTGTTGTAAAGTGGCGTCCTGCTGATAGGCATGGAGCACGTTGTGGATGAGGTCGGCGCCATCGCCGCCGCCTCCCGGCGTCACCAGGATATAGTCGCCCTCCGGCCGGTGTCCGGGCATCTCGTCATGCGAAAGCTGGCGCTGCAGGAAGCCGACGAAATTCACTTTGGAGCTGACCTGCTCCGGCACGTCGAGTCCGGTCAGCGGATTGTAGAAATCTGGCGGGCCGTAAACCCAGATCGAATCATAGAGCATGCCGATCTTGCGCAGCACGTCGCGGCGTTTCCATTCGGCGTCGAGAAGATGCGGCGCGTCCATCACCTCGCGGAGGCCCAAAACCAGGATTGTGCCCTTGGTCTTGAGATAGGCCAGCGTCTCCTCGACCTCGCCCCGAAGCCCCAGCGGTTCCTTGTCGACGATGAAGACGTCGGGCTGGAAGGTTTCCGCCGTGTGGCGGATGATCGACTGCCGCATCATCAGCGTTTCCTGAAGGTCGATGTGGCGGTCGAGCGAGGTATATTCGCCGTTCCTCAACTTGATGACGCTCGGAATCTTGACGAAGTCGACGCGCGCCCGGTAGTCGAAGGCGCCGGCGATCGTCGATCCCGACATGATGAGGATCGACAATCCGCGATAGTCCTCGACCAGCGCGTGGGCGATGGCGCGGCAGCGGCGGAGATGGCCCAGCCCGAACGTGTCGTGGCTGTACATCAGGATGCGGGCGTGATCGAGGCGGCGCATCATGGCTGTGATTCCGATTTCATCATCGGGCCTCGCTCAATGGTAGGGATCGGCCGCGTCGCGCAGGCCGTCGCCGAGGAAACTGAAGGTCAGGATCACCAGGATGACCGGAAGCATGGGAAACAGCAGCCAGGGATAAAGCGCCACGACGCTGACATTCTTCGCTTCGGTGAGGAGGATGCCCCAGCTGGTGATCGGCGGCCGGAGGCCCAGACCGAGAAAGCTCAGCGCCGTCTCGCCCAGGATCATGCCGGGAATCGACAAGGTCGCCGTGGCGATCAGATGCGACATGAAGCCCGGCACGAGATGGCGCTGGATGATGCGGCGGCTCTTGGCTCCCATGAGCTGCGCCGCCATGACGTAATCCTCCTCGCGCAGCGACAGAAGTTTCGAGCGCACCGCCCGCGCCAGCCCCGACCAGTCGAGCAGGCCGAGAATGACGGTGATGCCGAAATAGATGACGATCGGACTCCACGTCACCGGCATGATCGCGGCCAGCGCCATCCACAGCGGGATCGACGGGATCGACTGCATGACCTCGATCACCCGCTGCACCACCATATCGAGAATGCCGCCGTGATAGCCGGCGAGTCCGCCGATCACGATGCCCAGAATGAAGCTGATGGTGATGCCGATCAGCCCGATGGTGAGCGAAATGCGCGCCCCGTAGATGATCCGCGACAACAGATCGCGCCCCAGCCGGTCGGTGCCAAGCAGGAAAAGCTCGCCATCCTCCGCCGGGCAGAACAGGTGCAGGTTCGATTTCCACAGGCCCCAGAACTCGTAAGCATCGCCCCGGCACAGGAAGCGGATCGGCTGAACCTTGGCGGGATTGTCGGTGTAGACCCGTTTGAGCGCGTCCATGTCGAGGCTGCGGTCGCGGCCATAGACGAAGGGTCCCACGAACCCGCCCTCGTGAAACAGGTGGACGCGCTGCGGCGGCGTATGAATGAACTCGACGTTGCGCGTATGCAGATTGTAGGGCGCCAGGAATTCGCTGATCAGGATCATCAGATACATCGCGGCGAGAAAGATACCGGAATAGAAGGCGAGCCGGTGGCGCTTGAACTTCCACCACATCAGCCGCCATTGCGAGGCGAGATAGATGCGCGACTGGTCGTCGGTCATCGCCTCGACCGAGTGCGGATCGAACGGCGCCGCCGACACGTAATGCGGCAGCGGCTCGCCGGGCGGTGGAAGCGGCGACGTCATTTCGTGGCTCCCCCCTGCAGCCTGATGCGGGGATCGAGAATGACCAGCGCCAGGTCGGAAATGAGCACGCCGATCACCGTCAGCAGCGCCAGGAACATCAGGAACGATCCCGCCAGATACATGTCCTGGCTCTGCAGCGCCTTGATCAGCATGGGGCCGGTGGTTTCGAGCGACAGCACGATCGCCGTGATTTCAGCACCCGAGATGATCGCCGGCAGGATCGAGCCGATATCGGAAATGAAGAAATTGAGCGCCATGCGCAGCGGATATTTGATCAGCAGCCTCGACTGCTTCATGCCCTTGGCCCGCGCCGTCGTCACATACTGCTTGCGCAACTCGTCCAGCAGGTTGGCCCGGAGCCTGCGGATCATGCCCGCCGTCCCCGCGGTCCCCACGATGATCACCGGGATCACCAGATGTCCCATGATCGACTTGGCCTTCTCCCAGCTCATCGGCTGGTTGAGATATTGCTGGTCCATCAGATGCCCGATCGCGGTGCCGAACCAGATATTGGCGAAATACATGAGGATGAGCGCCAGCATGAAGTTCGGGATAGCAAGCCCGAGCAGGCCAAGGAAGGTCAGGCCGTAATCGTTCCAGCTATACTGATGCGTCGCCGAATAGATGCCGATCGGGAACGCGATCACCCAGGTGAACACGATGGTGACGAACGACACCA
>JANNSP010000125.1:0-7831 GCA_031402975.1 Hyphomicrobiales bacterium
AAAACAATTTACAACTATGGAACTAGGCGTTGGCATGTTTGGCGATAATCATTACGATCAGAATGGGAAACCACTTTCTTCTGGAGAACGGTTGAGGGAAATGATCGAGGAAATAAAACTCATGGACGAGCCGTTCTCGGCGCTCGATCCCTTGATCCGCACCAAGCTGCAGGACGAACTTTTGCAGCTTCAGAAGTCGATCAAGAAGACCATCATCTTCGTCAGCCACGATCTCGAGGAAGCGCTCAAGATCGGCAACCGCATCACCATCATGGAGAGTGGGCGGATCGTGCAGTCGGGACCGCCGGAGGATATCGTGCTCCGGCCCGCCAACGACTATGTGCGCGAATTCATCGCCAATGTGAATCCGTTGAGCGTGCTGACCGCATGGAACGTCATGCGCTCGATCCACGAACTGGAAAAGGTGGCGGGCGGCTGGGTCTGGCTCGACAAGCGCAAGACGACGCGCTTCCGCCTCGACGGCAGCCAGAAAGTGATCGAGGCCGAGCGCGACAAGAAAAAAGCGACCTGGGTATCCTGCGCCGAGGTCGAGAACCCGATTCCGGAAGGCACGCGCCCGGTTTATTGGGCGCGGCCCGGCACATCGCTCAAGATCGTCATGCTGGCCATGCACAATGCCGACACGGCGCCGGTGGCGCTGTTCGACGAGGAGGACCGCTTCGTCGGCGCGATCGGCGTGCGCAACGTGTTGCAGGCGGTGCTGAAGCGCTCCGACTGACGGACTATTGGAGCGGGATGAGGACCTCGGTGCCGTTGCCTTCCTGGCCGGCGATGGTCCACAACCCGTTGAGCGATCCGTCGTCCATGAGTTTGTAGATGATCAGCCCGATCTTGTCGCCCATCTGGTAACCGGCGGCGAAGGAATTGTCGTTCCGCATGCAGATGCCATTCGACGAGGTGACCCCGGTGGTCCAGACGATCTCGCAAGTCGTCGCGGATGTAAGAGTAATCGTAGCCTCGCCGCCATAGGGCGAGCCGTCAAAATTGGTCCCATGGACCTTGTAAACTCCGCCGATCGCCTGGGCCGCAGCCGGCTGCGCCATGAGGGCAATCATTGTTCCCAGAAGCAGAATGTTTCGCATGTTGAGTCTCCGTCCCGTTTGTGCGGTTGCAGGCTAGCCAGCCCTGCCGGATTTGTAAATCACCGGCCACGGCGCGCCGGCGGCAAGGGGCGAAAGGCCGAGATGCCGCGCCATGGTCTGGCCGATGTCGGCGAAGGTCTTTCGGCGCCCGATCGGGCCCGATTCGATTTGGGGCGAGAAGCACAGCACGGGCACGCATTCGCGGGTGTGGTCGGTGCCGCGCCAGGTTGGATCGCAACCATGGTCGGCGGTGAGGATCATCAGGTCGCCGGGGCGGAGCAGCGCTTCAAGGCGGGGTAGCGCCAAATCGAAGTCCTCCAGCGCTTTGCCATAGGCCAGCGCGTCGCGGCGATGGCCGTAGAGCATGTCGAAATCGACGAAATTGGTGACCAGCAGTCCGCCATCGGCGAGCTTCGGCATTTGGGCCAAGGTGGTTTCGACCGAAGCGGCGTTGCCCGAGGCCTTCACCTCGCGGCCAGTTCCCGAATGGGCGAAAATGTCGCCGATCTTGCCGATGCTGATGACCTCGCGGCCGGCCGCAGTGAGTTTGTCGAGGAGGGTGGGTGCCGGTGGTGCTATCGAATAATCCTTGCGGTTGCCGGTGCGGGTGAAATCCTCCGTGGACGAACCAATGAAGGGGCGCGCGATGACGCGCCCGATATTGAGCCTGTAGGAAAGCTCGCGCGCCGCCTTGCAGACATCGTAAAGCCGCTCCAGCCCGAAGGCCTGCTCGTGCGCGGCGATCTGGATGACCGAATCGGCGCTGGTGTAGATGATGGGCTTGGCCGTGCGCACATGCTCTTCGCCCAGTTCGGCGATGATCTCGGTGCCCGACGCATGTTTGTCGCCGAGCAATCCGGGAAGAGCGCAGCGCGCCATGAGCGCATCCGTCAGATATTTCGGAAAACACGGCACGGTGTGGGGGAAATAGCCCCAGTCGAACAGCACCGGCACGCCGGTCAATTCCCAGTGGCCCGACGGCGTATCCTTGCCGTGGGAAATTTCCTCGGCCCATCCCCACTGGCTCTTGAGTGGGGCAACGGCGAGCGGGTTGCGCCCCGATGCTCCCTCCGCCGCAAGGCCGAGACCGAGTGCTGCGAGGTGCGGCAGCTTCAGCGACATCCTTTCCGCGATATGGCCGAGCGTATTGGCGCCCTCGTCACCGAATTTCGCGGCGTCTGGTGCTCCGCCGATCCCGACTGAGTCGAGAATGAACAGGAATGCCCGGCTCATTTCCCGGTTGGTCCGACCCGTTGGAGGACCGGCTTCGCCGCGCGGCGCGGCTTGCCCAATTCATAGGCCTTGCGGATCGCCATCCGGGCGCGTTCGAATCCCGCTTCGTCGCGCGCGTGAACGACAGCGAGCGGCCTGTCCTTTCCAACTTCCGCGCCTTTGCCCGCAAGCTGTGTGAGGCCCACGGCATGATCGATCGTGTCGCTCGCCTTGCGCCGTCCGCCGCCAAGTTCAAGGACTGCAATCCCTAGCGCGCGCGCGTCGATGGCGCGCACGAGCCCTCGCCTTGCCGCATGCACCGGGCGGATCATCGGCGCATGCGGCAAATACGCTTCGGGCCGTTCGACAAAGTCGCCGGGACCGCCGAGGCCGGAGATCATGCGCTGGAAACGCTCCGCCGCCTCGCCGCTGTCGAGTGTCTTGTTCAACATAAATTGCGCCGCGACGATGTCTTTGGCGTGTTTTGACAGCACCAGCAATTCGGCGCCGAGCGCCAGCGTCACCGCGGAGAGGCGCGGGTCGCGGTGCTTGGCCGCGAGATATTCGACGGCATTCAGAACTTCGAGCGCATTCCCCGCCGCGGATGCGAGCGGCTCGTCCATGTCGGTCAACAACGCGGAGGTCCTGAGTCCCGCACCATTGGCGATCCGCACCAGGCTTTTCGCCAGCGTCACCGCATCGGCGCGCTTTGCCATGAACGCGCCCGATCCCGTCTTCACGTCAAGCACCAGGTAGTCGAGTCCGGCCGCCAGTTTTTTCGACAGGATGGACGCGGTGATCAGCGGCACCGATTCGACCGTCGCGGTCACGTCGCGAATGGCATAGAGCCGCCGGTCGGCTGGGGCGAGATCGGGCGTCTGGCCGATGATCGCGGCGCCCGCCTCCCGCACCACCTTGCGGAACAGGTCGAGCCCCGGCTGGCTGACATAGCCGGGGATCGAATCGAGCTTGTCGAGCGTGCCGCCGGTATGGCCGAGGCCGCGCCCTGAAATCATCGGCACATAGCAGCCGCAGGCCGCCAGCATCGGCGCCAGCATCAGCGAGACATTGTCGCCGATGCCGCCGGTCGAGTGCTTGTCGACCACCGGCCCTGGCAGATTCCATTCGAGCACAGTGCCTGAATCGCGCATCGCCAGCGTCAGCGCCACGGCTTCACCCGCCGTCATGCCACGGAGATAGACCGCCATGGCGAAGGCAGCGGCCTGGCCCTCGGAGATGGCGCCGCTCGTCAGCCCACTGATGAAGCCGCCGATCTCAACCGGCGTCAGGGAATGACCATCGCGTTTCCTGGCGATCAGTTCCTGCGGCAGCATTCAGATGCCCGTGAAAAACTGCGTGAGGAGGCGCACCATGTCGCCCGCGGCCTTGGCGCCCTCAGCTTTGGTCTCCTCGTGGCTGGGGGATGCGCCTTCAAGTCCGGCGCCCAGATTGGTGATGACGCTGAGACCGGCGACGCGCAGTCCGCAATAGCGCGCGATGATGGTTTCGGGCACCGTCGACATGCCCACCGCATCGCCGCCCCATTTCCGCGCCATGCGGATTTCCGCCGGTGTTTCGAAGGACGGCCCCGAGAACCACACATAGACGCCGCGATGGAGCTTGATGCCGGCCTGCTTCGCGGCGGATCGCAAGGTTTTGCGCAGATCCGGATCATAGGCGTCGGTCATGGGCACGAAGCTCCGGTCACCGCCGACGCCGATCAAGGGGTTCATACCGGAGAAATTGATGTGGTCCTCGATCAGCATGATCGACCCCGCTCGCATTTTATCATCGAGCGAACCGGCCGCATTGGTGAGAATCAGCGTCTCGATCCCGGCATCCCTCAGCATGCCGATCGCCGGGCCCATCACCGCCGCGTCGCCGCTTTCATAAGGATGCGCGCGGCCTTGCAGCACGGCCACCTCGGTATCGGCGATCCTGCCAACGACGAGATTGCCGGCGTGGCCCGAAATCTTCGGCGCAGGGAACCCCGGCAGATCGCCATAGGAGATGACCAGGGGATCGCTCACGGCCTCAGCGACCGTGCCGAGACTGGAACCGAGGATGATCGCGGTCTTTGGCTTGTACTGCTGGAAGAGAGTGTCGATTTTTGGCATATCCTAAATCCGGAGATGATTGAAGTTGATCGCATCAATACCAGCTTTCGGTGCGGCCAGGCACAGAGGTAAGTCATCGGACAGCAACAGGAATTTCTTGTTAGTTGTTATTGTCACGGTATCACTCAGGCCAAGCCGCATGAAGTTCGGATGCTTCATCGCCTTTGACGAGGGCGCCATTTCCTCCGTCAGCTCAAAAGTCAATTTTGCCAGCGTTTCGGCAATGCCCTTCCATTCTCGTGCGGGCAACTGCCTTCCCAGGTTGTCAACTTCCGTCAAAATATTTGGTGTCGTCCATAGCTTCTTGAATTTTGTAACCAACCATCCAAGACGTTGGAAGTCATGCAGAGTGTATGTTGACGTTCGCTTGAACGTCTCAATTCTTCGACGATCGTATCTGCCGACAACCAGCATCAACAACAAGTTAGTATCAATGAGTAACCCGTTGGCCGCGTGCCTGATCAGCAATTGCTGCAAGTAGTGGTCCAAGACCATGGATCAGTATGTGCCGCCATCAATGACATGAGGAGTCCTGATCCGCATGGACCGCACTTGTCGGTATGCGGGATCTACCTCCAGAATCTTGTATGACCGCTCATCAAGTGTGCCCGGCTCTCTATAACTGAGTGTAATCAGCCAATGCCCGTTATCCTGGAGTATTGTCTCTTCCAGTCGAAGTTGATCAATGGGGAGCAAGTCGTCCAGCGAACGAACGTAATCCATCGCAATTGCAATGGCACCCTTTACGTTTAGGTTCATGTTATTCATGTTCCAGCCCGCCAACAGTTCAATCGGCAATCCGCCACTATCACAAATTTTCTGGCCCAAAGGAAGCAGGCAATAGTTCGCCCAGGGTGAAAGTCCGGTTCAGCTCACCGGCTTCCGTGTAACAATGGACATTCACACTGTCTTCGGCGAATTCGCGAATTTTCTGCCGGCAGCCGCCACACGGCGTCACCATTCCGGGGCCTTGGCCCACCACCACCACTTCGGTGATTTTCGTGCCGCCGGCCATGACGAGAGCGGAAATCGCCGAGGCTTCGGCGCACCAGCCTTGCGGATAGGCGGCGTTTTCGATGTTGCAGCCGCCGAAGACGCGGCCCTTCTCGTCGCGAACCGCGGCGCCCACGAGAAATTTTGAATAGGGAGCGTGGGCCTTTTGGCGGGCGGCAAGTGCAGCTTCGATGAGATCGCGGCTCATCAGCGATCCTTCGTGTACGGAATACCGCTGGCGCGCGGCGGGATCGATTTGCCGATGAAGCCCGCCAAGAGGATGACGGTCAGCACATAGGGCAGCATGATGATGGCCTGCACCGGCACCTTGAGCCCCATGATTTCAGCGCCCTGCAGATGATTGCCGAGCGCTCCGAGGAAGCCGAACAGCAGGCAGGCGCCGAGAGCCGGCCAGGCCCGCCAGTTGGCGAAAATCAACGCCGCCAGCGCCATGAAGCCGCGGCCCGCCGACATGTCCTTGATGAAGCCGGCCGCCAGCGACGTCGACAGGAAGGCCCCCGCCAGTCCGCACAGGAGGCCTGCGATGATGACGGCGCGGTAGCGCAGCCAGGCGACGGAAATGCCCGCCGTATCGACCGCGTGGGGATTTTCGCCCACCGCGCGAAGTCTCAAGCCAAAGCGCGTGCGCGCCAGCGCCCAGGCGGTAAGCGGCACCAGCGCGAAGGCGACATAGGTGAGAAGCGAATGGCCCGACACGATCTGCACCACCCAGCCGATGACCGGCAGATCGCGCAGCACGGCGTCACTCGGCAGGAACAGCGGCATGAAACGTTCGGTCACGGCGAGCGCCGGCGTGCGGCCGCCCTCGTGGAACCAGGTATTGCCGAGCACCAGTGCCAGGCCCGCCGCCAGCATGTTGATGGCGACGCCCGACACCACCTGATTGCCGCGATGAGTGATCGAGGCGTAACCGTGGATGAGCGAGAAGGCGACGGAAACGATCAGTGCAAGGAGCAATCCGGTCCACACCGAGCCGAAAAAGGTCGCGGCGGCCGCCGCGGCGAAAGCCCCCGCCAGCATCTTGCCCTCAAGCCCGATGTCGACGATGCCGGAGCGCTCCGACCATAACCCTGCGAGACAGGCGAAGATCAAGGGCACCGACAGCCGGATCGAGGAAGCGAGAATTTCGGGGAGGAGATGGAAGACTTCCATGGCTCAGGCTCCAGCCACGGCGAAGACGCGCAGCAGATGCGGGCGGAAAGCCTGTTCGAGCGCCCCCATGAACAGGATGACCAGGCCCTGGATGACGACGATCATGTCGCGGGTGATGGCGGGCTTGGCGAATGAAAGCTCGGCCCCTCCCTGATACAACAGACCGAACAGCAAAGCGGCGAGCACCACACCGGCCGGATGCGAACGTCCCATCAGCGCCACGGCGATCCCGACGAAGCCCGCACCTCCGGCGAATTCCAGCACCAGGCGGTGCTGCACGCCGAGGATTTCGTTGACCGCCATCAATCCTGCCAGTCCGCCCGAAATCAGCATGGCGATGATGATAATGCGCTCGGGCCGGATGCCGGCATAGACGGCGGCCGCCGGATTGGCGCCGGCGGCGCGGATTTCATAACCGAGCTTGGTGCGCCATAGCAGGTACCACACCGCCCAGACGGCGAGTCCCGCCAGGATGATGGTGAGATTGAGCGGCGTGTTGGGGAGTTTCACGCCGATCCATGCGCCGATCTCGCGGAAACTCGGCATCACGATCGAGGTGATCTCGCGGCTTTCGACCGCCATGCGGCCCGCGGGGCGAAAAACGTTATTGATGAGATACACCATCAGGCTCGCGGCGATGAAATTGAACATGATGGTGGTGATGACGATATGGCTGCCGCGCTTGGCCTGCAGATAGGCGGGGATGAAAGCCCAGGCCGCGCCGAACGCCATGCAGGCGAGGATGGCAAGTGGCAAGCCTATCGGCCACGGCAGGAAGTCGAGCCCCAGCCCGACGATGCCGGCGCCCAGCCCCGCCACATAGACCTGTCCTTCGCCGCCGATATTGAACAGCCCGGCATGGAAGGCGACGGCGACGGCCAATCCAGTGAAGGTGAAATTGGTGGCGTAGTAAAGCGTGTAGCCCCAGCCTTTCAGGCTGCCCATCGCGCCGTTCAAGAGAATGCCCAAAGCTTCGATCGGACTTTCGCCGATGATGACGACAACCAGTCCCGCGACGATAAGTGCGATGGCGAGATTGAGAACCGGGATCAGCCCGATATCGACCCAGCCCGGCAGTTCGCCCCGCGCCGCCGCCATCAGGCCGCCTCGCTGGTGACGCCGGCCATCAACAGACCCAGTTCGCGCTCGTCGGCGGAAGGTTGGCGCTCGCCCATGATGCGGCCCGCGAACATCACCAGCACGCGGTCCGAGATCGAGCGGATTTCATCGAGT
>JANNSP010000126.1:0-6274 GCA_031402975.1 Hyphomicrobiales bacterium
GGCGGGCCTTTGGGGTGCCGCATTCCTTCATCGCCATGCTCGTCATCGCCGCCGTCATGTGGGTGGTGCTGCATCGCTCGGTGTTTGGGCGCTATCTCTACGCGGTCGGCAAGAACGAGGAGGAGGCGCGCTATTCCGGCATCCGCACCAATTACTTGATCGTCGAGGACTATGTCATCTCCGGCATGCTGACGGCGATCTCGGACATCTTCTTCGCCATGTATACGCGCTCGATCTCGCCATCGTCGCATGGCAGCTTCTATGAGCTCTACGCCATCGCCGCGGCGGTGCTGGGAGGCTTTTCGCTCAGGGGCGGCGAGGGATCGATCGTCGGCGTGGTGCTGGGGACGATCCTGCTGCAGGTGTTGCAGAACCTGGTCAACCTTCTCGGCATCCCGTCCTCGCTCAATTTCGCGGTGATGGGATCGGTCATCCTGATCGGCGTCCTGGCGGACACGCAATTCGCCGAATATCGCGTGAGACGGGCGGCGAAGAGGGTGGCGCCGGGTTGACTATTGTTTCGGCTGGTCCTCGACGATCAGGATGTTGAGGTCTTTATCCGGAATGAAATCGGTCCGCCGCAATTCGAATTTGGTGGGACCGATCTTGGTGACGCCGTCCATGCAGAAGCTGACGACCGATTGCGGATTGCCTTTGTCGATGGTGAGGCGGAAGTCCTTGATGGGGCCGGTCCAGTTGGCGCCCGTCGTCAGCACATACTGGATGTCGCGGTTGAGCAGATAGGGCAGGTCGGCCGGCTTCGAAACGAGCTTCGCTGAGATCGCCTTCGCCGTTCCGGCATCGATGCAGTAGGCGGCGCGGAACTCCTTGTCCTCGAGCAGTTCCTTGTACATGAAGGACGAGCCGACCGCCGGCTTGTAACTGTGGCTCACTTCAATCGCGCCTCCGGCGGGAAACGTCTGCAGCCAGTAGTAGGTGGAGCGCAGTGTCCATGACGGTTGGATTTCGTTGTCGAAAACGCGGATCGCCCCCATGGTGATGAGCTCGGCCAGCTTGTCGCGGGGCACGCTGTAGATTGCCTCGCTGGTGGGTCCTGCCAGCGGATTGAGCGGAATTCCGAGTGCCACCAGCCGGTCGGTCACGTCGATGCCGCCGGTGAGGGCGCGCATTTCGAGCTTGGGTTCCAAGTCGGTACCGTTGACGGTCACCAAGAAGTTCATGAAATTGTCGTTGTCCCGGTCGGGCACCGCGATATCGGATTGGAGGTAGGAGGAGGGCTCGATGAGCGGCATGGGAAAGGCCACGAGATGGGTTTTCTCCACGTCCTCCTGGTTGCGGAACACGTAATTCACCCGCACTTCGGTGGTGGAAATCGCCAGCTCCTCCTTTTCCATCGCGATCAGATCGGCCTGCACCAGGATCAGCCCGCCGGTGCCCAGCCTGGCGATCGAGTCGTTGGCGGCGGCGGCGGTGGAGAAGCAAAGGGCCAGGAAGGTGACCAGGGTTTTCATGGGCACAAGTCTAGCAAATTTTACTGCGTTACGAAATCGGCGCATTTGGGGGGTGGCAGGCTGCCCCAGGGCATCAGGGGCACCGAGGAAGTGGAGTTCTGCGGGCTGCCTTCGATCAGGCGGTCGGAATAGCTGAGATAAACCAGCACGTTGCGCTTGGTGTCGCAGCCCCTCCCAATCCGCATCTTCTTGAAGAACAGCGAGCGGCGCTGGCGGTAGACTTCCTCGCCCTGTTCGAACTTGCCCTTGATGGTGACAGGGCCGATCTGGCGGCAGGCGAGCGAGGTTTCCGAGCGCTCCTCGGCAAAACCCGCCCAGCCGCTCCAGCCGCCGACTTCGGGAATGGTGAAATGACACGAAACGCCGTCGACCAGCGGATCGTCGAGGGCATAGGTCGCGAGCTTGGCGTCGGGCGACAGCATGCGCCACACCGTGGTCTTCTTGAAGATGAGCTCGGGATCGTCGAATTCCTGGGCCGCCGCGGGGGAGGCCATGGCCATGACCCCAGCGATCAGCAGCGCAATCATTTCCATGCTCTTACTCCCAGTTGACGGCCAAGAGATGGGAAAGGCGCCCTCCAATTCAAGCGGAAGCGGCCAGGCTCTCGAAGCCCTGGTTGAGATCGGCGATGAGGTCGTCCGGGTTTTCGAGACCGATATGAAAGCGGAGACACGGTCCCGAAGGCTCGCTCGCCGTTGCGGTGCGGGTGGGCTTGAAGGGGAGGACCAGACTTTCATATCCGCCCCAGCTAGCACCCATACCGAACAAGGTGAGGCTGTCGAGCATGCGGTCGACGGACTGCCGCTCCGCCGGTTGCAACACCACCGAGAACAGTCCGCTGGCGCCGGTGAAATCGCGTTTCCACAATTCGTGGCCGGGCGCGTTGCTGAGTGCCGGATAAAGCACGGTCGCCACTTCCGGGCGGGTGCGTAGCCACTCGGCGACGACGCGGGCATTCTTGTTATGGCGTTCGAGCCTTACATCGAGGGTGCGGAGGCCGCGCAACAAGAGAAACATGTCGTCGGGGCCGAGGCACTGGCCCATGGTCTCGAAGGCTTCTTTCAGCCTGGGCCAGGTTTGTTCGGTGCAGGTGATGGTGCCCGCCATGACGTCGGAATGGCCGCCCAGATATTTGGTGCCGGCCTGGACCGAGATGTCACAGCCATGGGCGAAGGGCTTGAAGTAATAGCCGCCCGACCAGGTGTTGTCGAAACAGACTAGGCAGTTCCGCTCATGCGCCGCCTTGGCGATGGCCGGGACGTCCTGGACTTCCATGGTCTGCGATCCCGGACTTTCACAATAGACGAGACAAGTTTCGGGCCTGATGAGACCGGCGATGGCGCCTCCGATCAGCGGATCGTAGTAGGTCGTCTCGACGCCAAAACCTTTAAGCAGCGTGTCGCAGAAGTGGCGGATCGGCTCATAGACGGTATCGACCATCAAGAGATGGTCGCCTGACTTGAGGAAGGCGAGGAGGGTGGTGGTGATCGCCGCGAGCCCTGAGGACGAGACCTTGGATTTGTAGCCGCCTTCGATTTTGGCGACCGCTTCCTCGACCGCCAGAGACGTGGGCGTGGCGCGCCGCGCATAGCGGTAGCCCCGCGATTTGTCGTGCAGCGTCTCCGTGTCGGGAAACAGCACCGTCGAGCCGTGATAGACCGGCGGGTTGACGAAGCCATGCTCGGAATAGTCACGGCCCGCATGGACCAGCGTGGTTTCGGGCTGGAGATCGGGAGAAAGGGTTTTTTTCATGCGCGGCCTCTATCATGGGTGAAAGTTCGTTGGTAGGGGCGGCACTTGAACCCGGGCTCCGAAGCCTCTAGCACAGCGCTCGATTTCGAGGTGAGACGATGCTGAATTCCGCCAGGCGGGTGGCCGACAAGACGGACTGGATCAGGAGTGCGAGTGGTGACTGGGAGATCATCATCGGCCTTGAGGTCCATGCCCAGGTTTCGGCCAAGTCCAAGCTGTTCTCGGGGGCTTCCGCCGAATATGGGGCTCCGCCCAACGACCACGTCTCGCTGGTCGACGCGGCGATGCCGGGCATGCTGCCGGTCATTAACGAATTCTGCGTCGAGCAGGCGGTCAGGACCGGGCTCGGCCTCAAGGCTTCGATCAACCGGCGCTCGGTGTTCGACCGCAAGAATTATTTCTATCCGGACCTGCCGCAGGGCTACCAGATTTCCCAGTACAAGCAGCCGATCGTGGGCGAGGGCGTCGTTCATGTCGTTGTCGATGCCAAACGCTCGGTCGAGGTGGGGATCGAGCGGCTGCATCTCGAACAGGATGCCGGGAAGTCGCTGCACGACCAGCATCCCTCCGCCAGTTACGTCGATCTCAACCGGTCGGGCTGCGCCTTGATGGAGATCGTGTCGAAGCCCGACATGCGCTCGGCCGACGAGGTCAAGGCCTATGTGACGAAACTGCGCCAGATCATGCGCTATCTCGGCACCTGCGATGGCAACATGGATCAGGGGTCCTTGCGGGCCGACATCAATGTGTCGGTCCGGCGGCCGGGAGCGGAATTCGGCACGCGCTGCGAGATCAAGAATGTGAATTCCATCCGCTTCATGGGGCAGGCCATCGAATATGAGGCGCGGCGCCAGATCGATATTATCGAAGGTGGCGGAAAGATCGACCAGGAAACCCGGCTGTTCGATGCCAGAAAGGGCGAGACCCGGTCGATGCGTTCCAAGGAGGAGGCGCATGACTACCGCTATTTCCCCGATCCCGACCTCCTGCCGCTGGAACTCGACGAGGGCTGGATCGAGGGGATCAGGCAGGGCCTGCCGGAATTGCCGGACGACAAGATCGGCCGATTCGTCAGGGAGTACGGGCTGTCGGGCTACGATGCCGCGGTGCTCGCCGCCGAACGGGCGTCGGCCGGCTATTTCGAGGCGGTGGCTCAGGGCCGCGACGGCAAACTTGCCGCCAACTGGATCATCAACGAGCTCTTCGGCCGCTTGAACAAAGAAAGCTTGAGCATTGAAAACACTCCCATTTCCACCGTTCAGCTTGGTGGGCTGGTGGACCTGATCCGGGACCAAGTGATTTCCGGCAAGATCGCCAAGGATGTATTCGAAATCCTGTGGAGCGAGGGCGGAACCCCCGCCGATATCGTCGAAAAGCGCGGCCTCCGGCAGGTGACCGATACGGGGGAAATCGACCGGGCGGTCGATGCCGTGATCGCGGCCAATCCGGACAAGGTCGAGCAGGTCCGGCTCAAACCCTCGATGCTCGGCTGGTTCGTCGGCCAGGTGATGAAATCGACCGGCGGCAAGGCCAATCCCCAGGCGGTGAGCGACACGCTCAAAGCCAAGCTCGGTATAAGTTAGCAAATACAGATAGCTGCTGGCATAACTTGCTATCCTTCTCCAGCCTCGCCTGCGAGGTTGGGGAAGGTGTCGCGCCCGGTCTTCCGGGCGTGACGGATGGGGTCTTCCATCTTGCGTCGCCAGTCCCCATCCGTCATCCCGGACAAGTCCGGGATGCCACCTTCCCCCCGGGCTTCGCCTGCGGAGAAGGATGAGATAACGTTTCCCTTTCAGTTTCCGCGAGTTGTCCGCTATAGTCCGTACCCGGAGTTTCTTTTCTGGGGATCGGAGGGTTCGCGATGGCAAAGCCAGCCAAGAAGGCGGCGAAGAAGACGGCTGTGAAAAAGGCCGCGAAACCCGCCGCGAAACCTGCCGTGAAACATCGAAAACCCGCCGCCGTTCCGGCCAAGAAGAATGGCGGCTCTTCGGGCGACCGGCAGCGTTTCACGCTGCATGGCGTCATGACCTCGGGTCCGACCTATACTGTTGGGCTCATGCTGTCGCTGTGCCGGCATCCGTTCTCCTATATCCACGTCAACCTGCGCGAGGGCCAGCACAAGCAGCCCGACTATCTGGTGAAAAACCGCTACGGCCAGGTGCCGACGCTGCGCGACGGGCAGATGTTCCTGGTGCAGTCGGCGGCGATCCTCCTGCATCTGTCCGGAGTGCTGGGGAAATTCGACGGCAAATCGGCGCTGGAGCGCCAACGCATCAACGAGTGGCTGTTCTGGAACTGGGACAAGCTGGCGCTGCCGGTGTTCCGCCTTCGGGCGAGGGCGAGAGGCTTCCGCCAGTTCGGCGACGAGGTGCGGGTGATGTACGATACCGAGGCCCGCACCGCCTTCGCCGTGCTCGAGCACGAACTGGCGAAAGCGGAATGGATCGTCGGCAAGCGGCCAACCATCGCCGATGTCGGCATTTACGCCGTCACCCGCTATGCGCCCGAGGCCAATATCGACATTTCGCCCTATCCGCATGTCCAGGCGTGGAAGAAGCGCTTTGAGGCCCTGGCCGGCTTTGGTACACCCGAACAGATCCTGCCGATGGAAAGCCGACTGCTGTAGCGGGGACAAGTGACCGAGACGAACGACAAGACGGTTGCCCCCCAGCCGCCGGTTCCTGCCGATTCCGCGCCCGTCCGGCGGCGGCGGCGGGGCCGTGGAGCCTGTCTCGCTGGTCTTGCCATCGGGACGCTGGGCCTTGCCGCCTCCAGGCTCGGACAATTGTGGGTGGCCTTCGACGTCTTCTCGCAATTCACCCTGCAATTCGCGATTGTGACCATCGCCTTCCTGTTCGGCCTGCTGATGCCGCGGGCCAAGGTGCTGATGGCGCTGGTGACCCTGGTCGCGGGCGTGGTGTCGATCAGTTTCGACAGCGCCGCCGCCTGCCGGTACTGGGCGCGCGAATGCGGAAACCGGATCAAGTGGACGCCGAACACCGTCAGCCCGCCCAGTTCAGGTCCGAATGTGGCGCGAATCATCGGCGCCC
>JANNSP010000127.1:0-17444 GCA_031402975.1 Hyphomicrobiales bacterium
CGCACCGCCGCCGACAACGCCACGGTGCGCAACGTGCTGATCATCGGGCCGGACAAGAAGATCAAGCTCATCCTCACCTATCCGATGAGCACCGGGCGTAATTTCGACGAGGTGCTGCGGGTCATCGATTCGCTCCAGCTCACCGCCACGAAATCGGTGGCGACGCCGGCCAACTGGAAACAGGGCGACGACGTGATCATTCTCGGATCGGTGTCCGACGAGGCCGCCCGTGAGAAATTCCCCGGCGGCTGGAAGACGCTCAAGCCCTATCTCAGAATGGTGCCGCAGCCGGGCGCGAAGTGAGAGCAGTAACGAAAGTCACCACCAGGGCTTGGCGGTGAAACTTCCGGCGGCGCGTTCGATCGCCGCCGCCGCCTGAAACAGGGTTGCCTCGTCGAACGGCTTGCCGATAAGCTGCAACCCAAGCGGCAGCCCCTCTTCGCTCATGCCGGCGGGGACCGCGATCCCCGGCAGGCCCGCCATGTTCACGGTGACGGTGAAGATGTCGTTCAGATACATCTGGACGGGATCGGTGATCTCGCCCGGCGCGAAAGCCGGCGTCGGCGTCGCCGGCGTCAGCACCACGTCCACGCGTCCCCACGCCTCGTCGAAGTCGCGCTTGATCAGTGTACGGACCTTCTGAGCGCGCACATAATAAGCGTCGTAATAACCGGCGGAGAGTACATAGGTGCCGATCAGGATGCGGCGCTGGACCTCGCGCCCGAAGCCTTGCGAGCGGGTATTCTCATACATCGCCACGGTCTCGCTGGCATCCCTGGCGCGGAGGCCATAGCGCACCCCGTCATAGCGCGCCAGATTGGACGAGGCTTCGGCCGGGGCCACGATGTAATAGGCGGGCAGCGCGTATTTCGTGTGCGGCAGCGAGATGTCGACGATCTCCGCCCCCTGCTCCTTCAGCCACGCGGCACCCCTCGCCCACAGCGCATCGATCTCGGGCGGCATCGGGTCGACCCGGTATTCCCTGGGGATGCCGACGCGCAGGCCCTTGATCCCGCGGCCCAACGCCGCCTCGTAATCGGGCACGGCCACGTCCGCCGAGGTGGTATCCTTCGGATCGACGCTGGCCATGGATTTGAGCATGATGGCGGCGTCGCGCACGTCGCGGGCGATCGGCCCCGCCTGGTCGAGCGAGGAGGCGAAGGCGACGATGCCCCAGCGCGAGCAGCGGCCATAGGTCGGCTTGATGCCGACGGTGCCGGTGAAGGCGGCGGGCTGGCGGATCGAGCCGCCGGTGTCGGTCGCCGTGGCGGCGGCGCAGAGATGGGCAGCAACAGCACTCGCCGATCCGCCCGACGAGCCGCCGGGCACGAGGGCCGCATTCGAGTTGCGGCGGCGCCACGGATTGATGACGTTGCCGTAATAGCTCGTCTCGTTCGACGAACCCATGGCGAACTCGTCCATGTTGAGCTTGCCGAGCATCACGGCACCATCGCGCCACAGATTGGCGGTGACGGTCGATTCGTAGGTGGGCTTGAAGCCGTCGAGCACATGGCTCGCCGCCTGGGTGTGGACGCCCTTGGTTGCGAACAGGTCCTTGATGCCGAGCGGAATGCCTTCCAGCGGCCCGCCCTCGCCTTTCGCCAGCCTGGCGCCGGAGGCCTTCGCCATGGCGCGGGCCTGGTCCGGAGTTTCGACAATATAGGCGTTGAGCACGCGGGCCTTTTCGATCGCCGCGAGATAGGCATCGGTCAATTCAAGCGCCGAAAAGTCCTTGCGGCGAAGTCCATCGCGCGCGGCGGCAATGGTGAGGGAGGTGAGCGAGGTCATCAGTGTCTCGTATCTGTTGCGGCAGCGCGTGCCGCGATGGGCCCCTCCTTCTCCCGAGGGAGAAGGGAGGTCATTCGACCACCTTGGGGACGATGAAGAAATTGTCTTCCGACGCGGGCGCGTTGGTCATGATTTCGGCGGCGCGGTTTCCGTCGGTGACTTCGTCTTTTCGCATTTTCATTTTCATCGTGATGACCGAGGTCAGCGGCTCGACGCCTGCGACGTCGACTTCGTTCAGTTGCTCGATCCAGCGCAGGATCGAATTGAGTTCGCCCGCGAGCTTCGGCACGTCCGCTTCGTCTATCCTGATGCGGGCGAGGCGGGCCACGCGGCGCACCGTATCCTGATCGACTGACATTTATGGTCCCTGATTTTCGGGGCGCTGGATAGCATCGGCGGGGATGACCCGCAACTTTCGCTTCTGGCGGCCCTCGGCATCGAAATTCGAGTCGCTGAGCCAGGATTCGAAACTCGTCCGCGCGCCTGGCCAGTCCTTGTCGAGCATGGCGAACCAGGCGGTGTCGCGGTTTCGCCCCTTGATGATCATGTGCTGGCGGAAGATGCCCTCGAAGGCGAAGCCGAAACGGAGTGCCGCGCGGCGCGAGGGCTGGTTCAGCGCATCGCATTTCCATTCGAGGCGGCGGACGCCGAGGTCGTCGAAACAGTGGCGGATCATCAGATAGATTGTCTCCGTCGCCTCGCGCGAGCGCTGCAGCGCATGCGCCATCCAGATGTGGCCGATCTCGATCACGCCGTTCATAGCATCGGCGCGCATGAAGGCGCCCATGCCGAGAGGCTTTGCCGTATCGCGGCGGACGAAGGCGTAGAACCACGGATCGCGCGCCGCCTCGCGCTGCTTGAGCCAGAGATCGAAGGCGGTGAAATCGGTGAACGGGCCGTAGCCCATATAGGTCCACAGCTCGGCCTCCTGCGGATCACCGTCGAACGAGGCGTGAAGGGCCGCCCCGTGCTTCGCCGAATTGAGCGGCTCGAGCCGCATCCAGCGGCCAGGCAGCGGCCTCAAATCGGGCACGTTACCCGGCGGCAGCGGATCGACGATGGCGCCGGTTTGGCGAGTGGGTCTGTCTGTCATGTCGAGATTGCGTCCCCAGGTGCAACGGGACTAGTCCTGTTGGCATGAGCGATCAACCCCTGGGCGAGGCGGTGGCGGCGATGGCGCCGGGCACGCGCCTGATGGGCCTCGATCTTGGCACCAAGACCATCGGCATCGCCACCAGCGACCGGACCCGGCAGATCGCCACGCCGGTCGAAACCGTGGCGCGGAAAAAGTTCACGGTGGACGCGGCGCGCGTCCTCGAACTGGCGGCCAACGAGAATATCGGCCTCCTCGTTCTGGGCCTTCCGGTCAACATGGATGGCTCGGAAGGGCCTCGCGCCCAGTCGACGCGGGCCTTCGCGCGCAATCTCCAGCGCCTGACGCCCATCCCCATCGTCTACTGGGACGAGCGCCTGTCGTCGGCCGCAGTCGAACGCATGCTGATCGCGGCCGATGCGACGAGGGCCAGGCGAGCCCTGGTGATCGACAAGCTGGCGGCCGCCTACATCTTGCAGGGGGCGCTCGATTCGCTTCGCAGAATCGCCGCTTCATTGCCATGATCCTGTGTGCTAGTGACGTCCCTTGCTGGGACGAGAATGGAGACGATCTGCATGCGGATGAAGTTGCCGGCGCTGTTTTTATTGGTCCTTGTCATCGGCGGATGCTCGGGAAAGTTCGATTCGTCCGATCCGCCGACCAGCAGCGTGCTGTCGGGAGCCGAAATTCGCTCGATCCTGGCGGGCCGAAGCTGGCGCTTCACCGGACCCAACAATACCGGAACAACGCTTTATGCCGAGGACGGAACCTCGTTGGTTGAGGTCGATGGCAAGGGCACGACCAAGGGCACCTGGACCACCAAGGACGGCCAGTTGTGCGAAAGCTTCAATCCGGCCCCATTCCTGCCGGGCGGCGTGCCGCTGACCTGCTATCCGTTCTCGGGCTCCAACAATGTCTATCAGGCAGGCAAGGCGACGTTCACGCTCGCGTCGTGATTTCCACAGACCAATCAGGGAACACATTACCGCCTTGCTGCGTTCACACTCCGGCCACCCCTTTTGTGCAAGGAGGTGAAGCTTTCGGGGAACGATCATGGGTAAATATCTGTCGCGGCGCGGTTTTCTGGGTGGGGCACTGGCGGTTATCGGCGCTGCCCCGGCTTTCGCGGCGCGCAATCTCAGCCTCTATGAGATGGAACTTTCCGATCCCTCGCTGCTGCCGCCGCCCGAATCGGAAATCGACTTTCCGATCGAGGAGATCGCGCTCGACGACATTCCGCGCAAGTTCCACCGCACTCTGGTCGAATACGAGACGGTCGAATGGCCGGGAACCATCATCGTCGATCCCGACCACCGCTATCTCTATTTCGTGCTCGAGGACGGCCGCGCCATCCGCTACGGCGTGGGCGTCGGCCGGGCCGGCTTCGCCTGGACGGGGTTAGCCGAAGTCGGCATGAAGCGCCGCTGGCCGCGTTGGCTGCCGCCCGCCGAAATGGTCGCAAGGGACGACAACGCGGCGAAGTGGGCCAGCGGCCAGCCAGGCGGTCCCGACAATCCCCTTGGCGCGCGTGCCCTCTATCTCCATGCCAATGGCGAAGACACGCTCTACCGCATTCACGGCACCAACCAGCCCTCGTCCATCGGCAAAGCCATGTCGTCGGGCTGTGTGCGCATGCTGAACCAGGATATCGCCGAGCTGTTCCCGCGCGTTCCCGTCGGCACCAAGGTGATCGTTCTGCCGTCCAAAGGTCCCGAGGCTTGAAGCGGCGCTCCGCCTGTGGCACATGCGGGGCCACTTTGACCGATCCGGGGACGTGAATTTGAATATTGCCCGATTCCTGCAGCTGGCTTTCGCTGCGGCCCTGCTGGCGGCCTGCAACAATGGCGCCGAGGGGGTGAAGTTCAATTCCTCCTCAGCCAAGCCCGAGCCCGAAGCCATCCGCAACCTGACGGCGGCGGAAATCCAGGGCGCCATCGCCGGCAAGACCTTCCAGTACACCCGCTCCGACGGCAACGGCTTCATCACCTATCAGCCGGATGGAACCTTCGCCTTCCAGGATGACATCAAGGGATCGGGCACCGGCACCTGGTCGGCCAGCGACGGCCAGTTCTGCGAGGCCTTCGGCAGTGGCGCCGCCACCGAATGCGGCGAGTTCAAAACCACCGGCGACGCCTATTTCGCGGCAAAGTCGCGGCTGGTGGAGATGAAGGGGTAATCATCCTTCTCCGCGGCGTAGCCGGGGGGAAGGTGTCACCCCACTTGGGGTGACGGATGGGGTCTCTGTCCCGATCGATGCACGATGGCCCCATCCGTCACGCGCGGAAGGCCGCGCGCGCCACCTTCCCCGCCCTTCGGGCGAAGAAGGAGAAGGAAATCAGTCTTGCAGAAACGGATTTGTCCGTCGTTCCTCGCCGATGGTGCTGGGGGCGCCGTGGCCGGGCAGGAATGTGACGTCGTCGCCCAGCGGCAGGATCCGGTCGCGGATCGAATTCAACAGCGTCCGGTGGTCGCCGCGCGGCAGGTCGGTGCGGCCGATCGAGCCCTGGAACAGTACGTCGCCCATCAGCGCGAAGCGATTTTCGGCGTTGAAGAATACGACCGAGCCCGGACTGTGGCCCGGCGCCTCGATCACCGAGAAACTGAGATCGCCAACCGTGACCTTGTCGGCCTGTTTGAGCCAGCGGACGGGGGTCACCGCGCGGGCGTCCAGCATGCCGTAATGGGCTCCCGTCTGGGGCAGGCTGTCGAGCAGATAGCGGTCCTCGGCGTGCGGCCCTTCGATCTCGACGCCAAGCGCCTCGCGCAATTGCGCGGCACCCCCCGCGTGGTCGATATGGCCGTGGGTGAGCAGGATTTTCTCGATCTTGACTCCGGCCTTGGCGATCGCCTCGAGGATCACCGGCACATCGCCGCCGGGATCGACGACGGCGCCCTTCTTCGTCACTTCGTCGTAAACAAGCGAGCAGTTCTGGCGGAAGGGTGTGACGGGAACGAGAATGATCTTGAGTTGTGCCATGGCCGCGCTGCATAGCTGCCCTCAGGAAGTGGTGCAACAGTGAGTCCGAGAACCTTCAGCTATGCGACCGGGGTGGCGCTGACCGCCGTCAGTGCCGTGTGCTGGAGCATGAACGGCGCCCTGGTGCGGCTGACCGAAGGGATCGACGCCTGGCAGATCGTGTTCTACCGCTCGCTGGCGCTGCTTGCCTGCATGAGCCTCTGGCTGGCCTACCGCTATGGCGGTGGCCTCGTCTCGCGCATCGTTCACGCCGGGCCCAATGCGGTGATCGCGGGCGTGGCGATCGCCGCCGCGGGATTGAGCTTCATGCTGTCGCTGTTCTATACGACCGTCGCCCAGGCGATCTTCATGGTCGGTGTCTCGCCCTTCCTTTCGGCCATTCTGGGCTTGTGGATCCTGCGCGAGCGCATTGCCGGCGTCACCTGGTTCGCCATGTTGGTGGCACTTCTCGGCATGGCGGTGATCTTCCACGGCAACAGTGGCGGCGGTAGCCTGATCGGCACAATGCTGGCGATCTATTCGGCCTTCTGCTTTTCGGTCTACGCGGTGCTGCTGCGCTGGGGGCAGGATACCGAAATGTCGGCGGCGATCATCTGGAACGCTCTCCTGCTGATCGCCGTCAGCGCCCTGGTACTGAGCTTCCCCACCCCCTTTCGTGACGGCCACGGGCTGGGCGAGTTCCTGATCGGCTGGCAAAATCTGCTGGTCGTATCGATTATGGGCATGGTGCCGCTGTCGCTCGGCCTCATCCTGTTCACCATGGGCTCGCGCAGCGTTCCGGCGGCGCAGTTGAGCCTCATCACCCTGATCGAGCCGACGCTGTCGCCCTTATGGGCCTGGCTGGCGGTGGGGGAATTGCCGCCGCTCTGGACTTTCGCCGGCGGAGCGGTGATCCTCGTTGCCATCGTCATCCAGGCGCTGTTCAGCGCCAATCCGGACAAGGCCCATGCCCATGCCGCCTAGCGACGAAGGACTGCTTACGGTGCGGGATTTCCTGCGCTTCGCGCTGAGCTCGTTCCGCGCCGCGAAACTGGTGCACGGCCATGGCGCCAGCAACGCGCTGGACGAAGCGGCGTTCCTCATCCTCGAAACGCTGCACCTGCCGGTCGACGACATCAATCCGTGGCTCGCCGCGCGGTTGACGGCGGAGGAGCGCGGCCGCGTCGCCGAGATCATCCGTCTACGGATCGAAACGCGCAAGCCCGCCGCCTATCTGACCGGGCGCACCTATATCCACGGCATTCCCTTCCATGTCGACGAACGCGTGATCGTGCCGCGCTCCTTCATCGGCGAACTGATGTTCTCCGATACGTTTCCCAATCTCGTCAGTCCGGACGAGGTTAAGAGCGTGCTCGATCTGTGCACCGGCTCCGGCTGTCTCGCGGTACTGGCCGCGCTCAAGTTTCCACAGGCTACGATCGACGCCATCGACATATCGGCCGATGCGCTGGATGTGGCCCGGATCAATCTCCGCGAGCATCACCTGGAAGATCGGGTGAAGTTGTTGCAGGGCGACCTGTTCGCGCCGCTGGGAGACGTGACCTACGATCTCATTCTGTGCAATCCGCCCTATGTGGCGGCGGCCGAGATCGCGGCGTTCCCGCCCGAATATGCGCACGAGCCGGTATTGGCCCATGCCGGCGGCGAAGACGGCCTCGACCTCGTCAGGCGCATTCTGACGGACGTGCTGCCCCATCTCAACGCCGGCGGCGGATTGCTGTGCGAGATCGGGTCGGGCCGTGAGCTTCTCGAAGCCGAGTTCCCCGGCCTCGATTTCCTGTGGCTCGATACCGAGGAGAGCGAAGGCGAAGTGTTCTGGCTCACCCGCGACGCGCTCGCCGCCTGAGCCTCGTCGCTTCAACCAGATTGTCGTAAATCTTGCGGGTCATCGCCGCCATTTCCGGCATCAGCGGATAGGCTTCGGCCAGAAGGCGGGGATAGGCGCCCTCGCCCCGGTGCCGTTCCAGTATCGCGATATAGTCCGGCAGCGAAGCCCATCCGGCGATGGTCTGGGGCGTGAATTCGCAATGGAACTGCGTGCCGATGGCGTGGGCGCCGACGGCCACCGCCTGGATCGCGGACAATGGAGAGGACGCAAGGACCGCTGCTCCCTCGGGCGCCCGCTTCACCTCGGCCCGGTGCCACTGCATCACCTGGTGGCGAGGCGAGAGGCCCCGGAACAGCGGATGCGCGCGGCCCTCCTCCGTCAGCACGATCTCGCTTACGCCAACTTCGGCCTCAGCCGCGAAACCGACCTCGCCGCCCAGCGCGTCGCACAGCAACTGATGGCCCAGACAGACGCCGATATAGGGCCTGGCGCGAGCCGCAACCCATTCGCGGATCGCCTGCTTCTCTTCAGCCAGCCAGGGGAACTCGGGTTCCTGCCAGGTATCCTGGGCGCCGCCCAGCACCAACATCAGATCGAAAGTGGCAAGTGCGGGAATGGCTTCGCCTTCCCACAGCCGCACCGTTTCGGGAACGATGCCGTCCTCGGCGAAATAATCGAGAAAGCGGCCGGCGTGGTCATGGTCCATATGCTGGAGGACAAGCGCGCGCGGCATGCCGTCGGCTATTTTATCGGGGGAAGCGGGGAAAGAGCCGCGAGTTTTTTCGGGGGCGCCGGTAGCATCGATTGCGGACACGCCTCGGCGATGATCGTCCAGGACGAGTTGTTGAGCGACATGCCGCAGCGCGCCAGCTTGCCTTGCATGCAGATCACCTGGTCATGGACGAAGTACTGGCCGGCGGCGCGGCATTTGCAGTCGGCCCGGGCATTTCCCCCGGCGATTGCCAGAAGCACGATGGCGAGGAGCGCTTTCATAGCAATTGCAATTCGATCGCCTGGGGCCCGCGTCCGCGCTTGTCGGCCTGCACTTCGAAGCTGATCCGCTGGCCTTCGGCCAATTCAGGAATTCCGGCGGCCTGTACGGCGGTCACATGGACAAACATGTCCTTGCCGCCATCCTCGGGCGAAACGAAACCATAGCCCTTGGCCTGGTTGAAGAATTTCACCGTACCCGTCTGGCGCATCCCGACCGATCCCCGGCTTTCGCTTGGCCGATCAAATATGCGTCATGCGTTCCTCTCCGGCAAGTGAAGAGTTGGTTACGATTTGTCACTTGATTTCGCATCTCGCCTGCCAATAGGGTAGCGCAACTGGATGGGGGATTGATGCGCAGCCTGCTCCTATTTCCCGCGCTCGCCGCGGCGGTGTTGTCTTGCGGCATTTCGAATGCCGTGGCCCAGCCCTCGCAAACCACCAAATATGTTTATTACACCATCTCCGGCGACAGCGCGTCCAAGGTCTACAACGCCATGATCCGGCGGGGACCGCATGTGAACGGGGCCAAGGCCTATGCCTCGACCGCCGCAACATCGTCGCAACAGGGCAAGCTTTCCCAGGGCAAGGCCTGCGAAATCCAGGATTACCGGCTCAAGATCGACTTCGTCATCCGCCTGCCCAAGGTCAGCAATCCCAAGGCGCTGACGGGTGCGGCCGGTTCGCGCTGGCAGCAGTTTTCGCAGTTTCTGAAAAAGCACGAGGAGACGCACCGGTCGATCTGGCTCGAATGCGCGGCGCAACTGGAAAAGGATGTGCGCGCCATCAACGCGCCGGATTGCTCCGTCGCCGACGCCAAGGCGACCAAGCTGTGGGCCCAGATGCGCCAGTCGTGCTCGCGCCGCCACGACGCTTTCGACGCGGCCGAGCAGAAGAAAGTGCTGAAGCATCCGTTCGTCAAGATGGTGATGAGCCAGCAGGGCAGCCACGTGGCCGCCGCCGCGGTGGCGGTGAAGAGGAAAAAGAAGAAGTAGGGTCTTTTTTACCCCTTCTCGGCGTTCTTCAGTTTGTGCGGTGGGCCCGAGCCGTTGTATTCGAAGAACTTGCGAAGAATGCCGGGGGCGATGGCCGAGACCGGATTAATCTGGAAATCCGGCGCCGCCATGGTGCCGCCCAGTGCAAACGTAATCCCGATGATACCCTCGCCCTTGCCACCCGCCAGAATGTCGCCCACCAGCGGAATGCCGCTGATCGCCGAATTGAGGCCGTAGGCCGGAATGATGGTGCCGGTGATGTCGATGGCGCCATCGGCCTTGCGGATCAGGCCTTCGGCGGTGGCTCCGAGATCGTTGCCGCGGATGAGCGAATCACCAAGGCGCACGAATTTCGCATCCGTGGTGAAGGGCAGCGTCAGCTTCTTGAAGGCGACGCCATCCTTGCGCGGGCCCGATTTCTTGGGCTTGCCCTTCTTGTCCAGTTCGACCAGCGCCGCTTCGTTCCGCACCTCGAAATCGCGCAGCACGAGTTCGCCCCGGCGGACCGAGGATGTGCCGTCGTCCGCAAGGAGTGCTGAAAATTCGATCTGGCCGCCGGCCACTTTGGAATAGAGATTGGCGGCGCGCAGAGCCGCTCCGCCGTCGCGGCCGGTGATGCGGAGTTCACGTCCACCCTCGGCGGGTGCTATCCGCATGACGATGGGCTGGCCCGACAGGAAAGCGCCCTGAATTTCGGCGCGCTGAACGGTGCTGCCCCGCGTTGTGAGCGAGCCCACGACGCCGGTGATGACTTCGCCCCGATGGGCATAGATGCGCCCGACATTGGCCTCGACGGTAATCGACTGGGACGCTCCCGCTTTCTTTCCTCCCGCCCCCGCTGCCGGCCCGAACATCGACTTGATCAGCGGCCGGGCATCGAAGCGGTTGCCCTTGATCGAAACATTCATGCCCTCGTCCGTGGGCTTCATCACCAATGCAAAATTGTTCTCGTCGCTCAGTTGCACGTCGCTCAGATTGATTTCGCGAAACCCGCCTTGCGCGCCAAGCCTGACGGCGCCCTTGATCACCAGGTCGGGACCGGCGATGTCGAGGTTTTCGATCCGCCGCCCGTCCTTGCCGCCGGCGTAGAAGGTGAAACTGCCCCGCGTCTTGGCCTTAGGGGGACGGGTCCAGCCGATCACCGCGAGGCGGAGTTCCGCCTTGGCGAGATTGACGTCGATATCGACGCCGCCCTCCTTGTTGCCAAGATCGGGGATCGTCGCCTTCACACTGACCGGCCCCGTCAGATAGTCGCCGAGCTTGGCGCCGATCTTTTCGCGCTCCTTGTCATCCAGCGTCGCTTCGATCACGGCGGATTGTTTCGCCCCCTCGCCCGCTTCTCGGCGCCAATTGACGTTGGCCTCGATGCCGTTGATCTTCATCGGTCCCTCGGCCGCGATGGCCCCGCCCTCGACCGTGACAGCGATAGTGCCCTTGGTCAGGTCGATGCCGGGCAAGGCGCCTTCGAGACTGGCATTGTCGAGCTTGGCCTTGGCTTCGACCACGATCCGGTCGCGGGTCACGCCCTTGAACAGCGGCATCCGGAGGCTCACCGACATCACCGCGTCACCGCCCAGCTTGCTGCTGTCGATGCCGGTGCGCTTGAGGACGCCGAGTGCTGGCTGGTCGAGATATTCGAGCACCGCCTGAATTGGAGCTTGCGCGTCGAAGGTGAAGACCGCCGGCGTTTCCGGCGCCAGGATGTTGGAGGCATCCATGGTGCCATGGGTGAGCGTTACGTCCTTGCCGGAGGGCAGAGTGAGCTGCGCTTCAACCACCTTCAGTGAAAACTCGTTGCCCTCGAGGCGGGCTTCGCCTTTCGCCTCGCGCAGGAACGGCAGGTCCTTGAAATAGGAGGTGGTGACGCCCGCCATGCCGAAGCGCAGCTGGATCGACTTGTCGGGCAGCATCTTTTCGCTCTGGGCGCGGGCCAGCGAATCGGCGGGAAGATCGACGCGGAATTCGCCGTCGGTGATGCGGCCCTTCTTGATGTTGGCGTTCACCCAGTCGCGGGTCTTGGGCGCCATCACCGGGGGCCACAGGCGCTTGAGCAGTTCCGCCGAAACCTCGCGGATGCGGCCGCTGAGCAGGAGCCCCGCCGACTGTTCGCCGCCGGTGATCCGTCCGCGCAGGCGAACCCCGGCATCGCCCGACATCACCACGAGATCGTCAATATCGAGGCGGGCTTCCTCGACCGAAGCGGTGCCCGAAAAATCGATGCGATCGACGGCGACGGGCCTGGTCACGGTCCCTTGCGCGTCGATCGAGACATCGCGGGCCTTGAGATCGATCTTGAGGGCGGTGAGCCGTCCGTCGGGGTGGCGGACGGGCAGCACACTGCCGGTGAGTTCGGCCCGCGAGCCGCCGATCAGCAGCGCCGAGTCGGTGATGGTGACGCCGCCGGTCGCCGGATCGTAGTCGGCCCTGAGCGACCCCTCGTCGACGATGATCGGATGGGCCAGGTAGTCGGGAAGGCCGACTTCGCCCGCCGCCGCGAGGAATTCCGCCGTGGCCTTGGTGATGACGCCGTCCTCGCCCACGTCGATCTCGGCATGGCCGGAGAGTGGAACCCGCACCCTGGCGAGTTTGGAGAGCGCGAATATTTCGTCGGAGATATTGGCCGGAATCAGGTCGTGGATGCGGGCGCTGATCGAGAACGATCGGGTGTCGCGCCGATAGGTGGCTGAGAGTTCGGTGCGCCAGTTGCCCGCCTCGCCGCCGCTGGCGACGATGGCGTTGGTGACGACGATGAAGCCATAGGGCATGCGGCGGAAGACGAGTTCCGCCTGGGGGGCGTTCCACACTGCCTGGTTGGCCTCGTCATAGAGCCTGATCGAGGCGTCGGTGACGCGGATATCCTCAAGCGAACTGATGGCGGTGGTGGCGGTTTCATCCTGGCCGGCCAGGACATCGATGATGGTCTTGCCGCGGATTTCGGGTTCAATGCTGTCGGCTATCTGCTGCTGGTCGGTCTTGCCGGCCTCGCCCGCGCCCGCCGCCGGTTCCTCGACCACGACCACTTCGGTTTCTGAGGCCGCGGGCGCGCCAAATCCAAGCTCGATCTCGCCCGCGAGGTTGCGGCGGACGAGAATGCGGGGGCCGATGAGCCGCAGCGATTTCGGCACGATGCTGCCGGTGAACAGGGCCTTCTCGTCAACGCCCACCGCGGCCCGGGGCGCCCTGGCGATGACATTGCCCTTGGCGTCGGTCAAGGCGATGTTGCGCAAGCGGAAATGCGGTACGCCGCTGTTCCTGTCGCGCTCTATGATGACGCCGCCGATCGACACCCCCATGCCCTGCAGATTGGCGTTGATCTGCGACTGGATGGTGCCGGCCATGAAATCCAGCGACACCGGGCCCTGGGCGAGGCGGATATAGAAAGCGGCGCCGATAATGGCCACGATCGCCACGACCGACAGCAAGGCAAACGCAGTTATCTTGGCCAGTTTCCGCCGCAATACCCAGATCCTACTACCCACCCCAAGACCGGCACCGGCCGGGAATCATCAAACGCCATCCCCGCCCCCATGGTCTAGCACGGGAGCGCCGTGAGGCAGCAAGGCCTATTGGCCAGCAAACAAGGGCCAAAGCGTGGCCGAATGGAGGTTGAGCCGGTTCAGTCGATATCCTCGACCGCCTCGCCGCCGCCCTTGATCCGGTGGGCGAGCGAGGCCTGGATGAAGTCGTCGACGTCGCCGTCGAGCACCGCGCCCGGGTTGGTGCTGGTGTGGCCGGTGCGCAGATCCTTCACCAGTTGATAAGGCTGCAGCACATAGGACCGGATCTGGTGGCCCCAGCCGATAGCGGTTTTCGTGGCGTTGGCGGCGTCGATCTTTTCCTGCTGCTGCTGCAATTCGCGTTCGTAGAGCCTCGCCTTCAACATCTTGTAGGCGGTGGCGCGGTTCTTGTGCTGCGAGCGCTCGGCCTGGCAGGCGACGATGATGCCGGTCGGCATATGGGTCAGGCGCACCGCCGAGTCGGTGGTGTTGATGTGCTGGCCGCCCGCTCCGCTCGCGCGGTAGGTATCGACCTTGACGTCTGCCTCGTTCACCTGGATGTCGATCGTGTCGTCGACGACCGGATAGGCCCAGGCGGAGGCGAAGGACGTGTGGCGCCGGGCATTCGAATCGTAAGGAGAAATCCGCACCAGGCGGTGGACGCCAGACTCGGTCTTGAGCTTGCCATAGGCGTTGCGGCCCTTGATCAGCAGCGTGCACGACTTGATGCCGGCCTCCTCGCCCACATGCTCGTCGAGAATTTCGGTCTTCATGGCGTTGCGATTGGCCCAGCGCAGATACATGCGCATCAGCATCTGGGCCCAGTCCTGGCTCTCGGTGCCGCCGGCGCCCGCATTGATCTGCAGATAGCTGTCATTGCCGTCGGCCTCGCCCGACAGCAGCGTATCGAGTTCCTGGGCCGCCACCTCGACCTTCAGATCGAACAGGGCTTTTTCGGCTTCGGCGACAATCGATTTGTCGCCTTCCGCCTCGCCCATCTCGATCAGGCCGGTATTGTCGGCAATCGATTGTTCGAGCTTGAGGACGGTCTTGATGCGGCTGTCGAGATCCTGGCGCTTGCGCATGATCTCCTGGGCCTTCTGGGGATCGCCCCAGATCGCCGGGTCCTCGGCCCTGGCGTTCAGTTCGGCGAGGGTCTTCTGGGCTTGATCCCAGTCAAAGATGCCTCCTCAGCAGGCCGATCGACTGCTGCATGTCTTCAACGAGATTTGAAACTTCGGCGCGCATCGGGGCTCAATAGAGGCCGCCGCCGGTCGCCGTCAACCCGCCTTCGGCCTCGACGGCCGGAGCGGTTTCGGCCGGTGGCTGCTGCTGCGGCGCGTCGATGACCAGACCCTCGCCCTGCTGGAGAGCCGCGGCTGCGGCGAGACTGTCGCCGATCACCTTGGTCGCGGCCGGCGGCTCGTCGCCCGGCTTGAAGGCTTCGAGGATGACGCCCTCCTGGCCGAAGATGGCGCGCTGGCCGGTCTTGGCGTCGATCGGCATCAGTTCGATGGCGCGCGGCACGCGGAACGGCGTCGCCGACTTGTCCCTGAGTGCGAGGCGCATGAAATCGGCGACGATCGGGGCCGCCAGTTCACCGCCGGTCCGGCCCTTGCCCATCGGCCTCGGATTGTCGTAGCCGACATAGACGCCGACGGTCAGGTCGGGGGTATAGCCGATGAACCAGGCGTCCTTCTCCTCGTTCGACGTGCCGGTCTTGCCGGCCACGGGCTTGCCCACGATCTGCACCTTCTTGCCGGTGCCGCGCTGCACGACGCCCTCCATCATCGAGGTGATCTGATAGGCGGTGTAGGGGCTCATCACCTGCTCGCGCACGTCGAGAAGTTCGGGCTCGACATCGTCGGGATGGAAGGTGTCGGCCTTGCAGGCCGTGCAATCGCGCTTGTCATAGCGGAAGGTGGTGCGGCCGTAGCGGTCCTGGATGCGGTCGATGAGGGTCGCCTCGATCTTCTTGCCGCCATTGGCGAACATCGAGTAGGCGGCGGTCATCTTGAGCAGCGTCGTCTCGCCCGCTCCCAGCGCCAAGGCAAGCTGCATCGGCATACGATCGTAGATGCCGAGGCGCTGCGCCAGGTCGGCGATGCGGGTCATGCCGAGTTCGCTGGCCAGGCGCACCGTCATCACGTTGCGCGATTGCTCGATGCCGCGCCGGAGCGTCGAGGGTCCGAAGAATTTGTCCTGGTAGTTTTTCGGCCGCCAGATTTCGCCCGACGACAGCTTGAATTCGATCGGCGCGTCGAGAACCACCGAAGCCGGGGTGTAGCCGTTGTCGAGGGCGGCCGCGTAAACGATGGGCTTGAACGACGAACCCGGCTGGCGCAGCGCCTGGACGGCGCGGTTGAACTGGCTCTTGCCGTAGGAAAATCCGCCGACCAGCGCCAGCACGCGGCCGGTATGGGGGTCCATGGCGACCAGGGATCCTTCGATATCGGGCATCTGCACCAGATGCCACTGGGCTTTGTCCTTGCTCGGCGCCACAAAGATCACATCGCCCGGCGCCAGCACGTCGCCCGCCGTCGTGATCTTGGGACCGAGAGCGCTGCCATCGACATAGGCCCTGGCCCATTCGAGCAGAGCGAGAGGCAGGATCACGGTTTCGCGGGCGGTATCGAGTTCGCCCCCCGGTTTGGCCAGGGGCTGGAGGCCGACGACCGCCTGCTGTTCGCTGACTTCGAGAACGACGCCCAGGCGCCACGGCGCCACGTCTTCCGGCACCCTGGTCTTGGCGATGAGGAGGCCCCAGTCGCCGCCAAGCTGAACCTTGCTCATGGCGCCGCGATAGCCGCGCTTGCGGTCAAACGCGATGAGGCCGCGGGCCAATGACTGGCGGGCGAAAATCTGCAGCTTGGGATCGAGCGTGGTGCGGACCGACAACCCGCCCTTGACCAGCTTGTCCTTGCCATAGCGCTGGATCAGTTCGCGGCGCACTTCCTCGGCGAAGGATTCGGCGGCGAACATTTGGGCGCCAAAGGGTCTCGGATTAACGACGAGCGGCTGACCCTGCGCCGCCCGTTTCTCGGCTTCGCTGATCTTGCCGTTCTCCAGCATCTGGTCGAGCACCCAGTTGCGGCGCTCGATGGCGCGGTCCTTCTGGCGGAACGGATGGTAGTTGTTGGGTCCCTTGGGCAAGGCCGCGAGATAGGCCATCTCCTCGAGCGACAGTTCGCTTAGCGATTTGCCGAAATAATTCAGCGAGGCGGCGGCCACGCCATACGAATTCATGCCGAGAAAAATCTCGTTCAGATAGAGTTCGAGAATCTGGTCCTTGCTGAAGGCCTGCTCGATCCGCTGCACCACCAGCGCCTCGCGGAGCTTGCGTTCGAGCGATTTCTCGTTGGACAGCAGGAAATTCTTGGCCACCTGCTGGGTGATGGTGGAGGCGCCGACGATTTGCCCCTTGCCCGCCATCTTGACCTGCACGTAGCGGACACCGGCCGACGCAATGCCCATCCAGTCGAGACCGCCATGGGTGTAGAAGGTCTTGTCCTCGGCCGACAGGAAGGCGTCGATCAGCCGTTTCGGGATCTGGCTCACCGGCACGAACAGGCGGCGTTCCTCGGCATATTCGGCGAGCAGCGAGCCGTCGGCGGCGTGGATGCGGGTCATCACCGCCGGTTCGTACTGGGCCAGCTGCTTATAGTCGGGCAGGTCCTTCGACACGTCCCAGATGATGTAGGCCACGGCGACGGACGCGCCGAGGAAGATGATGAATCCGGCCGTGAACAACCATCCGAGAAAACGCAGCATCGCTAGGAATTGGCCCCCTGATTCACCCGTTGCTGAAAGCGCGATAGCACGTTCAGGCGCGCCCGTGCAGGTGTTTTGGCTAAAAGGATAATGTGGCCAAGGCGGGGCAATGTGGTTCCGGTCGCCTATCGCGACAGTTCAAACAGCGCGACCAAAGTCAGTGCCGCCCCCGCGAAGACTTCGAGTCCACGGGAAAAATGACGGAGAGCCGCTCCATGCCGGTCCAGGATCGTCACCATGACATCGCGCGCGATCGCGGCGATCAGCGCGACCGAAGCAAGAACGGCGGCCACTCCCACCAGCATCGAGATTGAGAAGGTAAGCCCCGCCTCCGGTACTCCCCGCGACAGCGCAAAGCTCATGACAAAAAGAGTAAGGGGACAGGGAACGAGCCCCGCAACCAGGCCCACGGCAACGCTTTCGGTGTGGGCATGGGAGTTGCGTCTCAGGGCCCGGATGACGATCATCGTAGTCGCGTCGAGTTCCCGAAACGATGGTGATGTCG
>JANNSP010000128.1:0-6348 GCA_031402975.1 Hyphomicrobiales bacterium
GCCCCTTCCTCTCCCGCTGCGCGGTAGAGGAAGGGGCCCGTCATGCGCCAGCATGGCGGGAAGGTGAGGGGCCGCCTTCATGTAGATCGGCACCTCAACTATTTCGGATCGTTCTCGACTTCCGGCGTCGTCGCCACTTCCTTTTCCGCAGCAACGCTGAGCCGCTGATACGCTCCCAACCCCACGATCAGCGCCACACCGGCCAGCAGCAGAAGGGTCGGATAAAGCATCAATTTCATGTCGGCCTTGCTCGCCTCGAATACCGCGACGAGCGATTCGAGGAACACCGCAATGGCGATGGTCGAGATGAACTTCGTCATGCTGCGCCGCGCCTCGCCCGCCTGGCGCATTTCGCGGGCCCTGATCGCTTCCTCCTCGATCAGGTATTTGCCGACATCGAACACCGCGATGGCAATGATCGTATAACCCACCGCTTCGAGCAGCGTGGAGCCCAGCGAATCTCCCGACGAGGGAAAATACACGGTCGTGATGCGAAACCCGGCATAGACGATCATCGCCAGAGCGAGCAGCATCAGCGACAGGCCGGCCAGTCCGAAAAATCCGCGCATCACCAGATCGAAAATCCGCATCACGCCCTCCAGGCCCTCAACGCGCGCGCTATCACTTCGCGTCATCCTTTCGATACCCCTCCGGTATCTCGTCGCCAACGCGCGGTGGCTCGCCGCCGGTTCTGGTCATCAGCCTTTCGAACCGGGCCGGATCGGCCTGAGCGGCGCGCGAGGTGAAATAATCCGCCGTCTTCAACGCGGACAATTTTTCGGCGACGGCACTGACGATGAATTGGTTGAGCGTGGTGCCGTCATCGGCCGCGACTTTTTCGACTTCCTTCTTCAGCGATGCCGGAAGCCGAAGCGCATAGTTGCTGCTGGTTCTCATGTCATAGTTTCCTCAATACATCTCGTGGAAGCAGGGCCGGAATTCCGAACCCGGCAGGCGCTGCGGCAAAATCCCGGAGGTTGAATGTCACGATGGCGTCCGCCCTGCCATTGACCGCCGCTTCCAGAACCATGTCATCGTCGGCATCTCGCAGCCTTGGCCGCCACAGAAAAAACGTCTCGACCGGTTCGACAAATCCGGCCATGGCGTCCAACGCCGCGCCAATGTCGGCTTCGGACAATTGTGCAGCCTTGAGATGCTCGGGTCTTCTCAGGACAGCCTCATATTCGACGAACAGACCGACACTGGCCAGCAGAGTAAGTTCTCCACGGAAAGCTAACCGCATGATTTCAGCCGAGGCTCCCGCCGGACTACGAAATCCAGCAACCACGACATTCGTATCGAGAACAAGTTTCATATTACCGGCAATATGTCAAGTGGAACGGGTTTTTGCAAGCTCCACATTACACACTCAATGAAAAGGCCGCGGAAATCGCTTTCCGCAGGCCCAATCAGTCCGTCAACGGATCAATCTCACGCGTCGGCGTCGGCCGATAGCGGTTCCTCCGCCGCCTGCTTCTTCGACAGGTCCTCGCCCGTCGCCTGGTCCACCTGCTTCATCGACAGGCGCACCTTGCCGCGATTGTCGAAGCCGAGCAGCTTGACCTTCACCGCGTCGCCCTCGTTGACGACATCGGAGACCTTGTTGACCCGGCGCGCCGCCAGTTCGGAGACATGGACCAATCCGTCCTTGGCGCCGAAGAAGTTGATGAAGGCGCCGAAATCGACGACCTTGACCACCTTGCCGTCATAGATCTCGCCCACTTCCGGCTCCGACACGATCGACTTGATCCATTTGAGCGCCGCGGCGATGGCCGTGCCCGAGGCGGACGCCACCTTGATCGTGCCATCGTCCTGGATGTCGATCTTGGCGCCGGTCTTTTCCACGATCTCGCGGATCACCTTGCCGCCGGTGCCGATCACTTCGCGGATCTTGTCGGTGGGGATTTTCAGCGTTTCGATGCGCGGCGCATGCTCGCCCAGACCCGGACGCGCCTTCTCCAGCGCCTCCGCCATCTTCTCCAGAATATGCATGCGACCATCGCGCGCCTGCCACAGAGCGACCTTCATGATCTCCTCGGTGATGCCGGTGATCTTGATGTCCATCTGCAGCGCGGTCACGCCATTCGACGTGCCGGCGACCTTGAAGTCCATGTCGCCCAGGTGATCCTCGTCGCCGAGAATATCGGACAGCACGGCAAAGCGCTCGCCTTCCTTGATGAGCCCCATGGCAATACCCGCCACCGGCGCCTTGAGCGGCACACCCGCGTCCATCAAAGCCAGCGAAGAGCCGCACACCGTCGCCATCGACGACGAGCCGTTCGACTCGGTCACTTCCGAGACGACGCGGATCGTATAGGGGAACTGGTCGGCGGGCGGCAGCATCGGATGGATCGCCCGCCAGGCGAGCTTGCCATGGCCGATCTCGCGCCTCCCTGCGCCGCCAAGCCGCCCCACTTCGCCGACCGAGAAGGGCGGGAAGTTGTAATGCAGCATGAAGGTCGCCTTGTAGGTGCCGTCGAGCGAGTCGACATATTGCTCGTCCTCGCCGGTGCCGAGTGTCGTCACCACCAACGCCTGGGTTTCACCGCGCGTGAACAGCGCCGAACCGTGAGTGCGGGGCAGCACGCTCGCTTCCGCCACGATCTGGCGCACCGTCTTGGTGTCGCGTCCGTCGATGCGGAGCCCGGTGTCGAGGATCGAATTCCGCACCACATGTTTTTCGAGATGCTTGAACGCGTTGCCCACCTTCTGCGGCGTGGGCGCATCCATCTTGCCCTCGCCGGTCAGCGCCGAAAGGACACCGTCCTTGGCCTTGGCCAGCGCTTCGACGCGCTCTTCCTTGCGGACGATCGCGTAAGCCGAACGCACTTGCGATTCCGCCAGGCCCTTGACCAGCGTGTCGAGCTTCGCTTCGTCGGGCGGAGTGAATGCGCGGGGAGCGCGCGACGAGCGCTCGGCCAGACGGATGATCGCCTCGATCACCGGCTGGAAACCGGCATGACCGAACATGACCGCGCCCAGCATCATCTCTTCCGAAAGCTCCTTGGCTTCCGACTCGACCATCAGCACCGCATCCTGCGTTCCAGCGACGATGAGGTCGAGGTCGGACGTCTTCATCTGCTCCTGGGTCGGGTTCAGCACATACTCACCCTCGATCACGCCGACCCTAGCGCCGCCGATCGGTCCCATGAACGGAATGCCGGAAATCGTCAGCGCCGCCGAGGCGCCGATCATGGCAACGATGTCGCCGTCATTTTCGAGATCGTAGGAGAGCACCGTGGTGATGACCTGCGTCTCGTTGCGAAAGCCCTCGACGAACAGCGGCCGGATCGGCCGGTCGATCAAACGCGATACCAGCGTTTCTTTTTCCGTGGGGCGTCCCTCGCGCTTGAAATAGCCGCCGGGGATCTTGCCGGCCGCGAAGGTCTTTTCCTGGTAGTTGACGGTGAGCGGGAAAAAATCGATCCCCGGCTTCTCGACACGTGCAGCGACTGCGGTCGCCAGCACGGTTGTTTCGCCATAGGTCACCAAGACGGCGCCATCGGCCTGACGGGCCATGCGCCCGGTTTCGAGCCTGAGACGCTTGCCGCCCCAGTCGAGTTCTTCGACGTCGATATTGAACATAGTCTCTATCCTTGTTGCCCTTCGCCGCCGCTTGAAAAAGCGTTCACCTACATCGTGGACGGCATCCCCTTTGGGCTTGACCAGGCCCGGCCCTATTGCCGGAACCCGTAACCGGGGACGCGGGCGGAGAAAACGGTGATCCGCCCGCTCGTATTTGGCTCCGACAGCCGCTAGCGGCGGATTTCGAGGCGTTTGATCAGCGCCTGGTAACGGCCCTCGTCCTTCGACTTCAGATAGTCGAGGAGCGAGCGCCGCCGGCTCACCATGGTGAGCAGGCCCCGGCGCGAATGGTTGTCCTTCTTGTGGGCTTTGAAATGATCGGTGAGCCCGTTGATGCGCTCGGTCAGGATTGCGACCTGAACTTCGGGCGAACCGGTATCCCCGGTTTTCGTGGCATAGTCTTTGACGAGCGCAACCTTGCGCTCCGCGGTCATGGTCATTCGGCCATCTCCAAAAAGTTACAGGTTGAACAGGCGCTTCGGCTTGAGCGATCCCTGCTCGATCGTGCAGATGCCGAGGGGCTTTGTGTCCCAGGTCACCAGTACCCAATCTTGCGCTATGGGAGCGTTCGCACCTCTGAGCAGGACTGACTGTCCCTGTCTCAGGCGCTGGGCTTCCGCGTCTCTCACGGCCAATGCCGGGATGCCGTCCAGCATGGTCTCGAGCGGGCGGAGAACCCCGTTCATGGCATTATCGCCGGGCGCCTTATGGCGCAATTCCTCAAGCTTTTCCAGCGAAATCATATGCTCCTCGCGAAGCGCGCCCACGGTGATGCGGCGGAGCGCGGAAATGTGACCGAAGCAGCCCAGCATCCGCCCCATGTCGCGAGCCAGGGCGCGCACATAAGTGCCCTTGCCGCAGGTCACCTCGAACACCGCGTGATCGGGGTCCGGCATGTCTGCAAGAACCAGCTTTTCGATGGTGACCGCCCGCGGTTCCATCGCCACCTCGACGCCCGCCCGGGCGAGGTCATACGACCGCTCGCCGCCAATGCGGATGGCCGAATAGGCCGGTGGAGTCTGCGAAATATCTCCTTGAAATTGATTTAGTATCGCCTCGATATCAAGTCGTTTTGGTCTATCCGCAGATTGCGTGGTAACAACACCTTCCAGATCGTCGGTATTGCGTTCTTCCCCCCAGGCCACGGTGAAGCGATAGACCTTCCGCCCCTCCATCGCCCATTGCACGGTCTTGGTCGCCTCGCCCAGCGCAATCGGCAGCAACCCGGTCGCCAAGGGATCGAGCGTCCCGCCATGCCCCGCCTTTTCGGCATTGAATAGCCAGCGCACCTTGGCCAGCGCCTGGGTCGAGCCCATGCCATAAGGCTTGTCCAGCGCCACCCAGCCATGGACCGGCACGCCCCGCTTTTTCACAACCACTCGCGCGGACGTTCCAAACGTTCGTCAACGACAGCAATTATTTCGATCTCGTAATTGGCCACACGATACGGGAGCAGATAAGGATGTCCCGGCACTTGCAGCAGGCGGATGTCAGAGCGGTCGCTCGGACGGCCAAGTTGTGGAAACACTGTCAGCCTCTGCGCTGCGGTCTCGATAGCCTGCATCACTTTCTGGGCGGCGGCGGGATTTCGTGCGTCAATATAGCGGTGAATGGCCAGCAAGTCGGCCTGGGAGGCTTCCGACCAGACGAGCCTCACGGACGCTTCTTGTGAATATCGGGCTCAGGAGGAGGCAACTCATTGGGCGTCCCCAGCGACAGCATCCAGGCTTTCATCTTTTCGTGGGAAATCCACTCGCCCGATTCATCGGCCTCCCGCACGGCCTCGTCAATCTGCCTGGCAAGCAAAGCCCGCCGTTGGACAAATTCCTCTAACGCCTCGGTTACTAGGAATGCCTTTGACCTCCGGGTCGCTTCCGACAGCGCCTCCAGCTCCTCACCGAGTTTTTCCGGAATACGGGCCGAAATCATGGTTTTGCTCATCAGGCACCTGTTTACAAATGATTACAATGAAATCATATGCTGACAATCGCTCCCCGTCAATCCTCGCGCTTCAAATCCCGCGCCACTTCCGGACTGCGCAAAATTTCCTCGATCTTGCCGACATAATCCAAAGCAGTATCGATCCGAAACCTGATCTCAGGCGTGAACTTCATGTCGAGCTTCTTCGCCGCCAGTCCGCGGATATACTTGCGGTTGCGATTGAGCGCCTCCAGCAGGAGCTGCTCCTTGCCAGCCAGGATCGTCCGCGCGAAAGCCGTGGCGATCTTGAGATCGGGCGACATCTGCACCTCGACCACGCTCGGCGTCAGCCGCTCAAGCTCGGGGTCACCGGTTTCGCCGCGCAGGAAAATCTCCGCCAGCGCATGACGGATCAGTTCGCCGGCGCGAAGCTGGCGCTGCGACGGGCCGGCGGGGTTGCTGAACTTCCCCATTCGCTATTCGCCACTCGCCATTCGCTCCTCACGCCAGCTTGCGTTCGATCCGCTCCACCCGGAAGCATTCGATGACGTCGCCCGCCCGCATGTCCTGGTAGCCCTCGAAGGCCATGCCGCATTCCTGGCCGGCCTGGACTTCCTTCACTTCGTCCTTGAAGCGCTTCAACGTCGACAGCGTCCCTTCGTGGATCACCACATTGTCGCGGATCAATCGCACCTTGGCGCCGCGCTGCACGTTGCCTTCGGTCACCTGGCAACCCGCCACCTTGCCGGTCTTGGTGATGTTGAAAATCTCCAGAATCTTCGCATTGCCCAGGAAGGTTTCGCGCATCTCGGGCGCCAGTTTCCCCGACATGGCGGCTTTAAT
>JANNSP010000129.1:0-8486 GCA_031402975.1 Hyphomicrobiales bacterium
GCCTCGGCCTCGATATCGATCCCTCGACCCGGATGGGAGCCTTGCCGGTCGGCCTGCAGCAACTCGTTGAACTCTCTCGCGTTTTGTTTTCAGGCGCCCGCATGATCATCCTCGACGAGCCGACCTCGGCTCTGTCGCCGCCTGAAGTGAAGCGCCTGTTCGACGTGTTGAGTCGCCTCCGCTCCGAAGGCCGGAGCATCATCTTCATCTCGCATTTCCTCGACGACGTGATGGCGATTTCGGACCGCATCACGGTGTTCCGCAACGGCCACAAGGTGGTGACTGAGGACACGGCGAAACTCACCAAGGATGCCGTCATCGGCCACATGATCGGCAGGCGCTCCGCCGAATTGCATATGGGCGAACACACCGAATTGCGAGGTGACGACGCGCGTCCCGTGGTCCTGCAGGTAAGCAATGCCAGCTATGGCAAGTCGATGTCGAATTTCTCGATCTCGCTTCGTGCCGGCGAAATCACCGGCGTTTATGGCTTCATGGGCTGCGGCCAGATCGAGCTCGCGCGCGCTTTGTTCGGCAAGCTGCCGCTGCAAGGCGGGAGTGTGGCGATTGAAGGCAAGCCAGTTCGCCTTAGATCGACCTCGGCCGCGCGGCGCGCCGGCATTGCCTATCTGCCGGAAAATCGGAGGCTCATGCTGTTCCGCTCCGAGCCGATGTTCAAGAACGTGTCGATCGCCATCCTGGGCCGCATCCACCGCATCCTGCTGAAGCCCGAAACAGAAAAATCCATCACCCGTGACCATATCAAGGACCTGCAGATCAAGCCGCCAAAACCGAATATTCTTTTGGGCTCTCTTTCTGGCGGCAATCAGCAGAAAGTGGCGCTGGCCAAATGGCTGACCCATTTGCCAAAAGTCCTTATTCTCTCGGAACCGACGCGCGGCATGGATGTGGGGGCCAAGGAAGATGTGATCCGCATCATCAAGACACTGCGCGACAAGGGTGTTGCCATTCTGGTGCTTTCGACAGAGCCCGAGACGATATTGACCCTTGCGGATCGCATCACGGTGATGAAACGTGGGACTCCGGCGCGTGAGTTCTCGACCGGCCATATCGAGAAGTCGGATTTGCTGGCGGCGGCGTAGGGAGAGACGATGAGTACTGCGGATATGACGGTAAAGGCGGGTGGCGGGATCAAGCGGTTCCTGACCGATCAACTGCGCAATATCGCGCCCGTCTTCACACTTCTGGCCCTCATCGTGTTTTTCTCGGTCGCCAGCCCGTCCTTTCTAACCGTCGGAAATGGCGTGAACATTCTCTCCCAGGTGTCGATCACCGGCATCATCGCGGTGGGCCTCACCTTCGTCATCCTCACCGCCGAGATCGATCTTTCGGTCGCGGCCATCGCCAATGCGGTGGGCATCACGGTCGCCTATTTCACTCTCCAGCCCGAATACGTGAACATTGCCAATCTGCCGCTCAACGGCATCATCGCCATCGTGTTGACGCTGCTCAGCGCCTTCGCTTTCGGCCTCATCACCGCATTCGGCGTCACCCGGGTCGGCATTCCCTCCTTCATCATGACGCTTGCCATGATGCAGATCGCCAACGGCGTCTCGGCTCTCCTGGTGCGCGGACAGATTGCCTATTCCTATCCTGATTTCATTACCTTTCTGGGCTCCACCTCGATCTTCGGCATCCGCTGGACCATCATCGTCTGCGTCCTTCTGCTGGCCACCGCGCATTTCGTTCTCACCTACACCCGCTTCGGCAGATACGTGTACATGGTGGGCGGCAACCGCGAGGCGGCGGAATATTCCGGTGTCAACGTCAAGGCGATCATTGCCTCGGTCATGATCATTTCGGCGCTGTGTTCGGGCCTCGCGGGGATGCTGGGCGTTGCTTATTTCGGCTCGGCCCAGCAAAATCAATTCGATACCTTTTTGCTGGACGCCATCGCGGCGGTGGTTGTGGGCGGCACCAGCCTGTTCGGCGGCCGGGGCGGCATTGGCAACACCATCATCGGGTTGCTGGTGCTCGGTGTCCTCAACAACGGCCTCGACCACATCCAGATCGACAGTTTCCTGAAAATCCTCATTCGAGGACTGATCCTCTTGGCGGCCCTGGTGATCAATGTTTACGCCCAGGTATTGAAGGAATCGCACGCCGAATCCGATGGGTGAGGCTCGTCTGTTTAGCCTGCACGCGATTCATGCAGTAGTTTAAGGGAACCTACTGGGAACTATCCGGTTGAGCGCGAGTTGCTGACATACGGCACAGATAATTTCCCCATATCTTCAGGAGTAAAACACAATGAACATGCTTAAAATCGCTGCACTTGCAGCCATGCTTGCGGCAATGACAAGCGGAGTCTCGGCGGCCACGACGATGACGCCGGAAGAATGTACGGCGATTATGGTCAAGGCCGATATGAACGGCGACGGCAACCTCGCGGCGGAAGAAGCGTCGCCCTTCGCCAAAGCCATTTCCGGCAGCGAAGTCAAGCCTGCGAATGAAGGCCTCATGACGTCAGAAGAATTCATGGGCTTCTGTCAGCAGGGCCTATTCGACAATGTAGCGATGCAATAACGGGCCGAGCCCTAGCGAGCCCCCGCGCCGTAACTGCGCGGGGGTCTTACGCGATGCCGCAATCCTTGAGCGGAGACGGCACGAAGCCGCGGAACAATTCTGCCTCGATCATTTGCGCCACGGCTTCGATATCGGTTGAAAATTCCCTGTCGAGATCGCGTTTTGCCGCCTTCGATCGTACCAACTTGTAAGCGTCCTCGAGTAGCGCCGAAGAAACGAGAGGCCGCCTGAAATCAATCCCTTCCGCCGCCGCCATCAGTTCTATCGCCACGATCCGCGCCAGATTTTCGTTCATCGGGCCTAGCCGCCGCGCGCCATGGGTTGCCATCGACACGTGATCTTCCTGGTTGGCTGAGGTGGGCGCTGAATCGATCGAGGCGGGATGAGCCATCTGCTTGTTTTCGCTCATCAATGCCGCGGCGGTGCATTGCGGGATCATGAAGCCGGAGTTCAGCCCCGGGTTGCGGATAAGAAACGGCGGCAGCATCGAAATGGTCGAATCGATCAACGCGGCGATCCGCCGTTCGCTGAGCGAGCCCATCTCGGCCAAGGCCATGGCGATGATGTCGGCCGCGAAAGCCACTGGTTCCGCATGGAAATTCCCGCCCGACAACACCGCGCCGTCCTCGGCGAAGACCAAGGGATTGTCGGTGACGCTGTTGGCCTCGATCATCAGGGTGCGCGCCGCATTGGCGAGTATGTCGAGGCAGGCACCCATGACCTGCGGCTGGCAGCGGAAGGAATAGGGGTCCTGCACCCGGTCGTCTCCCGTGAGATGGGAGGCGCGAATCTCGCTTCCTATCAATAACCTACGATAATGGCCGGCGGCGGCGATCTGGCCCGGATGGGGGCGGAGGTTATGAATGCGGGGATCGAACGGCGTATCCGAACCCATGATGGCGTCAACCGACATGGCGCCGGCGACGATAGCGGCTGCGGCATTGCACTCCGCCGCGACGAGGCCCGACAGCGCCAGCGCGGTTGAAACCTGGGTTCCGTTGAGCAAGGCCAGGCCTTCTTTCGGGCCTAGTGCCGCGGGGTTTTTTCCAAGCAACATCAACGCTTTCGCGCCGGTGACGCGATGGTTGTTGACCACTGCCTCGCCTTCTCCGATCAGCACCAGGCTCAGATGCGCCAGCGGTGCCAGATCGCCCGAAGCGCCGACCGAGCCCTGGCCCGGCAGCACCGGCAGGACATCCACATTGATCATGGCTAAAAGCAGGTCGATGACCGCCGTCGAAATGCCCGACGCGCCCTGCGATAACGCATTGATCTTCAAGAGAATAATCAGCCGCACGACGCTTGGATCGAGGGGGGCGCCGACGCCCGCCGCGTGGGAGCGGACGATGTTGATCTGCAGCTGCGACAGGTCGGCATCGGCGATGCGGGTCTTGGCCAGCTTGCCGAAACCGGTGTTGACCCCATAGATGGCATCGCCGGTCTTGAGCAGCCGCGCCACTGTTTGGGCGCTGCGGGCGATGCGGCTCCGGGCCTCGCCGGTGATCGTGACACTGACCGGCCCCGCCAGGGCAGAGCGTATGTCGGCAAGCGTAAGTGGTTGAGCGCCAATGGTAATTGTCATGTGAGCCGCTTCACGGTTTGGCGGAAAGCATGGGTTAGCGTCTCTTCATGGGCATGGTGACGGTCCTTGATTACATGCCGGCCGCCGACAATCATGTCTTTCACGCACGCGTTGCCACCGGAAAAGATCCATGAATCCAGCACGTTATCGCCAACGCGCCCGATGAGCGAGGGATGGTCTCCGTCGAGGACGGCGATGTCGGCGCGGTATCCCTTTTCGATGGCGCCGATGGGCTGGCCCAATGCCTGGGCACCGCCCTTGAGCGCCTTGTCGAACAGGGTACGGCCCGTCGACCGGCCCGGCCCTCCGGCCAACGCGTTCCGTGTAAGGTCCCGCAATCGTTGGGAATATTCGAGCATGCGGAGGTCTTCTGCGGGGGACACCGTAATCTGGCTGTCGGAGCCGATGGCGATGGAGCCCCCGGCCGCAAGGAAGCGACTGGCGGGGAAGATGCCGTCGCCGAGATTGGCCTCGGTGGTTGGACAAAGCCCCGCGACCGCTCCCGTCGCCGCTAGTGCCAAGGTCTCGGCATCGGTCATGTGAGTGGCGTGGATCAGGCACCAACGGCTTGATATATCTAGGTTTTCGAGAAGGTATTCGACCGGGCACCGGTCGCTCCAGGCGAGGCAGTCGGCGACTTCCTTGACCTGTTCGGCCACATGAATGTGAACCACCGACAAGGGGTCAATGCCTTGCAGGACGTGGTTCAGAACCGGCAGTGTGACCGCTCTCAGACTGTGCGGAGAGATGCCAAGAAAGCGCATAGGTTGCTCGCAGGTCTTGCGCAAAACTTCGTGGATTTTCAAGTAGTTGTCGGGAGTGTTGACAAAGCGCCGCTGGGCCGGGGTGGAATCCTGACCGCCGAAACCGCCGAAGCTGTATAGACTGGGGAGAATCGTGATGCCGATACCTGCACTCTCTGCTGCTGCAATGCAGCGTAGCGACATCTCGGCTGGATTTTCGTAAGGAATTCCATCGGGTTGGTGGTGGAGATACTGGAATTCGCCGACGGCGGAGAAGCCGCTTTTGAGCATTTCGATATAGAGCTGGGCGGCGACGGCTTCGAGGTCCTCAGGACCGAGCTGGAGGGCGAACCCATACATGGCTTCGCGCCAGGTCCAGAAGCTGTCGGCGCCGGGACCCGCTACTTCCGCCAGTCCGGCCATCAGGCGTTGATGCGCATGGGAGTGCACATTGGCCATGGCGGGAATGGCTATGCCATTGATATGATGGCCATCCTGGGTGTTTGCCGAAACGTTTGCAATGGTCCCCGACGGGTCGATTTCGACGCACACATCGCTTTGCCAGCCGACACCGGTGAGGGCCGAGGAAAAGTGCAATTTGGTGCTTTCCATCGCTCGCAGTATACTGTATAGACAACCTTATACAAGTGGAATCTGATGCTCCTTACAAATCTCAAACTGGCGGCGATGAGCGGCGGCTACGGCCTGGTCGAGGACGCCGCAGTGCTCATCGTTGGGAGCGAAATTGCGTGGGTTGGCCATCGCGAAATGGCGCCAAAAGCTGACAAAACGATAGACATTGGGAGCCGTTTGGTGACGCCGGGGCTCATCGACTGCCATACCCACGTGGTCTATGGGGGAAACCGGGCGGAGGAGTTCGAGCAGCGCCTGAACGGCGTGAGCTATGCGGAAATTGCAATGGCAGGAGGTGGCATCGCCTCGACAGTAAGGGCAACTAGAGCTGCCACGGAAAAGCAGCTTCTCGACTCCTGTTTAAAGCGAGTCGATACATTGATGTCGGAAGGCGTGACCACGATCGAGATCAAGTCCGGCTACGGTCTCGACGTCGAAACCGAACTTCGGATGCTGCGCGTCGCGCGGATGATCGGCCGGTCCCGGCCGGTCACTGTCAGAACCACCTACCTCGGTGCCCATACCTTCCCGCCCGAATACCGGGACGACCATGGCGCCTATGTGAGGATGGTCTGCGACGAGGCCCTTCCGGCCGTGGCGGCGGAGGGTCTGGCCGATGCGGTCGACGCCTTTTGCGAGTCGATCGCCTTCTCGGTGGCCGAAACCGAAACCGTCTTCGCGGCTGCGAAACGCCACAACCTTCCGGTGAAGCTCCATGCCGAGCAGCTCTCCAATCTGGGCGGAGCCAGGATGGCCGCCCGCCACGGGGCGCTTTCCGTCGATCATATTGAGTATCTCGACGAGGAGGGCGTTGCCGCCATCGCCGCCTCGGGCACGGTCGCGGTGCTGCTGCCGGGCGCGTTCTACTATCTCCGCGAGAAGCAGGCGCCACCGGTGGCGGCACTCCGCGCCCACAAGGTGCCGATCGCCATTGCAACCGATCTCAACCCCGGTTCCTCGCCGGTGCATTCAATCCTGACCACCATGAACATGGCTTGCGTGCTGTTCGGCCTGACCCCGGAAGAAGCGCTGCTGGGCGTCACCGCCAATGCCGCGAGCGCGCTCGGCCTCAAGGATCGCGGCATCATCGCTCGTGGAATGAAAGCCGATCTGGCCATCTGGGATACGGCGCGGCCGGGTGACCTCTCCTATCCGCTGGGCTTCAACCCGTTGTCTGCGGTGATCCAGAACGGCGTCCTCGCGAGGGGAAGCCTGTGATCAACGGCGCGCAACCGCTCTACGCCCAAGTGAAGGATCACATCCTGGGCCACATCCGCTCCGGCGATTGGGCGCCAGGGCAACGCGTTCCCTCCGAGAACGAGCTCGTCGAGAGTTTCGGCATCAGCCGGATGACCGCTAACCGGGCGCTGCGCGAGCTTTCCGCCGACGGCTATCTGGCGCGCGTTCCCGGCGTCGGCACCTTCGTCAAGACCATGCCGGCGCGGTCGAGCCTCGTCGAACTGCGCAACATCGCCGATGAGATTCAACTCCGCGGCCACGTCCATTCCGCCCGCCTCGACAGCGCGCGCGAAGTCATCTCTGGCGCGGTGATGACCGAGCAGTTTGAACTGGACTCAGCCTCGCCGCTGTTTCACATCCGTTTGGTGCATTCGGAGAACGGACAGCCGGTGCAGCTCGAGGACCGCTATGTCAATCCCACCATGGCGCCGGATTTTCTCAGCCAGAATTTCACCGAGATCACGCCGACAAGCTATCTCATCCGCATGGTGCCGGTCGATGAACTCGAACACACGGTCGAAGCGGTGATGCCCGATCCGCATCAACGCCGGTTGCTCGAGATCGAACCGAGCGAACCCTGCCTCTCCCTTCACCGCCGGTCCTGGAGCAAGGGCCATGTCGTCACCGTGGCTCTGCTCCTCTATCCCGCCAGCCGCTATGCCCTTCACAGCCGCTACAAGACCAGCGCCGAGGGCAGGCTTTCGCAATAGGAGTCACCAGATGGACCCGCGCCGCGACAATTCGAGACATATCAAATCGCCGACCGGCTCTGAGATCAGCGCCAGGTCGTGGCTGACCGAGGCACCGCTCCGTATGCTGATGAATAATCTCGACCCAGGCGTCGCCGAGCGCCCCGAGGAGCTCGTGGTCTATGGCGGCATCGGCCGCGCCGCGCGGAACTGGGAGGCCTATGACCGGATCGTCGCCAGCCTCCGATCGCTGGGCGACGACGAGACGCTGCTGGTGCAGTCGGGAAAGCCTGTCGGAATTTTCCGCACCCACAAGGATGCGCCGCGCGTGCTCATCGCCAATTCCAACCTGGTGCCGCACTGGGGCACCTGGGACCATTTCAACGCCCTCGATAAAAAGGGCCTGATGATGTACGGCCAGATGACGGCGGGCTCGTGGATCTATATCGGCACGCAGGGCATCGTTCAGGGCACCTACGAAACCTTCGCCGAAGTGGGCCGCAAACACTACGGCGGCAATCTCAAGGGCAAATGGTTCCTGACGGCGGGGCTTGGCGGCATGGGCGGCGCGCAGCCCTTGGCGGCGACGATGGCCGGCGCCTCGATGGTCGCCATCGAATGCCAGCCGAGCCGGATCGAGATGCGGCTGAAGACGCGCTATCTCGATACGCAGGCAGCGAGCATCGACGATGCGCTGGAACTGATCGGGCGTTCGCACAAAGCGGGAAAGCCGGTGTCCGTCGGATTGCTCGGCAACGCGGCGGAGCTGTTGCCCGAGTTTGTCAAACGCGGCATCAGGCCCGATGCCGTGACCGACCAGACTTCGGCGCATGATCCGGTGAATGGCTATCTCCCGGCCGGCTGGACGCTGGCGCAGTGGGAGGAGAAGCGCGTGTCCGATCCGCAAAGTGTCAAGGCCGCCGCCATGCAATCGATGAAACTGCATGTCGAGGCGATGCTCGATTATCATCACCAGGGCGTGCCGGTGCTCGACTACGGCAACAACATCCGCCAGATGGCGCTGGAGATGGGAGTGAAGAACGCCTTCGAGTT
>JANNSP010000130.1:0-4359 GCA_031402975.1 Hyphomicrobiales bacterium
ACGGTTCTGGCCAACGAGCAGGTGATCGACGGCCGCGGCTGGCGCTCGAACGCTTTGGTCGAGAAGCGCGAGCTGGCCCAGTGGTTTCTCAAGATTACCGACTACTCCGAGGAGTTGCTTGAGGCCCTCGACACGCTTGACCGCTGGCCGGAAAAGGTGCGGTTGATGCAAAGGAACTGGATCGGGCGCTCGGAGGGTTTGCGGTTTTCGTTCGCGCTGGAGGACGAGAAGGGCGCGGCTCTGGACGAACGGCTCACGGTCTATACCACCCGCCACGACACGATCTTCGGAGCCAGCTTCTGCGCCGTTTCCGCCGACCACGACCTGGCGCGGAAATACGCCGAGACCGATCCGGGGCTGGCCCAGTTCCGCCGCGAGGTGGCAGCACTTGGAACGAGCGAGGAGACGATCGAGCGGGCCGAGAAGCAGGGTTACCTGCTGCCGGTCTATGCCCGCCATCCGTTCCGCGACGGCGTGCGACTTCCGGTCTATGCCGCCAATTTCGTGCTGTCGGGCTATGGCGAGGGAGCACTCTTCGGCTGTCCTGCCCATGACCAGCGCGATATCGAATTCGCCCGCAAGTATGGCCTGCCGGTCATACCGGTGGTAGCACCGAAGGACGCCGATGCCGCGATTTTCGCAATCGGCGACGAGCCGTTCCTGGAGAAGGAAGGCGACCAGGCGGTGCTGATCAATTCCGATTTCCTCAACGGTATGACCGTGCCGCAGGCCAAGGAAGACGTGGCGCGGCGCATGGAAGCCATGGGCATCGGCGAACGGCGGGTGAATTTCCGCCTGCGCGACTGGGGCGTGTCGCGCCAGCGTTATTGGGGCTGCCCGATCCCGGCCATACATTGCGGGAAGTGCGGAATCGTACCGGTGCCGAAACAGGATCTGCCGGTCATACTTCCCGAGGATGTTACGTTCGACAAGCCCGGAAACCCGCTCGAACATCACCCCACCTGGAAGCATGTCGCGTGTCCCAGATGCGGTCGTGCCGCGCGGCGCGAGACCGATACCTTCGACACGTTCGTCGATTCAAGCTGGTATTTCGCGCGCTTCTGCTCGCCGCACTCTGACGTGCCGGTGACGGAAGACGCGGCGAAGTACTGGATGCCGGTCGACCAGTATATCGGCGGCGTCGAGCACGCCATCCTGCATCTCCTTTATTCGCGCTTCTATTCGAGGGCGATGAAGCGCACCGGGCATTTCGCTGTGGACGAACCCTTCGCCAGCCTGTTCACCCAAGGCATGGTCATCCACGAGACCTACCGGACGGAGGCGGGCGAATGGATTTTTCCGGCGGATGCCGAACTCCGCGATGGCCGGTGGTTCCATGCCAGGACCGGCGAGGTGCTGACCATCGGCGGCGTCGAGAAAATGTCGAAATCCAAGCGCAACGTCATCGATCCCGAGGCCATCCTCGAGCGCTACGGGGCCGACACGGCGCGCTGGTTCATGCTCTCCGACACGCCGCCCGAACGCGACATCGAATGGACCGAATCGGGCGTCGAAGGCGCCTGGCGCTTTACCCAGCGGCTGTGGCGGCTGGTGCATGATGCGCTGGAGCACGGCGAGGCGGGAGGCCCGTTGCCGGCCACCGGCGAGGCGCTGACGCTCCGCCGCGCCGCCCACAAGGCCTTGCACGCGGTGACGGGCGACCTCAACGGTTTGCGCTTCAACCGGTCTATCGCCCGGATTTACGAACTGGCCAATGCGCTGACCTCAGCGTTGCAGTCGGATGACCGCGCCCCGCCCATGCGCCGCGCGCTGCGCGAGGCGGCCGAGATCATGGTCTTGATGTTTGCCCCCATGATGCCGCATCTGGCGGAGGAATGCTGGCAGGTTTTGGGTCACGTGACGCCGGTCGTCGAAACGCCCTGGCCTGTGGCCGATCCGGCCCTGATCGCCGACGATGAAGTCACCATCGCGGTGCAGGTCAACGGCAAGCGCCGCGACGAGGTGCGGCTTGCCAAGGGGATGGAAAAGGCAGAAGTTGAGGCGATCGTGCTTCGGCTGGACAGCGTCAGGCGAGCACTTGATGGCAGGCTTCCGAAGAAGGTCATCGTGGTGCCCGACCGCATCGTCAATATCGTGGGATGAGCATGCTTAACCGCCGCCGCCTGCTGTTACTGGGACTGCTGCCGCTCGCCGGCTGCGGCTACCGGCCGCTTTATGGCACCGCCAATGACAGCCGGGGCGTGGTGACGTCGATGGCGGCGGTGTCGATCCCCGAAGCGCAGGACCGGCTGACCCAGATCATCCGCAACGATCTGCTCTCGACCATGCGTCCGGCCGGCACGGCGGCCGAGGACCGTTATAGCCTCGTGCTCACGTCCGAATTCAAGAAATCCGACGTGATCGACAAGCCGCTGCCCGCCACGACGCGGAAATCCGCCCAGGTGACGGTCGCTTACGAACTGACCGGCCAGCGCGGCGAAGGCACGCTGACCAAAGGCCGCACCTTCTCCAATGTCTCCTACGACCTGGTGCGCCAGCCCTTCGCCGACATGCAGGCCGAAACCAACGCCATAGAACGCGCCGCCCACGAAGTGAGCCAGGACATAAGGACAAGACTGGCCGCCTATTTCGCCTCGCGCGAGGGATGAGCCACTCAGCACTTTCCCTCCCCCGTTGCGGGGAGGGTCCGCCCGCAGGGCGGGGGTGGGGGATGTTGCATTGTCCGTCATAAAAACCGAAGGTTTCGAAGCGCTACTGAAGCGGCCACCTCCGGGCTTGGCCGCGATCCTGATTCATGGCAGCGATGCCGGAGCGGTGCGCGATCTGGCCAAGAAGGCGGTGAAACGCTTTGCCGGCAGCCTCGATGATCCTTTCAACGTGGTGGAACTCGACGATGCGGCGCTGGGGTCCGACCCCGGCCGTCTGGCCGACGAGGTCGGCGCGCTGTCGATGATGGGCGGCGACCGCGTCGTCTGGGTCACCCATGCGGGCGATCATTTCCATAAAAGTATCGAGCCGCTCCTGCTTCACGCTAACAAAGGCAGCCTGGTCGTGGCCGAGGCCGACGCGCTGTCGAAAGCCTCGAAGCTCAGGGCGCTTTTCGAAAAATCCCCGCGCGCCGCGATCGTTCCGGTCTACGAGGCGGACGACAACCAGATACAGGAATTGATCGGACAGGTTCTGGCCGCCAACCGGCTGACAATCGAGCCCGACGCCCGTACGAGGCTGGGCGAGTTGCTGGGGGCCGACCGGGCGCTGTCGGGCCAGGAACTGGAGAAGCTGGCGCTCTATTGCCTGGGCGCCAAAGTGGTGCGGCTCGAGGATGTCGAGGCGATCTGCGGCGATGCCTCGGACATCCGCGCCGACGATCTGCTCGATGCGGTGTTCACCGGCGACGGGGCCACTGCCGACCGCTACTTTTCGTCCCTCACCGCCTCTGGCGAAGATGCCTCGCGGCTGGTGACTCTGGCGCTCCAGCACGCGGCCCGGTTGCAAGGGTTGAAAGTGGAGATCGACCGGGGGCAGCGCGCGGATCAGGTGCTGCGCTCCGCCAAGCCGCCGATATTTTTCAAGCGCCAGTCCACCATCCAGAACCAGCTCCGGGTGTGGGACATGCAATCGCTCCTGTCGGCCGGTTCGACACTGTCCGCCTCGGTGCTGCAGATGCGCCAGTATCCGGCCTTGGCCGACGCCATCGCCAACCGGACGCTGCTGGCGCTCGCCCGCAACGCCAGGGCGCGCCAGTAGCTACAGAAAGTTATATGGATCGACGTCGACGGCAATGTTGAGCGAGCCCTTGGGCTTCACGTCCTTCAGCCATTCGCGCAAGAATGCCTGGATATCGACCGCCCGCCCGGTCTTGACCAGGAAGCGCCAGCGGTGTCGACCCCGTACCAAAGCGATGGGCGCGGGCGCCGGTCCAAGGACGCTGACGCCGGAGGCATTGGGAATGAGCCGCGCCAGGCTGCGCGAGAATCGTTCGGTGTCGATACCATCGCTGCCTGAAACGATCAAAGCGGCGAGACGGCCATAGGGCGGTAGCCCGGCATTTTCGCGGATCAGTTTCTCCTGGGCGAAATAGCCGTCGCGGTCGCCTTTGCGCAGCGCCTGCATCAGGGGATGATCCGGCACATAGGTCTGGACCAGGGCCTTGCCGGGGCGGGCGCCCCGCCCCGATCGGCCGGCCACCTGCACCATCAGCGCCCAGGTCCGCTCGGCCCCACGCGGATCGCTCGATTCAAGCGCCAGGTCGGCATCGACGACGCCCACCAAAGTGAGATGCGGGAAATGATGGCCCTTGGCAACAAGTTGCGTACCAATAACGAGATTCCACACACCCTGCTCAACTTCCTTCAGCACATCGCGCAACTGGATGCCCCTCGATATGTCGGACGAGAG
>JANNSP010000131.1:0-13996 GCA_031402975.1 Hyphomicrobiales bacterium
CCCCCGGGTCCCGCGCTTTATAATTAATAATATTTTTTTCCCTCCTCCGTTTCTATTATGGGTATTTGGTGGCCTATGCCCGTATGAGGGACTTCCCTTATTCTATGGCAGTCTTCCGATCCGTTCCGTCAGCAGCTCGAAAAATCCGTCCGCATCCAGCGTGCGGATGACCAGCGCGTTGACCGGGCGGTCGGTGACGCGCCACCAGTCGATGACCGTCATCCCCATGGTCAGCTCCGACTCGCATTCGATCGAGACATTCACCTCGCGGCCCTTGAACAGGTCCGGCTTGAGCAACCAGGCGATGACGCAGGGGTCGTGCAAGGGCCCCCCGTCGGTGCCGTATTTATGCTCGTCGAAGCGCTCGAAGAAATCGAGGAGTGCGGCCACCGCCGGCCCCGAGCGATTGCCCATCTGGCGGAACCGCGCCACGCGTTTCGCGGTGGTCAGCGCCTGGTGGGTGCAGTCGAGCGGAATGAGCGTCAGCGGAATGCCCGCCTCCAGCACGGCGCGCGCCGCATGCGGATCGACATAGATGTTGAATTCCGCCGCCGGCGTCACATTTCCGCCTTCGAAGAAACCGCCGCCCATCGCCACGATGCGCAAGATACGCGATGCGATGCGCGGTTCGCGCGCCAGCGCCAGCGCCACATTGGTGAGAGGCCCGAGCGCGCAGAGCGTCACCGTACCGGCGTCGCGCGCCATCAGCGTCTCGATCAGGAAGTCGACGCCGTGCTGGCTCCGCAGCGGCATGGTCGGTTCCGGCAGAACCGGCCCGTCGAGACCGGTCTTGCCATGCACATGCTCGGCCGTCACCAGTTCGCGCACCAGGGGCCGGACCGCGCCCGCATAAACCGCGATGTCTGGACGTCCCGCCAGTTCGCAGATCTTGCGGGCGTTCTTCTCGGTGAGCGCCAGCGGCACGTTGCCCGCGATCGCGGTGATGCCGATGACCTCGAATTCGGGAGAGGCCAGCGCCAAGAGGATCGCCACGGCGTCGTCCTGGCCGGGATCGGTATCGATGATGATGGGGAGGGGATGGGGCACGGCAGACTTCTAGGAGGAACCGCGCCGCAATTCTAGGGGACAGTCCTGATCTTCATGCTGTCGCGCGATATCATCAGGCTGGAGGTCTCGACCGCCTCGAAGGCCGAGGCCGGAATCTGTTTCAGCTGATCGAGCAGCGGCTCGGGCCAGCGCGTGTCGGCGGTGCCTTGGAAAAACCAGGGGGACCCGTTGTCGGCCAGCACGAGGCCATATTTCTTCATGGCCTGAAGGATCGCTTTGGTATCGGCGCGAAGCGAGGGAGCGATGACGTAGCTCGCCTTCAGGCGGAAGCGCGCGCCCATCGGCGGATAATTCGCGTTGTTGACGCCTCCCGCCTGATGCCGCGCCGGCCACAGATATCGCTGGTCGGTGATATCGGTGGTAAAGCGGATCGCGTGGTCGATGCGGCGGGATGCGACTTCATCGAAGCGCAGCAGCAAGGGCAGGATCGGCAGCCCCGCCGCATCGGACGAGGTCCAGCCATCGCGCCTAAGCCCGTAGCGTGTCAGAAACCACGTGGCGCCGCTGCCGGCACTCCACTTCGCGCCGGCGCGCCGCGTCGCCCAGGTCTCGTACAGGCGGCAGGTATCCTTGTTGATGACGACCGTATGCCGGTCGCCCGAATTATACTGCCCGCCCTCGACCTTGGTATCGGGACCGAGCGGATAGCCCACGCGGTCGCTTTCACTGGCATAGGTGAAAGCGACCGTCACTTTCGCATGGGTGTTGTCGACGATGGTGATCGGAATGCCGTAAGGCACCGATTGCGCCCCGTAGGATAGCCCGAAATCCGGATGCAGTTTGCTGGTAGGCGACATGCGCGACATCCACTGAGCGCTCCGCGCATGGACCGGCAGTCCGCTCACATCGGCATGCCACCAGCTATCGAGCGGAAACACCGGGCAGGTGGTGCCGGGAACGAGATTGGCGGAGAAGGCCGGGGCGGCCGTCAGCGCGGCGAAAAGACATGCGGCGAAAACTCTCATGCGCTCCAGTCTCGCCAAGGCGGATTAATCGCCGCTTGCGAAACTGCCCACAATTTGTGGCGAAAATCGGCGTCGTCATCGTCCTCTACTTTGACCTCGCTTCGCGCAAAAAAATCGCCAACCCCAGCAGCGTCAGAACCGCCGCCAGGAAGAAGCCCACATTGGGCGATTGCACCCAAGCGTTGTCCTGCATGAAATAGCCGAATACCTGGGTGTACATCACCGTGCCCGCCAGCATGCCGATGCTCTGCAGGCTGGCGATGCCGCCCTGCAACTCCCCTTGCGCATTGGGCGGCGCCTGGTTCGACATGATGGCGGAGAGGGCCGGATGGACGAACCCCTCCGGCGCATGGACGGCCAGCAGCACGAGCACGGTAATAAGACCTGGAGCCACGCCATAGCCGACAGATACGCCGACCGAAATTGCCAGACCGAACACCACCGTCCAGTATTCGCCCAGCCATTTGACGGTAGGACCGGTCAGTCCGCCCTGCACGATGGCGGTGACCAGACCGAAGGCCGCCAGTGTCAGGCCGATCATCGCCTCGCTCCAGCCGAAGCGCGCGATGCCCCAGAAGGCCCAGAGTGCTGGATAGACCGAGGTTGCAAAGAAATAGATGAACATCACCGTGGCGAGACGCAGCACGCCCGGGTAACTGGCGAAAACCTTCAATGCGCCGACGGGATTGGCGCGGGCCAGCGAGAACGGCCGGCGCTGGTCGCGCGGCAGCGTTTCCGGCAGCACCAGATAGCCGTAGACCAGATTGGCGCCAGCAATCCCCGCCGCCACGAAAAACGGCACGCGCGAGCCGAACTGGCCGAGCAGCCCGCCGATCGCCGGGCCGATCACGAATCCAAGCCCGAAGGCGGCACCCATCAATCCGAACGCCTTGGCGCGATTCTCCGGTGTGGTGATGTCGGCGAGATAGGCATTGGCGGTGACATAGGAGGCCCCGCAAATGCCAGCGAAAATCCGCCCGATGAACAGCCAGATCATGGAGGGTGCGAAGGCCGTCAGCAGATAGTCGACCGCGAGTCCCATGACGGACAGCAGTAGAATGGGCCGCCGGCCATAGGCATCGGAGAGATTTCCAAGCGTGGGCCCGAGCAGGAACTGCATGCCGCCATAGGCGAAGAACAGCCAGCCGGCGAGCAGTGACGCGCCCGCCAGGTCGCGCCCGCTCACTTCGCCGATGAGTTTCGGCAGGACCGGCATGATGAGGCCGAAGCCCACCATGTCGAGCAGCACCGTCACGAAGACAAAGGCGACGGCGTGACGGCCGGGCTGGCGCGCGGTCAAACCCTAGTGGCTCCGCCGGCCACGCAGGCGGTAAGCCTTGTTGCTCGAATCGAAGCCCTCGAAATATTCGCGCACCTGCGGATGCCGCACCGGCGCACCGGTATCGTCGACCAGCAGATTCTGCTCCGACACATAGGCCACGTATTCCGTCTCGTCGTTCTCGGCGAGGAGATGGTAGAAGGGCTGGTCGCGGCGTGGCCGGATTTCCTCCGGAATCGACTGCCACCATTCCTCGGTGTTGTTGAATACCGGATCGACGTCGTAAATCACGCCGCGAAACGGAAACAGGCGGTGCCGGACGACCTGGCCGATCGAGAACTTTGCGGCGGGAAGCGAAGCCATGGCCCTGATTGCCAAGTGCGCGGCCAGAAGGCAAGTGCCGAGGCCTGGCATGTGGATTTCCCTTTGCGCGGGCCAAATCCGCATTATCTTCATGGCCGCCATGGCAGACCCCAAACAAACCTCGGTTCCGGTTGCTCCCGACAGCGACGTCGAAGCATTTCTCGCGAAAGTTCGCGCCGCACCTGTGGCGGCACCGGGCAAGCGCGGGCGCCTGGTGTTTGCCATGGACGCCACCATGAGCCGCCAGCCGGCCTGGGACCAGGCGCTGGCCATCCAATCGGAAATGTTCGTGGAAGCGGGCCGCGTCGGCGGGCTCGACGTGCAGCTCGTCTATTTCCGAGGGTTCAACGAATGCCGGGCTTCGAAATGGATTTCCGATGCGGCGGCCCTGGCGCGCCTCATGACGGCGGTCGATTGCCGGGGCGGCAACACCCAGATCGGCCGCGTGCTGACCCATCTCAAGAAGGAGGCGGCGGCGGCACCCGTTAATGCCGCCGTCTATGTGGGCGATGCGATGGAAGAGAATGTCGATCTCCTGTGCCGGACCGCGGGCGAGATCGGTCTTTTGGGCGTGCCGGTCTTCATGTTCCAGGAGGGCAACGATCCGGTCGCCGAACGCGCCTATCGCGAGATCGCGCGCCTGACGCGGGGCGCCTATTTCCGTTTCACCGCGGCCTCGGCCAAAACGCTGCGCGAGCTGCTATCGGCCGTTGCGGTCTATGCGGCGGGCGGGCGCGTGGCGTTGACCGACCGGGCCAGGGCAGGGGGCGCTCCGGCACTGCTCCTGCGGCAGATGAAATAATCCATGCCCAACTTTCTCCTGGCGGTGGCGATCGTTTTCGGTGGCTGGTGGATGCTGCGCAAATTCGCCAACAGCCAGCCCTCGCAGGTCCGTGGCCTGATGCGCAAGGGCGCCGGATTTGCCTTGATCGCGGTGTCGGGGTTCCTGGCGTTGCGGGGCGCCCTCAATATAGCGATCCCACTGTTCACGCTCGGCCTTGGCCTGATCGGTCAGCAGGCCTTCTTCCCCAATGGGTTTCCCTGGCAGCAGAAAACCCCCGGCCAGCGCTCGCGCGTCGTCACCTCCATGCTGGTCATGGAACTCGATCATGATTCGGGGACGATGGATGGCGAGGTGGCGGCCGGCAGCCTGAAGGGACGGCGGCTGTCGAGCCTCACGTCAACGGAACTGCGAACGCTGCATGTCCAGTGCGAATCGGCCGGCGACCAGAGCCTCACCTTGCTCGAAGCCTGGCTCGACCGCGCGAAGCCCGAATGGCGCGAGGCCTGGGGAGGTGCCGCGCGCCAGGAAGCCGCGACCGGCAGCGCCATGACCGTGGCCGAAGCCTATGCCGTTCTCGGATTGAAGCCCGGCGCCAGCAGCGAGGTGATCCGCGCCGCGCATAGACGCCTGATGAAGGAGTTTCATCCCGACCTCGGCGGTTCCGACTATCTCGCCACCAAGATCAATCAGGCGAAGGATCTGCTCATTCAGGACTGACCCGGGAGCGCCAGGCAACTGACACTCTGCTGGCTCAGCGCCTTGCAGGCATCCTTGGCGGATTTTTCCGAAAACCCCGAGAAGCGCGCCCGGTAGATCGTCTCCAGGCCCTTCTGCACGGTGACGGTGAAAGCCGGCTTGTCCTTCACCACGTCGGTGGAGGACCGGACCTTGTACAGCCGCTTCTGGGCATCGCGCTTGTTGGGAAAGGCTCCGATCTGGATGTGCCAGCTCGCGGTGGCGTCGAGTTTCACGTCGAAGGGCGGCGTTTCGGCGGCGCCGGGTGCCGTGACCTTGGCTTCGATGACCTGGGGTTGTTCGAGGATCTTGGCCGCGATGGTCTGCGGACCGGTCGAGGCGGTGGTGACGGCGCTTTCCGCCACAGCGCTCTCCGCGCTGGCCACGGCCGTCTTCACTTCGATCAAACCCTTGGACGAACCGGCGAGCGCTGCAATCGTATTGCCCTTGACGCAATTGGGGAAATGCTTGTCCAGCATCTTCCGCATATAGGTGTCGCGAGCCCCTCCGCTGGTGCCGCCCATGACGACCCCGATGATGCGTTTTCCATCGCGTTCGGCCGACGTCGTCAGGTTGAAGCCGGAGGCGCGGATATAGCCCGTCTTGATGCCGTCGGTGCCCTTGAACTTGCCGAGCAGCCGGTTGTGGTTGCGGATCGGTTTGCCGTTGAAGGTGAAGGACGAGATGCGGAAATAGGGATAGAGATCAGGGAAATCGCGCTGGATGCGGAGGCCCAACGTGGCCTGGTCGCGCGCCGTCGTCACCTGCGCCGGGTTGGGCAACCCCGAGGCGTTCTTGTAAACCGTGCGGCTCATGCCCAGCGCCTTGGACTTCTTGGTCATGCGCGTGGCGAAGGCGATTTCGGTGCCTTCGAGGTTCTCCGCGATGGCGGCGGCGATGTCGTTGGCCGACTTGGTCACCAGCGCCTTTATGGCGTTCTCGACGGTGATGGTCGATCCGGGCTTGAGGCCCAGCTTGGACGGCGCCATGCCGGCGGCGCGCTTGGAAATCTGCAGCTTGCTGTCGAGCCGGTATTTGCCCGCCTTGATCTCCTCGAACAGGAGATAGAGCGTCATCACCTTGGTGAGGGAGGCTGGATAGCGCAAGCCGTCGGCGTCCTTGTCGAACAGGACCTTGCCGGTGCGCGCGTCGACGGTGATGGCCGAAAACGGCACCCCGGCCCAGGAGGGAGCGGCCGTCATCAAACCGATCACTGTGCAGACTATGAGAATTGCGCGACAGAACGTCCGGTGCACCGCGTCATTCATCTATCTTTATCCACCCTCTACGCCCCCCGGCTATTCCGGACATAGATCGGAGAGCCTTACTTCCCGGTAAACGGGTAAAACCTGAGGGCAGTAATAACTCAAAACGTCCATGTTGCAATGCAAAAAATTCTTGACTTAATGGTGCAGTGCACCTAAGTTCCTGGTCATGGTGCTGGGCAATCTGGCGGCACAGATGGAGACAGCGATGATCAAGTCATATGAAGAATTGCAGACCCTCGGCAAAGACGGTTTCGAAGCCTATGTGGCGGCCGCTAGCGCCATGACCAAGGGTTTCCAGACCATGGCCCAGGAAGCCGCGGAATTCTCGCGCAAGTCGTTCGAGCAGAGCACCGCCGCCGTCGAGCGCGCCGTTGCCACGAAGTCGATCGACAAGGCCTTCGAAGTCCAGCAGGTTTATGCCAAGGACGCCTACGAGGCTTTTGTCGGCCAGATGAGCAAGATGAGCGAGCTTTACGTCGCCACCGCCAAGGAAGCCTACAAGCCGTTCGAGGCCAGCATGGCCGCCTTCGGCGTCAAGGCGCCCCAGTAAGCGCTTCAACACCTCAAGTTTCGGCTCGCGGCAGAAATGTCGCGGGCTTTTTTATTTCAGATCGATCACCACCGGCACATGGTCCGACGGCCGCTCCCAGGCCCGCACATGCTTGTCGATCCTGACCGACGCCAGATGGTCGGCCGCTTGCGGTGACAGCAGAGGGTGGTCGATCCTTATGCCGTTTCCCTTCTGCCAGGAGCCCGCCTGATAGTCCCAGAAGGTGTAGGGGCCGGGGCCGTCGGGATGTTTCATCCGCACCGCATCGCTCAGGCCCTCGAACAATAGCGCGCGAAATCGGGCCCGCGATTCGGGCTGGAACAGCGCGTCCTTCACCCAGTTCTGGGGAAAGCGCGCATCCGCCGGTTCGGGGATAACGTTGAAGTCACCGGCGAGCACCAGCGGTTCCTCGTATTTCAGCAGCCGCTTTGCGTGCGCGATCAGGCGGTCGAGCCAGGCCAGCTTGTAGGTGAATTTGTCCGTGCCCAGAGGATTGCCGTTGGGCAGATAGATCGAGGCGACGCGGACCGGCCCCAGGTCCGACGGGATGACGGCCTCGATATAACGCGAATGCGTATCGCCGTCGTCGCCGGGCAGACCCCGGGTGACTTCATCCGGCGGCCGTTTCGACAGGATGGCCACGCCATTGTAACTCTTCTGCCCGTGGACGCTGACATTGTAGCCGAGTTCCTCGATCGCGGCGGCGGGAAAAGCGGCGTTCTCGCATTTCAGCTCCTGCAGGCAGACCACGTCAGGCGAAGCTTCCTTCAGCCAGGCAACAAGGGGACCAAGACGCGCGTTGACCGAATTGACGTTCCAGGTAGCGATCTGCATCCGTCAGATGGAGAAACTGGTGCCACAGCCGCAGGACGCCGTGGCGTTGGGATTGCGGATCTTGAACGACTGGCCGATCAGGTCATCGACGAAATCGATTTCGGAGCCCTCGACGAAGCCCTGCGATACCGTGTCGATCAGGACCACGGCGCCATCGCGCTCCAGCACCAGATCGTCGCCGGTGGCGGGTCCCGTCAGGGCGAAATCATACTGGAAACCGGAGCAGCCGCCACCGTTGACGGCAATCCTCAGCGCCTGTTTGCCGGGATGGGCGGCGACGATTTCGCGGATGCGGCTGGCGGCCCGGTCTGTGATGGTGATGGCGGTCATGATAATCATGTATGTTGGCTGCCGATCAATGCTTGTCAACGGATAATCCCATGGAGAGGAAAACCACCGTCTGGGCCACGCTGCCAGGGAACAGCCGGGGGCGGCTTTACCCTGAGCCCGAGAGCCCGCCGCGCAGCCCCTATGCGCGCGACCGCGACCGGATCATCCATTCGGCCTCGTTCCGGCGCCTCAAGCACAAGACCCAGGTGTTCGTCTATCATGACGGCGATCACTACCGGACGCGTCTCACCCATTCGATCGAGGTGGCCCAGGTCGCCCGCTCGATCGCCAGGGCGTTGGGGCTTGACGAGGACCTGACCGAAGCCCTGGCGCTCGCCCATGATCTCGGCCACACGCCGTTCGGTCACGCGGGCGAGCGCGAACTCGACAGCCTGATGAAGCCCCATGGCGGCTTCGACCACAACGCCCAGTCGCTCCGCATCGTCACGCGGCTCGAACGAAGCTACGCGAAGTTCGATGGCCTGAACCTGACCTGGGAAACGCTCGAGGGCCTGGTCAAGCACAATGGCCCGCTGCTCGATCAGGAAGGCAACGCCATCGGGCGCTATCGCGAATCGGGGCTGCCCGAAGCCGTGCTCGAATATGCCGAGGCCCACAACCTGGAACTGGCCTCGCACGCTTCGGCCGAAGCCCAGGTCGCGGCGCTGTCGGACGATATCGCCTACAATGCCCATGACATCGATGATGGCTTGCGGGCCGGATTGTTCGGGGTGATCGACCTTGGCGACGTTCCGCTGGCCGGCGCTGCTCTGTCCGACGTGCTGAAACTCTATCCGGGCATATCGAGCAGGCGGCTGGTGCATGAAACGGTACGGCGCGTCTTTGGGGCCATGGTGAAGGATGCATTGGCGGAAACCGAAAAGCGGGCCCGGCACTACGCACCTGCCTCGGCTGCGGACGTGCGCTCGTTAGGCGTCGAACTCGTTTGTTTCAGCGAGCAGATGAAAGAGCAGAACCGCGCGCTGCAATCTTTCCTGTCGCGGCGCATGTACCGTCACGAGCGCGTGGCCGAAATGATGAACCGGGCGCAGCGCGTCATCCGCGATCTGTTCAATGCCTATCTCCACGACCCCAAGCTGATGCCGGAAACCTGGCGCGAGGACTCCTTCACCGACGACCGCAGCCGCTTCGCCCGGCAGGTCTGCGACTTCATCGCCGGCATGACCGACCGCTATGCGCTTGACCAGCACAAGCGCCTGTTTGACCTCGATCCGCTTTTCCGCTAGCGCCCAGTTTCGCCGGGGCTTTGGCGAATTTCTGCTTTATCTGGGTGAGATGGGGTTAGTCGTGCATTTTCAAACATTTAACGTCATTTCATGAACCTGTTTCAGCACTTCTCCGGCCTGATCCGCCAGGATGTGGGTAATCTCGCCGACGAGGCTGGCCTAGCACCTCTCGATGTGTCGCGCGTCACCGCCGAGCCGCCGCGCGATCCCGCGCATGGCGATATCGCCACCAACGCGGCGATGGTGCTGGCGAAATCCTTCCGCCTGCCGCCACGCGCCCTGGCCGAAACCCTGGTTCTCCGGTTGAGACAGCACGAGGACATCGCGTCGGCCGAGATCGCCGGTCCGGGCTTCATCAATATCCGGGTGACGCCATCGGTCTGGCCGAAAGTCCTGTCCGCCGCCCTGGCGCTCGGCGACGCCTATGGCCGCTCGAATTCGGCCAATGGCCTCAAGACCAATGTCGAATATGTCTCGGCCAATCCGACCGGACCCCTGCATGTCGGACATGTTAGGGGTGCAGTCTTCGGCGACGCGCTGGCGAGGCTCCTGACCGAGACGGGCCACGCGGTCACCCGCGAATACTATATCAACGATGCCGGCGCCCAGGTCGATACGCTGGCGCGCTCGGCCTATCTCCGTTACCGCGAGGCGCTGGGGCACGACATCGGCGAAATTCCAGCCGGTCTTTATCCGGGCGATTACCTGAAGCCCGTGGGCGAAGCGCTTGCCTTGGCCTATGGGCCGACGCTTCTGGATACCGATGAAGGCCACTGGCTTCCGCTAGTTCGCGGCAGGGCCATGACCATGATGCTGGACCTGATCCGCGACGATCTGGCGGCACTGGATATCCGCCAGGAAGTTTTCTTCTCGGAAAAATCGCTGCATGACAGCGGCGAGGTCGAGGCGACCATCGCGGATTTGCGCGCCCGCGGTCATGTCTATGAGGGCCGCCTGCCGCCGCCCAAGGGCGAGGTGCCGGAAGATTGGGAGGACCGCGAGCAGACCTTGTTCCGCGCCACGGCGTTCGGCGACGTCATCGACCGCCCGCTGCTCAAGTCGGATGGTTCCCACACCTATTTCGCCTCCGATGTCGCCTATAGCCGGAACAAGATCCAAAGGGGGTTCAAGGAACTGATCTATGTGCTGGGCGCCGACCATGGCGGCTATGTCAAGCGGCTGGAGGCGGTGGCCGCCGCTTTGACCGGGCCGGGGGCGGTCAATGTCGTGGTCCGGCTGTGCCAGTTGGTCAAGCTTTACCGGGCGGGCGAACCCGTCCGCATGTCCAAGCGCGCCGGCGAATTCGTGACGCTCAGGGAGCTGGTCGACGAAGTCGGGCCCGATGTCACGCGCTTCATGATGCTGTTCCGCAAGAACGAGGCGCCGCTCGATTTCGATTTCGCCAAGGCGACGGAACAGTCGAAGGACAACCCGGTCTTCTACGTCCAATACGCTCACGCCAGGACGTGTTCAGTGCTCCGCAATGCCGAACAGGAAGGATTAACCGACGGGCCTATCGATTTCAATTTGCTCGGCGATCCGGCGGAGGCGGCCATCATCCGGCGGATCGCGGAATATCCGCGTCTGGTCGAAACCGCGGCCCAAGCTCACGAACCTCATCGGATCGCCTTCTATCTCTATGATTTGGCAGGCGACTTCCATTCGCTGTGGAATAAGGGCAAAGAGTCGCCGCAATTGCGGTTTATTGGCAAGGATGACATAAAGACCACGATGACGCGTCTCGCCTTTCTGCGCGCGATTCGCTATGTTCTGGCAAATGGCCTTCGAATCCTGGGCGTGGGGCCCGCTGTAGAGATGTGAGCGGAACGGCTGTCAATGGATCAAAATACCCCGACAAACGGCACCGGCAGCGATAAGCGCAACTGGCGCGAACGGCTTGGCATTGGCGCCAGGGAGATGCCGAAGATTTCCGACGAGTTCAAGGCCGCCCAGCCGCCGCCGCTCGAGCGCGTCCCCGGCAAGTCGCCGCAGCCGGTCACCAAGCCCGCGCCCATGGCGCCACGGGTTGCTTCCGCCAAACCGGAAGCATCCGATGCCAAGCCCCGTCAAGAGCCGCAGAATTCAGAGCAGGCGTCAAGCCCGTTGGCGGAGAAACTCAAAGCCCAGCGTGCCGCTGCGGAAAAGCTCGCGGTCCAGCGGGTGAGTGCGGCGCGTGAGCGCGCCGAGGCAAAACAGTCTCCGGAGGCTGTGGCGCCGCCGGCACCCACGCCCAAACTGGTGGAATCCGCGTCCGGGAAACCCAAGTTTACATTCGCCGAGGAAGAGTTCGTCAACGTCAAGAAGGAGGCGGCCCCACCTCCGATCCAGCCACTTATCCAGCCGATCCTGCGCCAGGGAGGTTCGGCCGCTCCGCCGCTCATGCCGCCCCGGCCGGCACTCGGCGGCGAACGGACCCAGGTTCCGCTGCTGCGCCCGGCGGCGGCCCAGCCGCAGTTCCGGGCCGATCCGCCCCCGGTCTATCGCCCGGTCGAACCCGCCACCGGTTACACCGGCGCCCGCGCCCGGCCGTTCAACCTCGAAACCGGAGCCACCGCCTATGGCAGCCGGGTGGCGGCACGGCGTGGCGCCTATGATCCCTATCGGCGCGGCCCCGATGCGGCGGGTTATGAGCCCGCGATCCATCCTGACGAAGCGCGCGATCCCCGGGCTACCCGCCCGCTGTCGGCGCGGGGGCGGCCGGCGATGCCTCCGCCCGAGGAGGACTACGACGACGAGTTCGAGGATGAGTTGCCGCGCCCCCGCCACCGGGCCAGCGCCAGCGAATATAACAGCGCCTATCGCGACGTCGAAGAAAGCTACCGGGAAGACAACCGCCGTTCGAGCGGCCCCTGGCTCCTGCTGCTCGCTCTGCTGCTGGCGGCGGCGGCGGCGGGCGGCGGCATCTGGCTCTATCAGACCAAGTTCAAGACGGTAGCCGGTCCCGCCCAAACCGACACCGTACCGGTGGTCGCCGCGCCCGAGGGGGCGGCCAAGACAGCGGCGGAAGTTCCGTCCGATGCCCAGCCCGAGGTTTCCACGGCGAGCAAGAAGAAGATTTACGACCGGATCGTCGGCGATCAGGAAGTGACGGAAGAGCAGATGGCGCCGGTCGAGGGAGCGCCGCTCCAGCCCGAACCGCTACAGGCGGGCGAGGACAATCCGCCGCTGACCGATAGCGGCGTCCTGACCGACGAATCAAACCCCTTGCCGCTGCCCCCTCCGCCCAGCGACTCCGGCGATACGCAGGGCAATGCGAGCCAATCGGCGACGCAGCAGAGTGCTGAAGCCAAGCCCGAGGATGTGCAGCGCGTCATTGCGCAGCCGGTGGCTTCGGCCACTGACGATGCGGCGGCGCTCATGCCGGCGACCGGCGAGCCCGAACCTTCAATGGAGCAGATGGCGGCGAAAGCCGCGGAGCCCGTGGTGACGGAAGAACCGATCCCAGTTAAACCGGCCGAAACGGATTCGGCGCTGACGGCGCCTGCGGCGGAAGACCAGGCGGCCGCGACCGAAGCACCCGCTCCCGCCCCGCCCGTCAAGAAGAAAGCCGCCGCCGCGGCCAAGAAAAAGAAACCCGCCGCCACCGAAGATACCGCCGAAGCCTCCGCCGAACCCGTGGTTCTGGTGCCGCCTTCGCAATCGGCCGAAATCCTGCCGCCGTCGCAGGATGGCTCGTCGGGCCAGGTCACCAGCGAGCAGGTGGTCGAGGCGCCCGCCAAAAAGAAGAAGAAGACGCTGATGGACCTCATCAATGGCGGCGAGGAAACCACCAGTGAGACACCGGCCGCCGCAGTGACTGCGGCGGACCAGGGCCAAGGCCAGGAAGTGGCGTCGCTGCCCGAGCCGGCTCCCGAGGCCACGCAGGCTGCCACCAGCGGCGGATCGGGCTATGTCGTCCAGCTTGCCTCGTTCCGCAGCGAAGCCGAGGCGCAAGCCGAATATTCGCGCCTGGCCTCGCAACATTCGGGTATCGTCGGCAATCTGCCGTCGCGTGTCAGCCAGGCGAAAGTTTCGGGCAGCACGCGATACCGCCTGGGGCTCGGACCTTTGCCATCGCGCGAGGAGGCCTCGAAAGTGTGCAGTTCGCTGGTCGCCGCCGGCGAGCGCGACTGCCTGGTGCGCCGGCAGTAGTTGATAATCGACGTTTCATGATTCCACTGGGCGCTTTCATCACCGGGTGTGCTGGCCTTTCGCTGACGGCGGAGGAAATCGCCTTTTTTAACCGGCGCCATCCGTGGGGGCTCATCGTCTTCAAGCGGAATTGTCAGTCCCCTGATCAATTACGGGCGCTCACTTCGAGCTTCCGCGAGGCGGTGGGGCGGAAGGACGCTCCCGTCTTCGTCGATCAGGAAGGGGGCAGGGTGCAGCGCCTGGGGCCGCCCTCCAATTCCTGGCCCGCCTATCCGCCAGCGCGCGCCTATGGCGATCTTTTCGAAACAAGCCCGGTCGGGGCGCTGCGCTCGGCCCGCCATGTGGCGCGGCTCATGGCCGAACACCTGGTCGAGGCGGGCATCACCGCCAACTGCATGCCGGTGCTCGACGTGCCGCAACCGGGCAGCCATGACGTGATCGG
>JANNSP010000132.1:0-1909 GCA_031402975.1 Hyphomicrobiales bacterium
CGACGATCGAGGCAGGGGCATTCCAGTAGGGCTTGAAATTGATGTCGCTGACGCGGCTCTTGAGCGACGGCGTCGGGCGCTCCAGTTTCCCTGCGATCACGTTGTGCCTCGAATAGACCGTGCCCGCTTCGACCGCTTCGAGCTGGGCGGATGGAATGTTGACCAGGATATAACGGGTGCCGAGCCCTTCGAGGTAGGTCGCGGCGCGCGGCAGATTTTCGCGCAGCGTCAGCAGCCTGGCTTCGGCCGTGATGTTCAATTCGGCCCTGGTGCGCTCGTCGATCTTGCCGTTGGGCGCAACACCATGATTGATCTGGAAAGCCTTGACCGCGTCCACCATGGCGCCATCGAAGACCTCCGGCTGTTCGGTGTTGAGCGAATCGAAGCTGAGATAGCCTTCGGTCACCAGACGCTGGCGCAGCGTCAACACCGGTTCCCCCTTGGCGCCCTTGGCGAGCTTGCCCTTTTCGATGTCGCGCCAGCCGCCGCCGGCGACGATCTCCTCATACATGGCAATGGCGCCGTCGAGCGCCGCCAGTGATCCCGCCGTCAACATGGCCGCTTCGCCCCGCTCGGCGATCACCTCGGTCCTGGTGGCGAGTTTTCCGGAAACCGCCGTCTGCGGCGTGACCGACGTGATCGATCCGGTGTAATCGGTGTCCTGCGTCCAGGCCGGAGAGGAAGCAAGGAACAGAGCCGCGACCGCGATCGCGCTGCATTTCCAGAGATTATTTGACACGGTTTGTTCCCACTCAATTTCCCCGCCGACAATCGTGGCTCACGGTAAACAGCCCCTTAAGGCCAAAAAGTCTAGCCCCGGTCTGCGTCGAATTTGCGGCCCCGCCGCTGGTTGCTCTGTGTCCTTTCCGCCACGTCCTTGGTGAAACCGCCGATGCGGGTAAAAAACCGGTTGCCGGGGAAAACGAGTTTCCTCACAGTTCGACTGGAAGAAGGCGGGGGGCGTCATGGGAAGCTGGGGAACGCCGCTAACAGTCGCAGCGCTGCTCGTCGCGGCTAGCACGGGTATCGCGGCCGCCGGGGGATTTGCGGTCCGCGAACAGTCGGCCGAGGGACAGGGCGCGAATTTCGCCGGCGTGGCGGCGGGCCTCAATGGTCTGTCGTCCATGTTCTGGAACGGCGCCACCATGACCTTGCATGAGGGCTACACCAGCGAATCGAATTTCGCCGGCGTCCTTCCGTCCTCGCGGGCCGATGATGGCGCGTCGCCCGCCATTCCTCTTCCCGGTTTCGAGGACAGCGGAAATATCGGCGAAGCCGCGCTGTTGAGATCGTCCTATTCGGTCTATCAGGTCAATGACCGGCTGTTCGTCGGACTGGCTATGACTTCGCCGTTCGGTCTATCGACCGACGCTGATCGCTGGGTCGGTTCGCCCGTCGCCTCGAAATCGTCGCTGACGACCTTCAACGCCAACCCCAACGTCGCCTACAAGCTGACCGACGTGGTGTCGGTGTCGGGCGGTGTGCAGATCGAATATGCCAAACTCGATCTCGAGGCGGAAAATCCCGTCTCCGGTCTCAAAGTGGGCAATATCGAGGGCGACGATGTCGCACTCGGGTTTACCGCCGGCGTGCTCTTTACCCCCACCGAAGCGACCCAGGTGGGCCTCGGCTTCCGCTCCGCCATCGAACACAGTTTCACGGGCGAGGGCTTCCTCCCCGGTTTCGAGGGCGACATGCAGACCGATCTCGACATGCCGGAGATCGTCACCCTTGGCCTCCGCCACCGGGTCGATGACCGGTGGACGGCGATGGCCGGAGTCGAAAGGTCAAACTGGAGCCGGGTCGACAAGATCACCGTCGAGGGCCCGGGCGGCGTTCCCCTCACCACTACCGTCACTGACTGGGATGACGGCTGGTTCTTTTCGCTCGGCGCTGAATATGCCTGGAG
>JANNSP010000133.1:0-5421 GCA_031402975.1 Hyphomicrobiales bacterium
TCCCCATGCGTTCCGCGCCGCGGTGGACGAACTGGCCTGGCCGTTTCTCAAGGGCGATATCGATTATGTGGCGGGGATCGAGGCGCGGGGGTTCATTCTGGGGGGTGCCGTCGCCCATACGCTGGGGCGCGGCTTCATTCCGATCCGCAAGAAGGGCAAGCTGCCGTCGCGCGTCATCGGCCAGGAATACGCGCTCGAATACGGCGTCGACACGATCGAGATCCACGCCGACGCGATCAGCCAGGGCGACCGCGTGCTGCTGATCGACGACCTCGTCGCCACGGGAGGCACGGCGGGTGCCGCGATCGACTTGATCCGGAAGTCGGGCGGAGACCTGGTGGCGGCCGCTTTCGTCATCGACCTGCCCGATCTCGGAGGCGCCACGCGGCTGATGGACAAAGGTGTCAAGGTCCACACGCTGGTGAGTTTCGGGGGGCATTGAGAGGCCACTACCCCGCTGCAATCAGCCTCACCGCTTCGTCGCGTTCGAACAGATAGAGCAGCACGCGGAGCGCTTCTCCGCGCGGCGACTTCAATTCCGGGTCGCGCGCCAGGATAAGCCCTGCGTCGTCGCGCGCCGCCGCCAGGAGTTCGCCATGGACGCTGAGGTCGGCGAGGCGGAACAGGGGCACGCCCGCCTGGCGCGTGCCCAGCATTTCGCCCGCTCCCCTGAGACGCAGGTCCTCCTCGGCGATGCGAAAGCCGTCGTCGGTTTCGCGCATGATGCGGAGCCTGGACTTGGCCGTCTCGCCCAGCGGCTCCTGATAGAGAAGGAGGCAGGCCGACCTCGCAGCTCCCCGCCCCACCCGGCCCCGCAACTGATGCAGTTGGGCGAGACCGAAGCGCTCGGCGTTCTCGATCACCATGACGCTGGCCTCGGCCACGTCGACGCCCACCTCGATCACCGTGGTCGACACCAGAAGCGAAATCTCGCCCGACTTGAACTGCGCCATCGCCACGTCCTTGGCGGGACCCTTCAGGCGGCCATGGACCAGTCCCACTTTCCCCGGAAAGCGTTTGGCGAGTGCGGCGAAGCGATCCTCCGCCGCGGCGAGATCGACCAGTTCGCTCTCCTCGACCAAAGGGCACACCCAATAGACGCGCTCAGCCCTCGCCAATGCCCGCGCCAGTCCCTCGATCACTTCGTCCAGGCGCGTCATGGGCAGGACTCGCGTGTCGACAGGCAGGCGGCCCGCCGGCTTTTCGTCGAGCTTCGACACATCCATGTCGCCATAGACGGTGAGCGCCAGGGTGCGCGGAATGGGCGTCGCCGTCATCACCAGGAGATCGGGCACCGTTCCGGCCTTGGCCTGCAAGGCGAGCCGCTGATGCACGCCGAAACGATGCTGCTCGTCGATGACCACAAGCCCCAGGTCGCGGAAGGCAACACCCTCCTGGAACAGCGCGTGGGTACCGATCAGGATATCGATGTCGCCGGCCGCCAGTTTCTCCAGCACATCGTCGCGGGTGCTGCCTTTTTCGCGGCCGGTGAGAAGCCCGAGGCTGATGCCGGCGGCGGCGCAAAACGGCCCCAGCGCCGCCATGTGCTGGCGCGCCAGGATTTCGGTCGGCACCATCAAGGCGCCTTGCGCACCACTCTCGACCGCCGCCGAAAGGGCCAGCAGCGCCACCACCGTCTTGCCCGATCCGACATCGCCCTGCAGCAGACGCAGCATGCGTTGGGGTGCGGCCATGTCACGGAGAATTTCTCCGATGGCGTTGGTCTGCGCGCCCGTCAGCGCATAGGGGAGTGCTGCAGCGATCAGCGCCCGTCTGTCGCCCGAGCCGCCGAGCTTCCGTCCGCCCGCGCGCTTCATATGCTTCCGCACCAACGACAGCGCCAGTTGGTTGGCCAGCAGTTCGTCATAGGCCAGCCTAAGCCGTGACGGCGCCGTGGGCTCCACCACCAAAAGTGTCTCCGGATGATGGATGAGGCGCAGCGCCTCGGCGAAACCGGGCCAGCCGTTGCGCTGGAGATAGGCCTCGTCCTGCCATTCGGGCAGCGCCGGTATCAGCTCGAGCGCCGCCTGGATGGCCTTGGCCAGGACTTTGCCCGCCACTCCGTCCGTTAACGGATAGATGGGCTCGATCAGCGGCAGTGTCGCAAATTCCTCGGGTGTCACCACATGGTCGGGATGGACGATCCTGGGCTCCGCCCCGAACCAGGTGACGCTGCCTGAAATGAACCGCGTCTCGCCCTCGGGCAGCAGGCGTTTCAGATGTTCGGCGAAAGCATGGAAAAACACCAGCGTCAGCACGCCGGTCGCATCCGACACGTCAACCCGATAAGGCAGGCGCTTGTTGTGCGCTGGCGGCGGCCGGTGGCGGCCGACCGTCACCTCTGTGGTTACAATGCCGGACAGCGGCAGTTGGGAAATGCGCGCGCGGTAGCGCCGGTCGACCAGACCCGACGGGAGATGGAACAGCAGGTCGCCGATGCGCGCGCCCTCGCCGCCATGGGGCCTCAGAAATTTGCCCAGAACCTGGTCAAGCTTCCGGCCGATCCCCTTGATCGCGGTGGCACCGGCAAACAGCGGATTGAGAATAGCGGGACGCATCTAATCTCTTTATCCTTCTCCGGCCTCGCTTGCGAGGATGGGGAAGGTATCGCGCGCCGCCTTCGGCGCGTGACGGATGGGGTCTTTTACATATCCGGAGAAAGGCCCCATCCGTCAGTCGTTGGCGCGACTGCCACCTTCCCCATGGCTTTGCCATGGAGAAGGATAATTACAAAAACCTTGCCGTGGGTCCGTGCGCCGCGATGGCGATGGCCTGGGCTTCGGCGAAACTGAAGGCGCCGCCGAACAGCGCACGGCTCGTTATCACACCCGCGATATTGGGCAGGTAGGACAGCGTCGAAATGTCGTCGAGGGACTTCACCACGCCGCTGGCGATGACCGGCGTCCTGACCTTCGACGCCAGCTCCGTCACATGCGCCATGCTGCTTTCGGGATGGTCCTCGTCGCGGTCGATATCGGTGTGGATGATGGCCGCCAGCCCCGCATGGTCGAACTGCCGCGCAAACTCGATGGGCGTGAAGGTCGTCGCCTCGGTCCAGCCCTCGATCATCACGTAGCCGCCCTTGGCGTCGATGCTCACCACCACGGCATCGGGATAGGCGGTGGCCGCCGCCTTGACGAAATGCGGATATTTGACGGCGGCGGTGGCGATCACCACCCGGTTGGCGCCGGCATCCATCCAGTAATGCACCTTCTCCATGTTGCGGATGGCGCCGCCCACCTGCACCGGGCAGCCGCAGGACCGGATGATTTCCTTGATGATGGCGGTGTTGTTGCCCTGGTTGAACACCGCGTCCAAATCGACGACATGCAGAAACCGCGCGCCCTCCGCCGCCAGATCATGCGCCGCCTTGACCGGATCGACGTCATAGGTGAGCGGACTGTCGATCCGGTTGCGCGCGAGATTGACCAGGCGGCCCTGGCGCAATTCCAGATCGGGATAGATGATCATCGATGCCCTCCCCCAAGGCTTTTTGCCGGAGGGCATTCTGCGCCAATACGCGGCGGATGAAAAGCCTGTGGGTGCCTTACGCCGTCAGGCCCTTTGCCAGAGGCAACGTTCTGACCCGTTTCTTCGTCGCCTGATAGACCGCGTTGGCGACGGCCGGGCCGATCGGCGGGACGCCCGGTTCGCCGGCCCCCGAGGGTGCGGCATCGGACGGCACGATATGCACCTCCACCACCGGCATCCGGTCGATGCGGAGCGGCGTGTAGGTGTCGTAATTCTCCTGATCGACCACGCCGCCGGTCAGCGTGATTTCTTCGGCAAGGATCGAACTCAGGCCAAATCCGATGCCGCCCTCCATCTGGGCGATGACCTGATCGGGATTGATCGCGATACCGCAGTCGACCGCGCACACCACCTTCTCGACCTTGACCTCGCCCGCCGCGAAGCTGATCTCGGCCACTTGCGCCACGACGGTGCTGAAGCTTTCAGCCACCGCCACGCCGCGGAAGCGGCCCTCCGCGGGTGCGGTGCCCCATCCCGCCTTTTCCGCCGCAAGTTTCAGGGCCGCCGCATGACGGGGATGATTTTTGAGAAGCCCTAAGCGGAATTCCACCGGGTCCTTGCCAGCAGCCTCCGCCACCTCGTCGAGGAAGGCTTCGACCGCATAGGCCGTGTGGGTCGACCCGACCGCGCGCCACCACAACACCGGCACGCCCGCCGTCATGGTGGTGAGGCCGACGCTCAGATTGGGAATGGCGTAAGGAATATTCGCAGCCCCCTCGACCGAGGTGAAGTCGATGCCGTTCTTGACGGCCATGCCCTCGAACAGGGTGCCGGTCATGATCGACTGTCCGACAATGTGGTTCTGCCAGGCGATGAGATTGCCTTCTCCATCAAGCCCGGCCTTGATCGCATGCACATAGGCCGGGCGATAGCGCCCGCCCCGCATGTCATTGTCGCGCGTCCATTGCACCTTGACCGGCCGCGACCAGCCAATGGCCTTGGCCGTCTCGACCGCTTCGGCAACCACATCGGCATCGAACACCGCGCGGCGCCCGAAACCGCCGCCGGTGCGCATGACATGGAGCTTCACCTTGTCAGGTGTCACGCCGGCGATCTGCGAAGCGACATACTGATAGAGGTCCGGCATCTGGTGCCCGCCCCAGATTTCGACGATGCCATCCTTCATTTGCGCCACGGCGTTCAAAGGTTCGAGTGCCGCATGGGCGAGATAGGGAAACGTATAGGTCGCTTCGAGCACTTTCGCGGCGCCGGCAAATCCGCCGGTCACGTCGCCATCGGCGCGGGCGCTGTTGGCGGGTGGCTGCTTCGCGGCGGCCTCGTAGGCGGCGAGAATTTCCGCCGAGCCGCGCTGTTCGGCCTTGCTCTCGTCCCATTCGACGGTGACCAGATCGCGGCCCTTGATCGCCGTCCACATGGTCTCGGCAACCACCGCCACTCCACGCGAGATTTGCACCACATCGACGACGCCCTTCAGCGCCTTGGCCTTCGAGGCATCGAAGGATTTCACCACGGCGCCGAATTTCGGCGGGTGGATCATCACCGCCGTCGCCATGCCGGGAAGCTTGACGTCGATGGTATAGGGCAGCGTGCCGTTGGTCTTCGGTTTCGAATCGAAGCGTTTGAGACCGGCATTGCCGATCTGCGTCCATTGTTCGCGTGGCTTTAGCGGAATGTCGGCGGGCAGCGTCAGGCCCTCGGTCTTGGCAACCATCTCGCCATAGGTGGCCGTCTTGCCGGAGGAATGACTGAGTTGACCCAGCTCCGCCTTGATCTCGGATGCGGGCACGCCCCAGTCGCGGGCTGCCGCTTCCACCAGCATGATGCGCATGGCGGTCAAGACGCAAATTGGGGACAGATCGGGCGCCGGCGCTATGACACAGTGATCGTCGACGGCCCGGCCACGGGTCATGTGATCAAGCTGCTGCGGAC
>JANNSP010000134.1:0-18909 GCA_031402975.1 Hyphomicrobiales bacterium
CGCCGACATTTCGACGACGCAGATCTACACCCATGTGCAATCGGCCAGGCTGCGCAAGGTGGTCGAGACCCACCATCCGCTTGCCAAGAAAAGTTGACTTTGTATCCCCCGGCGGCCAGTTTCGCGGCCATCGAAGCAATCGATTGAGCCGCAATGAGTTCCTATCTCGATTTCGAGGCGCCGGTGGCCGATCTGGAAGGCAAGATCGCCGAATTGCGGGCGATTGCCGCCGCCGATTCGACGGTGTCGATCGCCGATGAAGTGAAGGGGCTGGAACGGAAAGCGGCCAAGAGCCTGTCCGATCTCTACGACAATCTGACGCCCTGGCAGAAGACGCAAGTGGCGCGTCATCCCGAACGGCCGCATGCGCTCGACTATATCGAGGGTCTGATCAGCGAGTTCACCCCCTTGGCCGGCGATCGCAAATTCGCCGAGGATTTCGCCGTGGTCGCAGGCCTCGGCCGGTTCCGCGAAAAACCCGTGATGGTGATCGGGCAGGAGAAGGGCCAGGACACGGCGTCCAGGGTCAAGCGCAATTTCGGCATGGCGCGGCCGGAAGGCTACCGGAAGGCGGTGCGGCTGATGGAGATGGCGGAGCGTTTCGGCCTGCCGGTCATCACGCTGGTCGATACCGCCGGCGCCTATCCCGGTATCGATGCCGAGGAACGTGGCCAGGCGGAGGCGATCGCGCGTTGCACCGATTGCTGCCTTGGCCTCGGCGTGCCGCTGGTATCGGTCATCATTGGCGAGGGCGGATCGGGGGGTGCTCTCGCCATCGCCACCGCCAATACCGTGCTCATGCTGGAACATGCGATCTACAGCGTCATCTCGCCCGAAGGGGCGGCCTCGATCCTGTGGCGCGACGCGGCGCGCGCCATCGATGCCGCGGCGGCGATGAAGATCACGGCGCAGGATTTGAAGAAGCTCGGCATCATCGATGAAATCATCGAGGAGCCCCAGGGCGGCGCCCAGCGCGGACGCGATCAGGCCATACAGGCGACCGGCGCGGCGATTGCGCGTGCCTTGAAGGCTTTTGACGATATGCCGGCCGACATGCTGCGTATCCAGCGCCGGGAAAAATTCCTGGCCATCGGCCGCGGCCTGTAATCAGACCATGGTGAAATAGTTCTGAACCTTGGTGTAGAGGCCGGCGACGCCGGATGACGTGTTGGCCAGAACGGGAACGAGGGCAACTCCCAGGATGACGGCGATGAGCGCGTATTCAACGGCTGTGGCGCCACGTTCGTCCTTGGCAAATCGAGTAAGAGTTCGCACAGTCCTAGACACAGCCCACTCACTCCACTGCCGTCAGCGCGATTGTGTATCCGCGCCTTACTACTAGATCATGAGGTCCTTCAAAGAGTCATTAAGCCGTTGCCTAAGATTCGGCAATTGCGGCAATAATCAGAGTTAAGACGCTGATAATATGGGCGAATGCGGGTAACGCGAACCCCGCGCCGAATAGGCGTTTCGGATTTTCCTTGTACGGCATCATTCCGTACGTTAAATCGAACGGAAAGGAGACTTAGACTTGCCCCGTGCCGTCAGCGATATGAACAACCGCATCGAACTGCGCATTCCGCCGGAGCAGAAGGCGGTTATCGCGCGGGCCGCGGCGCTTGAGAATCTCGACCTCACCGGCTTTATTCTCCGCAGCGTGCTGCCGGACGCTCAGGCGGTTGTCGAACGCGCCCGGCATGTGGCGCTGTCGGAGCGCGATACGCTCCGCGTCCTCGACCTCCTGGAGAATCCACCCACACCCAACGCGCGGCTGGTTCGCGCGGCGAAGGCCTTGCAGACACAAGCGTGAGCATCGCCGGCTGGCACGAGGTGGCGCTGGGACGGCAGCACGACCGCGCCGCGTTCGATTGTGGCACCGCTGAACTCAACACCTGGCTGGCCCGCTATGCGCGCCAGAATCATGAGAGCGGCGGGTCAAAGACTTTTGTTGCCGTGCCGGAGGACGAGCCTGCCCGTGTGCTCGGCTTTTACTCTCTCAGTCCGGCGTCGATCGACTATGCGCGGACTCCCGACATCGCGCGGCGCGGTCTGGCTCGCCATGACGTACCCGTCTACCGGCTTGGCCGGCTCGCCGTCGACCGCGCGGTACAGGGGCAGGGGCTTGGCGGCAGACTGCTGATGGCGGCCGGAAAGCGCTGCATCGCCGTCGCCGATCAAATCGGCGGCGTGGCGCTTCTGATCGATGTCAAGGACGAGAGCGCCGCGCATTGGTACGAAGGCTATGGTGCCGTCCGGCTGGCGGATGCGGCGTTATCGCTGGTGTTGCCGCTCGCCACGATTCGCGCGGCAATTTCTACACCAGCACCCCGTGGCAATGCTTGAACTTCTTGCCGGAGCCGCAGGGGCAGGGCTCGTTGCGGCCGACACGGCCCCAGGTTTGCGGATCCTTGGGATCGACCGCGGGGCGCGGCAGCGTGGCGGTGCCGCCGAATAGCAACTGGCCCTCGCCCACGTCGTCCTCGCCGGTCGTGGCGTCCAGATGATGCGCCGCCATCATCGGCAGGTCGTCTTCGCCGGGCAGCAGGTCGTCGTCGTCCTCGCCGGCGACCCTTGTCTGGACTTCGAGACGCATGACCTGGGCGGTCGTGGCTTCGCGCAGCTTGGCGACCATCGCCTCGAACAGAGTGAAGCCCTCGGTCTTGTATTCGTTGAGCGGATCGCGCTGGCCGTAGCCCCTCAGATGGATGACCTGGCGCAGGTGCTCGACCGTGACGATGTGGTCGCGCCACAACTGGTCGAGGGTCTGCAGCAGCACCGCTTTCTCGACCTGCGACATGACATCGGGGGTGTATTTGGCGCGCTTGGCGGCGTAGTGATCGTCGGCCGCCTTCACCACCCGCTCGCGGATTTCCTCGTCGGCGATGCCTTCTTCCCTCGCCCATTCGTCGACCGGAAAATCGATGGCGATGGCTTCGCGCAGCCTGGTTCTGAGGCCGGCCGCGTCCCATTGCTCGGCATAGGCGCTTTCCGGGATATGCTTGGAGATGAGGTTCTCGATCACCTCGTGGCGCATGTCGTCGATGGTTTCGGAGACTTCCTCGCCCTTCATGATGCCGATGCGCTGTTCGAAGATCACCTTGCGCTGGTCGTTCATCACATTGTCGAATTTCAGGAGGTTCTTGCGGATGTCGAAGTTGCGCGCCTCGACCTTCTGCTGGGCCTTCTCCAGCGCCTTGTTGATCCACGGATGGACGATGGCTTCGCCTTCCTTCAATCCGAGGCGTTGCAGCATGGTGTCCATGCGCTCGGAGCCGAAGATGCGCATCAGGTCGTCTTCGAGCGAGAGATAGACCAGCGAGCGGCCGGGATCGCCCTGGCGTCCGGAGCGGCCGCGCAACTGGTTGTCGATGCGGCGGCTCTCATGGCGCTCGGTGCCGATGACGAACAGCCCGCCGCCGGCCAGCACCTTCTGCCGGTCGGCCTCGATCTCGGCCTTGATGGTGTCGATCCGCGTCAGGCGTTCGGCCGCATCGGTCACCTCGGCCAGTTCGGTTGAGATCCGCATGTCGAGATTGCCGCCCAATTTGATGTCGGTGCCGCGTCCCGCCATGTTAGTGGCGATGGTGACGGCGCCGGCGACGCCGGCCTGGGCGATGATCGCTGCTTCCTGCTCGTGGTAGCGCGCGTTGAGCACGTTGTGGGGGACGTTCTTGTCTTTCAGCATTGAGGCCAGCACTTCCGACTTCTCGATCGACGTTGTGCCGACCAACACCGGCTGGTTGCGCAGCCGCGCCTCGTTGATGGTGTCGATGATCGCCACGTATTTCTCGCGGGCGGTGCGATAGACCTGGTCGTCCTCGTCCTCGCGCGCCACCTTGACGTTTGTCGGGATTTCGAGAACGTCGAGGCGGTAGATGTCCATGAACTCGTCGGCTTCGGTCGCCGCCGTGCCGGTCATGCCGGCGAGTTTCTCGTAGAGGCGGAAATAATTCTGGAAGGTGATCGAGGCCAGCGTCACGTTCTCGGGCTGGATCGACACATGCTCCTTGGCTTCGAGCGCCTGGTGCAGGCCTTCGGAATAGCGCCGGCCGGGCATCATGCGGCCGGTGAACTCGTCGATGATGATGACCTGGTCGTCCTTGACGATATAGTCCTTGTCGCGGCTGAACAGGCGATGCGCCCGGAGCGCCTGCTGCACGTGATGCACGATGGTGACGTTCTCGGCGTCGTAGAGATTGTCGCCGCGCAACAGTCCGGCGGCTCCCAGAACTTCCTCCAGATGCACGTTGCCCTTTTCGGTCAGCGTGCAGGAGCGCTGCTTCTCGTCGAGGTCGTAGTCTTCGGGTGTCAGCTCGGGGATGTATTTGTTGATCGTGTTATAAAGGTCCGACTTGTCGTCGACGGGACCGGAAATGATCAGCGGCGTGCGGGCTTCGTCGATGAGGATCGAGTCGACCTCGTCGACGATGGCGAAGCTGTGGCCTCTCTGCACCATCTCGTTCAGATGGTATTTCATGTTGTCGCGGAGATAGTCGAAGCCGAGCTCATTGTTGGTGGCATAGGTCACGTCGCAGGCATAGGCCTTGCGCCGTTCCTGGTCCGACAGGCCGTGGACGATGACGCCGGTGGTGAGGCCGAGGAACCCGTAGATCTCGCCCATCCAGGTGGCGTCGCGCCGCGCCAGATAGTCGTTGACGGTGACGACATGGACGCCGTGGCCCGCCAGCGAATTGAGATAGACGGCGAGCGTCGCCACCAGCGTCTTGCCTTCGCCGGTCTTCATTTCGGCGATCGAGCCGTCGTTGAGCACCATGCCGCCGATCAACTGCACGTCGAAATGGCGCTGGCCGAGCGTGCGCTTGGCCGCCTCGCGCACCGTGGCGAAGGCGGGCACCAGGAGATCGTCGAGGTCGCGGCCATTGGCCAGTTCCTGGCGGAAGGCTATGGTGCGGGCCTTGAGATCGTCGTCGGAGAGGGCCGCGACTTCGGCTTCGAGGGCGTTGATCTCATCCACCCTGCCGCGATATTTGGCGACCTTGCGGTCGTTGGTGGTGCCAAACAGTTTTCCGGCAATCCCGCGCAATCCGAGCATGTCTGTCAGTTCTTTCGTTGTGGGCGGTTTAACCCGAAGATTGCCGCTTTCTAGTCAAGTTGACCGGCCGGGGCAATCGGCCAGAAGGGGTTGCGCTGGAAATAAGGCGGGATGCTGGCGATTTCAATCTGTTGCCGTGGTGCAACAGGCCCCGTATCTCGGCCCGATCCCCTTGCATCGTGGCCGGGGCTCGCCGAAGATCGGCAAAAGCGGCTGCTGTCGGGCATCGGCGCGGGGCATATTGTTGCCTTGTTTCGCGGCCATCTAGCGGCTCCACGGTTCCTCTATCCTCGTCATGGGTGAGATTGATGCTGCGCATTGCTGGTTTGGTGAAATACGCTGTGCTGGGTGGGATGGCGCTTGCCTTCCTCGCCGCGGCGCAGGCCCAGGAGGCGAAGGAGGACAAGACCGTCGTCATCGTCAACGGGCACGAGATCAAGGTGTCGGAAATCCAGATGGCGAAGGACGATATCAGCAGCATGCTGGTCGATCTGCCGCCCAAGCTGCGCTATCCCTCGCTGGTCAACTATCTGGTCGAGCGCCACCTGATGGCGCAGGCCGCGGTCAAGGAAGGGGTTGCCTACACGGATGATTACAAGCGCCGCCTGGCGATGTACCAGGCCAAGGCGCTGCGCGATGCCTATTACTTCCAGAAGGTGCTGCCCGATATCACCGAAGCCGAAATCAAACTGGCCTACGACCAGGAAGCAGCGAAAGTCACCCAGACTGAACGCATCCGGGCCCGGCACATTCTGGTCGGCACGGAAAAAGAGGCCCAGGACCTTCTGGAGCGCCTGAGCAAGGGCGAGAAATTCGACGATCTGGCCAAGCAGTACAGTCTTGACGGGTCGAAGGAAGCCGGTGGCGATCTGGGTTACTTCACCGCCGCCGAAATGGTGCCGGAGTTCTCCAAGGCCGCCTTCGCGCTGAAGACCGGGGCGCTGTCGACACCGGTCAAGACCGATTTCGGCTGGCACATCATCCGGCTCGAGGAGCGCAAGATGGGCGCCGCCCAGCCTTATGACCAGGTGAAGTCCGCCATCAAGGGCGTGCTCATGCGCAAGAAGGGCATGGCGCTCGCCGAGAAGCTCAGGCTCGCGGCCAAGGTCGAAGTTCTGGATGAAGACCTCAAGAAATTCTATGACCAGGCCGCCCAGCAGGCGAAAGCGGCCGGTGAAAAGCAGATGGAGCAGGCGCCGGCCGCGGTCGAGGGCGATGCCACCGACACCGGCGGCAAGGGCGATCTCCTGATCCCGGCCCAGTAGTCCCATGGCGCCTGTGGTATCGCCGCTGGCGCCCCAGTCCGAGCCGCGACTGCCGCCGATCGAAGGGGTGAAACTCGCCTCCGCCGCGACCGGCATCCGCTACAAGAACCGGCCTGACGTTCTGATGGCGGTGCTCGACGCCGGGACCACGGTTGCCGGCTGCTTCACCCTATCCAAGGCGCGCTTGGCGCCGGTCGACTGGTGCGCCGCCAATCTGGCGGGAGGCCAGGCCCGCGCCCTCATCATCAATGCCGGCAATGCCAATGCGTTTACCGGCAAGGCCGGCGTCCAGACCGTGAAAGCCGTGGCGGCGGCGGCGGCGAAAGTTCTCGCGTGCAAGGTGACCGAGGTTTTCCAGGCCTCGACCGGAGTGATCGGCGAACCGCTCGATCCCTACCCCATCGCCAATGCTCTGCCCTCGCTGGCCCAATCGGCGGGTGACGATTGGGCCCAAGCGGCACGCGCCATCATGACCACCGACACATTCCCCAAAATGGCGACGGCGACGGTCAGGCTGGCGGGCCGGACTGTCACCCTCAACGGCATCGCCAAGGGATCGGGCATGATCGCACCCGACATGGCGACCATGCTGGCCTTCCTCTTCACCGATGCGGCAATCCCAGCGAAACTCATGCAGAGGCTGCTGGCGAAAAGCGTGGCCGCCAGTTTCAACTGCGTCACCGTCGATGGCGATACGTCGACCTCGGACACGGTGCTGATGTTCGCCACGGGGAAGGCCGGCCCCGTGACGGGGTTGAAATCGGCGGGCGATCCACGGCTCAAGGGCTTCGTCAAGGCGCTCGACCGGGTCTGCCTCGATTTGGCCCAGCAGGTGGCGCGTGACGGCGAGGGGGCGGAGAAGCTGATCGAGATCGCCATCGGCGGAGCGGAGTCCGACAAGGCGGCGCAGCGGATCGCCATGTCGGTCGCCAATTCGCCCTTGGTCAAGACGGCGATCGCCGGCGAGGACGCCAATTGGGGACGGATCGTCATGGCGATCGGCAAGGCTGGGGAAAAGGCCGTGCGCGACAAATTGCGTATCAGGATCGGCGGCATCCAGGTGGCGGCGCGGGGCATGCGCGATCCCGCCTACAAGGAAGCGGAGATCATGCCGCACATGAAAGGCCGCCATATCCTGATCGAAGCGCATGTGGGGGTGGGCAGCGGCCGAGCCCGGGTGTGGACCTGCGACCTCACGCACCGCTACATCGACATCAACGGCTCCTATCGCAGCTAGAGCTTCGGGCGGTCAGTTGAATGCAACCTCCAATCTCAATCGTCACCCCCGCGCAGGCGGGGGCCCCGCTAACTGCTTGATAAAAAGCGGGGTTCCCGCCTTCGCGGGAATGACGAAATTGGGGAGAGTGATTCCAATTGATCGTCCATGCTCTAGATGACCATCCTGCTGGTGGCGGCGGTGGCTCTGATCGACGCCGATGCGCGTGTGCTCATTGCCAGGCGACCGCCGGAGAAGCCCATGGGGGGGTTGTGGGAATTTCCGGGCGGCAAGGTCGATCCCACCGAGACGCCGGAATCGGCGTTGATCCGGGAACTGCGCGAGGAACTGGCGATCGATGTTACCCAGTCCTGCCTCGCACCCCTCACCTTCGCCAGCCATCCTTACGAGGATTTCCACCTGCTGATGCCGCTTTATGTTTGCCGGAAGTGGAAGGGGATCGTCACGGCGCTGGAAGGCCAGGAGCTGCTCTGGGTCAAGCCGCTGCGGCTGCGCGACTATGCCATGCCGCCCGCCGACAAGCCCTTGATCGCGCATCTGATCGATCTTCTATAGTTTTTCCTCGCGCACCTTGAGGTGATCGGCGAGGCGGGTCGTGGCGCTGCCGGGTTTGAGCGGTTTGGGCTGGCTTTCATGCGGGCTCCAGGCGGTGGCCCAGGCGATTTCGACACTGGCGCGGACGCGGCCATCGGCATCGGCAAAGCGGGACTGGTAGATCGAGGCCGCAGCACCGAGCAGCCTCCGGCTGACCGGCCGGCGCGATCTTGCGGCAAGCGGGTTCGACAGGCCGAGCGACCTCAACTCGTGCATGAGAGCGATGGGGTCGGCATAACGCACCAGGGTGCGATCGATGTCAGTGACCGGAAGTGCTAACCCGGCCCGCTGCAAGAGCGATCCCAACTCCCGGACATCGATCATCGGAGCGACGCGGGGAGACGCACCATCGGTCAACGCGGCTTCCGCCTCGAGCCAGGACTGGCGCAGTTCGGTCAAACTCGCGCCGGCGAACAGGCAGGCCATGAACAACCCGTCGGGCCGGAGCGTGCGGCGGTACTGGACCAGGGCGCCCGGAACATCGTTCACCGCATGGAGATCGAGAATGCTGAACACCGCGTCGAAGCCGGCGGGTTCCAAATTGAAATTTTCTGCGGCGGTGGGAACTTGCGGAACAATGTCGCGGAGTTTTCCAGAGGTGGCGAGCCGGTCCGCGACCAGCGCGGGCGCTGGCGCGACAATCAGGGCGCGGTCGAAGCTGCGGGTCACCAGCAGCAGTCTTTCGAGCACCTCCTCGGCGGCGGTGCGGCTGAGAAAATCGGGGCCGGCGCGCCTGGTCCGGTCCTGGCGCGAGACATAGAGGGCGCGGTCAAAAATCTTTTCTGGCTCATTCACCGGGCGGGCGTTACCGGATTTCGGCAACAGGTGCTAGCATGGCATTCCATGGCGGCGCTGGCGCGGAGACTGTGGCGGGGATTGACCGATCTTGTGGCGCCGCCGCATTGCCTCTCATGCCACGCCCGGTTAAGCGAGCCCGCCAGCCTGTGCAGCGAATGCTGGCCGAAACTCCGGCAGATCGACGAACCGGTCTGCGATGTGCGGGGGGTTCCGTTTGCCTATGACCGGGGCTTGGGAGCGCTCAGCGACGAAGCACGGGAGGCACCTCCGCACTGGGACCGGGCGCGGGCCGCCGTCGCCTTCGACGAGGCGTCGCGGGTATTGGTCCACGCCCTCAAATACCGCGACAGCCAGGAATCGGGGTTGCTCATGGCGCGTCTCATGGCGCGCGCTGGCCGAACCCTGCTGGCCGACGCCCAGATGGTCATTCCGGTGCCGCTCCATCGCTGGCGGCTGTGGCGGCGGCGCTTCAACCAGTCGGCCTTCCTGGCGCAGAAACTTGCAGCCGGCGCGGAAAAGGTGTTTCGGCCCGATATCCTGGAGCGCAGCCGGCACACGCCGTCGCAGGTGGGGCTGGGACACGACGAGCGGCGACAGAATGTGCGCCGCGCCTTCGCTGTCCCGCCGCTCAAGTGCCCCGATCTTTCGGACAAGCGCGTTCTGCTCGTCGATGACGTGCTGACCACGGGGGCAACGGCGGATGCCTGCGCCGCGGCGCTGAAATCAGCGGGCGCGCCCCATGTGGATGTGCTGTGCTTCGCCCTTGTGCTCGAGCCGCGAAGTTTCCATATTTGACCGATGATGCCGAAGATCACCATCTATACGACGAACTATTGCGGCTACTGCTTCCGCGCCAAGGCATTGCTGAACCGCAAGGGCGCTCCCTTCGAGGAGATCGACGTCTCCGATCCGGCGCTCCGCAGGGTGATGATGGAGAGGGCCAACGGGGGCCGCACCGTGCCGCAGATTTTCATCGGCGAGCGGCATGTGGGCGGCAGCGACGAATTGCATGAGCTCGACCGCCGCGGCCAGCTCGACCCGCTGCTCCAGGCGGCGTGAGTTTCAGGGCGGGCCTCGTCCAGACCTGTGCTGGCCGCGACATGGCCCGCAATCTTGCCGCTGTGTCCGACATGATCCGCGACGCCCATGGGCGGGGTGCCGAGTTTGTTTCCACACCGGAAATGACCAACATCATCGAAACCGACCGGCCGCGACTGCGGGCGCTGGCGCGGTTGGAGAACGAGGATATGAGCGTCGCGGGATTCGCCGCGCTGGCACTTGACCTCGGCCTCTGGCTGCATATCGGTTCACTGGCGCTCAAGGGAGACGGCGAGAGGCTGGTCAACCGGTCGCTGCTGTTTCCCCCCGATGGCCGGATCGCGGCGCGCTATGACAAGCTCCATCTGTTCGACGTCGATCTTCCCGACGGCACGGCGATCCGCGAATCGGCGAGTTTCGCTGGAGGAGCATCCGCGTGCCTGGCCCGGCTTCCTTGGGGCCTCGCGGGGCTCACCACCTGCTACGACATCCGCTTCCCCGCCCTTTACCGTTCCTTAGCGGAGGCTGGCGCAGAGTTTTTCACGGTCCCCTCGGCTTTCACGGTGCCGACCGGTAAAGCCCACTGGCATGTGTTGCTCCGGGCCCGCGCCATCGAGACCGGAAGCCATGTGCTGGCGGCGGCGCAAGGCGGGACCCATGAATGTGGACGTGAAACCTATGGTCACAGTCTTGCCGTGTCGCCCTGGGGCGAGATCATCGCGGAAGCCGGAACCGGGCCCCAGGTCTTGGTGTTCGATGTCGATCAAGGCGCGGTCAGCGAGGCCAGGCGAAGGATTCCGGCGCTGGCCCATGGCCGGAGCTTCAGCTTGAACAAGGAGCCCGTCATTGCTACGTAACGCGCCATGATCCGCTACGATTTGATGTGCGACAACGGCCATGCCTTCGACGGCTGGTTCAGCGGCAGCGCCGCCTATGACTCACAAGCCGCCGGCGGACTGGTCAATTGCTCCGTATGCGGATCGGTTAGCGTCGAGAAGCAGTTGATGGCGCCGGGGATCCCGACGAAGTCCAACGCGCGCGCCGAAGCGCCGAGGAAGATGATCGCGGGCGCCGTCGATCCCAAGACCCAGATGATGCTCAAGATGATGCGCGAGATGCGGAAATCGGTGGCCGAGAACGCCGAATATGTAGGCCCACGCTTCGCCGAGGTGGCGCGGCAGATCCACTACGACGAAACCGCAAAACGCGGCATCTACGGCGAGGCGACGCAGGCCGACGCCAGGGCGCTGATCGAGGAAGGGATCGAGGTCCATCCGCTGCCGGTTCTGCCGGAGGACGGGAATTAGGGGCCGGTAGGGTCATTTATTCCATTGTGTCATCCCCGCACTTGTTGCGGGGACCCATGGTGCAACACACCCAGCGTTGGACTTTATTGCTTCATGGGTCGCCGGAATAAATCCGGCGATGACAGATGAGTGGTGTTACCCTTTCTCCCCCACCACCATGTAATTCACGTCCATATCCCTCGATCTCCGCCATTCGCCGGTGAGCGGGCGGTAGGTGACGCCGGTTTCGGCGCAGGGGTTGAGGTTGCTGGCTTTCATCCAGGTTTTCAGGTCTTCTGGCGTGATGAACTTTTCCCATTGATGGGTGCCCTTGGGCAGCCAGCCGAGAACGTATTCGGCGCCGATGATGGCGAGGGCGAAGGATTTGAGGGTGCGGTTCAAGGTGGCGACGAACAGCAGACCGCCGGGGTTGAGCATTTCGGCGCAGATGCGGGTGAAGGTTTCGGGATCGGTCACATGCTCGATCACTTCCATGTTGAGGATCACATCGAAGCGTTCGCCTTCCGCCGCCAGAGCCTCGGCGGTCGTGGCGCGGTAGTCGATGGAAAGTTCCTGCTCCAAAGCGTGGACCGAGGCCGTCGTGATATTCTTCTCCGAGGGATCGGCGCCCAGGACTTCGGCGCCGAGCCTTGCCATCGGTTCGCTGAGCAGGCCGCCGCCGCAGCCGATATCGAGGAGGCGGAGGCCCTGGAACGGTTCGCGGGCGAAGGGATCGCGGGCGAAACGGGCTGAGACCTGTTCCTTGATATAAGCCAGCCGCACCGGATTGAAGACATGCAGCACGCCGAATTTGCCCTTGGGATTCCACCATTCGGCGGCGAGCTTCGAGAATTTCTCGACTTCGGCTGGATCGAGCGTCGTTGTATTTTTTTGCATGGGGCGATTATTGCATAGTCCGGGGGGCTCATCTATGAGTACGCCCGCCCGCTTCCTCGGGGCTTACCAGGACAGACAATCCGACCGCGGCCGGTTTCCGGAAGGAGAGCCGTTTCGCGGTATTGAAAGGCAGGCCATGGGTCGTTTGGTGATGAAATTCGGCGGAACGTCGGTGGCCGATGTGGGACGCATCCGCAATGTCGCCCGCCATGTCGAGCGCGAGGTGAAGGCCGGCCATCATGTGGCCGTCGTGGTCTCGGCGATGGCGGGGACGACCGACCAGCTCGTGTCGTGGTGCCGGGAAGCTGCTCCCATCCATGACGCGCGGGAATATGATGCGATCGTGGCGTCGGGCGAACAGGTGACGGCGGGACTGCTGGCCATTGTATTGCAGGACGCGGGCATTCCGGCGCGCTCGTGGCAGGGCTGGCAAATTCCGTTGAAGAGCGACGGCGTCCATGGCGCGGCGCGCATCGCCGAGATCGACGCCGCTGAAATCCGCAAACGCATGGAGCAGGGCCAGGTGGCGGTGATCGCCGGCTTCCAGGGCATCGGCCCCGACAAGCGCATTACCACGCTGGGGCGGGGCGGCTCGGATACGTCGGCGGTGGCGATCGCCGCGTCGATCGATGCCTCGTGCGATATCTATACCGATGTCGACGGGGTCTATACCGCCGACCCCAGGATCGTCACGGGGGCGAGGAAGCTCGACCGCATCTCGTATGAGGAGATGCTGGAGCAGGCCTCGCTCGGCGCCAAGGTGCTGCAGACCCGGTCGGTTGAACTCGCCATGGTCTACAAGGTACCCTTGCAGGTGCGCTCGAGCTTCGAGGCACCTGATTCGCCCAACCAGAACAAGCCCGACGGATCGGGCCCCGGAACGCTCGTATGCGATGAGGAACGGATCGTGGAACAGCATGTCGTCAGTGGAATTGCCTATTCGCGCGACGAGGCGAAAGTCTCGATCCGGCGGGTGAAGGACCAGCCCGGCGTTTCGGCGGCGATCTTCGGGGCGCTGGCGGAAGCCGATATCAGCGTCGACATGATCGTGCAGAACGTGTCGAGCGACGGCTCAACCGCCAACATCACCTTCACCGTGACGCGCAAGGATTTGCGGAAGGCGATCGAAGTCCTCAACGGCGTCAAGGACAAGCTGGGCTTCATGGATCTCACCCATTCGGCCGACGTCGCCAAGGTGTCGGTGGTCGGCATCGGCATGCGGAGCCATGCCGGCGTCGCGGCGCGCATGTTCCGGGCGCTGGCCGAGAAGGGCATCAACATCCAGGCGATCACCACCTCGGAAATAAAGGTCAGTGTGCTGATCGACGAGGCCTATACCGAACTCGCGGTCCGGGCGCTGCATACGGCTTACGGGCTGGGCGCGAGGCCCTAGCATGCGGCGCCACCCCCTCATCCGGCGCGTGCCGCGCCACCTTCCCCCGCGAGGCGGGAAGGGGAAGATAACAGATGAGTAGCTGATGCCCGCCTCGACCATTGGCCCGCGCGTGCTGCTCAAGCGACTCCGCGAGGTGATGGCGGAGCCGGTGACGGCGCAGAAGCGGCTCGACAAGATCACCGGCCTGATCGCCGCCAACATGGTGGCCGAGGTGTGCTCGATCTATGTGATGCGCCCCGGTCAGGTCTTGGAACTTTACGCCACCGAGGGCCTGAAGCGCGAGGCGGTGCACAAGTCGAAGCTGAAATCGGGCGAGGGACTGGTCGGCACCATCGCCGAACAGGCGATCGGCCTCAACCTCGCCGACGCCCAAAGCCACCCCTCGTTCAAATATCTCCCCGAGACCGGCGAGGAAATCTACAAGTCGTTCCTCGGCGTGCCGATCATGCGGAGCGGCACGGTGATCGGCGTGCTGGTGGTGCAGAACCGCACCCGCCGGCATTATTCGGAGGAGGAAGAGGAGGCGCTGCAGACCACGGCCATGGTGCTGGCCGAGGTGATCGCTTCGGGCGAGCTGAAAGAAGTGGCGCGCGAGGTGGCGGCCGATGTCGCCCATATGCGCCGGCATCATTTGAGGGGCGACGCGCTGGCCGACGGCATAGCGCTTGGCCATGCGGTGCTGCACGAGCCGCGCGTCGTCATCACCAATCTCATCGCCGAAAACATTCCGGCGGAAAAAAGCCGGCTCGAAAAGGCCGTGGCGCAACTGCGCGACCATGTCGACCGCCTCGTCGATGGGTCGGATGCGCTCCGGGCCACGGATTATTCCGACGTGCTCGAAACCATCCGCATGTTCGCGCATGACAAGGGCTGGGTGGCGAGACTGCGCGAGGCGGTCGATACCGGGCTCACCGCCGAGGCCGCCGTCGAGCGGGTGCAGAACGACAACCGGGCCCGCATGATGCGGACCCCCGACCCCTATCTCCGCGAGCGCATGCACGATCTCGACGACCTGGCCAACCGGCTGCTCCGCATCCTGACCGGCGCCGTCGCCACGGCGTCCCGGGGCGACCTGCCGCAGAACGCCATCATCGTCGCCCGCAACATGGGCCCCGCCGAACTTCTCGTCTATGACCCGGCCAAGCTTCGCGGCGTCATCCTCGAAGAGGGCGGCAAGACCAGCCATGTGGCGATCGTGGCGCGGGCGCTGGGCATCCCGGCCGCGGGGCAGGTGACGGGCATCATCGACCTTGTCGATACCGGAAGCCCGCTCATCATCGATGGCGGCACCGGCGAAATCTTCGTGCGCCCCACGGCCGACCTGCAGAAAGCCTATGCCGAAAAGGTGCGCTTCTATGCCAGGCGCCAGGCGCAGTATGGGGAGCTTCGCGGCCGCCCGGCGGTGACCAAGGACGGGGTGCGGATCGACCTCAACATCAATGCCGGGCTCCTGGTCGACCTGCCGCATCTGCATGAGTCGGGAGCGGAAGGGATCGGGCTTTACCGCACCGAACTGCAATTCATGATGGCGCAGCGCTTTCCGCGCCTCAGCACGCAGGTCAGGCATTACAGCGCCATTCTGGAGCAGGCACAAGGCAAGTCCGTGGTGTTCCGCACCCTCGATATCGGCGCCGACAAGACGCTGCCCTATCTCAAGCAGCCCAAGGAGGACAACCCCGCCATGGGCTGGCGCTCGATCCGCATGTCGCTCGACCGGCCGGCGCTGCTGCGCCTGCAGGTTCGCGCGCTGCTGACGGCCGGCGCCGGGCAGACCATGAAGATCATGTTTCCGATGATCGCCGATGTCGAGGAATACCGCCGCGCCTGGGAAGCGGTCGAGGTGGAGAAGGTCTATCTGTCGGCGCGCGGCCACCAGTTGCCAGCGAAGCTCCTGCTCGGCGTGATGATCGAGATTCCGTCGCTCATCTGGCAGCTCGACCAGTTGCTGCCGCTGGTCGATTTCGCCTCGATCGGGTCCAACGACCTGGTGCAGTTCCTGTTCGCCTCCGACCGGGGGAACCCGAAGCTCCAGGGGCGCTACGATCCGCTCAGTCCTTCAGCACTTGGGGCGATGCGCCAGATCGTCGAGAAGGCGAAAGAGCATGGGAAGCCGGTGACGCTGTGCGGCGAACTGGGTGGGCGGCCGCTGGAAGCGATGGGGCTCGTCGGCATCGGGCTCACGTCGATTTCCATGGTGCCGTCGGCGGTGGGACCGGTCAAGGCCATGGTGCTGTCGCTCGACCGGGCGAAACTTTGGACGGTGATGGAGCCGCTGCTGAAAAGCCCGCTCCATTCGATGCGGCCGGAACTCCTCGAATTCGCCCAGCGCAACGGCGTGGTGCTTTAGCCCGCGTTAGTCAGCCGTTCACCATTCTTGTTCATTGTTGGCGAAAGTCGCGCGAGTTCGAGGACGCCAGCCATGACCGACGAATCGATGAGAGTGGAAGAAGCAGCGCAAGCCCATCGCGCCAGGCCGGACGGCGCGGCGGACCCCGCGGGCGAAGCCGGATGGTATCTGCAGCGCGAGCGCGAGCGCCGGGGCGAGAGCCTGGAAGAATCGGGCGAGGAGGCCGGCATCCATCCCTATCATATCGAGGCGATCGAGCATGGCGACATGACCCGCATGCCGCGGCGCTGCGAGGCGCTCGAAATGATCGGCCGGTATGCGGAGTATCTGGGGTTCGATCCAGAACCCCTGGTCAGCCACTACGCCCAGTTCCTGCCGCGCGAGAAAACCTTGGGGCCGGATGCCCATCCGGCCGATCCGGCACCCCTGTCGAGCGCCAAGATCGTCAAGTTCGGGCGCCTGCCGAAATTTCCGAAACTTTCGTTCCGCCTGTCGAGCATGCAGGGGGGGCCTGGCGGACTGGTGGCCTCGATCGTCAGTGCCGCGCTGCTGTTTGCCGGCGCCAGCTGGATGATGCTGCCCACGGCCGAGCTTTCCCCCGTGGCCGAACAGGTGAGCGATCCGATGCCGACCGCCTCCACGGGTCCCGAGGCGGCCACCGTCAAGATCACCGAGGAACCGCTGCCCGATGCCGCGACAGCACTTGCCGAACCTGCCAGCGACGAACAGGAAGGGACCAATCTCGGTGGGCTGGCGGCCTTGATCGAGGAGAAGGTTTCGGGCGCGCCGCAACCGGCGGAGCCCAAATCCGTGGCCTCGGCCGAAGACATGACGATCACCACCGGCGGCCGGGCTTACGGCGCCAAGGCGAGCGGGGCCGGACGCCTGGTGCTCAAAGCCAAGGCGCCGGTCTGGGTCAGGATCGAGGATGCGCAGGGGAATGTGGTGATGACCCACATGCTGATGGGCGGCGACACCTACCAGGTGCCGGATCGCAAGGGGCTCGTGGTGATCGCGCGCGACGGCGGGCTTCTGAGCTATGTGATCGACGGCAAGGAGCGCGGCATTCTCGGCACGCCGGGCGAAATCCTTGTCGGCCGCCCGCTCGACATCGAGGCGCTGGAGGGCAGCGGCTAAGCAATTCGGATTGACATCGGGGTTCAGCGGCGCGAGATTTGCGTGCGGCTGGATCTCGAATAATGGCACGATTGGCTAGACTGATTGGGTTGGCGGGGGGCTGGGTTTTCCTGGCCTTGGCCTTATGTTTGCTGGGTCTTGCGGGAGCCGAGGCCGCGGTGCCCTACCGGGTGATGGGGCAACCGACACTCGCTGGCACGACGCTTGCCAGCCGATGCGCCGGAGCGAATGCGCGGTTCAATTTTTTCAACAATGGCGGCTTTGAGATGTTCGGCCCGACCGGGATCGCGGTTGATCCGCGCGGGCGCTTCTTCGCCGGTGACTATGGCGGCAGGCGGGTTCTGACCTGGCCCAATTTCGAATCCTATGCGGCCTGCCAGGCGGCCGACGCGGTTATCGGAAGCGGATTGCTGGAAGGCCCCGAAGCGGTCGTCTACGATACGAAATCCGAATCGCTTTTCGTCGCCGATACGCTGAGCCATACGGTGCGGGGCTTCCGCCGGAGCGGCGCCACCTGGAACCTGTTCGTGACGCTCGGAGCGCCCGGCGTTCCCGGCGCCGCCATGAACCAGTTCAATTTCCCGAGAGGCCTCGCCGTCGATCCGGGCGGGCGGCTGTTTGTCGCCGACGATTCGAACAACCGCATTCTCATCTTCGACGCACCGTTCGCCAATGGCGAGGAGGCCGCCGACTCAATCGGGGCGGGCGCCAATGGCGGCTTCGCCAATCCCAAGGGCGTGGCGATGATCGGCAACACGCTGTTCGTCGCCGACTTCTTCAACAACCGCGTGCTGCGCTTCACCGGTCCCTTCCTCACCCCCGCCCAGGTCTATGTGGCGTCGGGAATTTTTACCGGCCTGAACAATCCCGTCGATCTGGCAGCCCATCCCGACGGCTCGCTCCTGGTGACCGACCAGGGCAACCAGCGCATTGCACGATACAACGATGCGGCTTTCGCCAATTCGGCGGCGGCGCCCAATTCCAGTTTCGCCGACAATATGGGGCCGGAGCCTTTGGGCGTGGCGGCCGATCGCCGGGGACGGATCTATATCGCCGACTATCGCCGTTACCGCATTTTGATCCGCGACGAATTCGTCAAGACAACCCCGGTAACGGTGGGCGGCACGGCGGGGGCACGAGCTTTGCTGGTGGACCTCAACCAGCGGGGCGGACGGGCCGTTGACAGGGTGGCGCTGGGCCAGCAACTTATCACCTGGGAGTACGGGCCCAAGAGCGATCCCAATGCCTGGTATGGCGACTGGCGGCAATTGCAGCAGGCGGGGCTGAGATTGCCCGAGGTGATGGGGGGTGAGATGAGCGATCTCATGACCTATCCAGGCTTCAACGCCAATACCGATGCCCTCAACGAACTGATCCGCCATGGCAAAGCGGGCCACATGGTGACGATCAACTGGCATCCCAGCAATCCGGTCGTGGGCGGCAATTTCGGCACGCCGATCAGCACCGCGCAATTGCTCGCCATGGTCAATGACGGAACCCAAACCGGCCAGCGCTGGCAGACCCAACTCAACCGCGCCGCCGCGGTGCTGCAGAAATTCGAGACGGCCGGGGTGCCGGTGCTGTTCCGTCCGCTGCATGAGCAGAACGGCGACTTCTTCTGGTGGGGACAGAACGGCGCGACGGGCGCGGCAATGCGGGCGCGCCAGCAGGCCTGGGTCAGAATGTGGCGCGACATGGTGACCGAGATGTCGGTTCGCAAAGGCTTGAAGAATCTGCTGTTCGTGTTCGGAACGAACCAGGTCAATTATGATGGCGTGGTGCCGCCGCTGACCTTCTATCCGGGTGCCGGCTGGGCCGATGTGGTGAGCATCGACATCTATGACGAACAGCTCGATTTCGG
>JANNSP010000135.1:0-4572 GCA_031402975.1 Hyphomicrobiales bacterium
ACGTGGTGTCGATGAACCGCCGCCTCTCGGGCGACAGTTCGCTCAACACCCAGATCCGCTCGGACAGCGAGGGCGAATGGCAGGACTGGCTGGTCGACGAGACCAACAACCAGGAGGAAGTGCTGGCCGAGAACGAGGAGAAGGGCCAGAGGCTTGCACTCCTGTCGGAAGCCATGGGCAAACTCACCGAGCGCGAGCAGCGGGTGTTCAAGGCGAGGCGGCTCCAGGACGATCCAGCGACGCTTGAAGACCTGTCGCGGGAATTCGGCGTGTCGCGCGAGCGCATCCGGCAGATCGAGGTCCGGGCCTTCGAGAAGGTCCAGAAAGCGGTGAAGAACGCGGCGCAGCGGGCGCTGACGCCGCGCCTCGCCACCACGGCGGCGCTTCCCGCCGGGTAAGCGGTTACTCGAAGAAGATGCCGTCCTGCTTGCGGGGTTCGCCCCAGAATATCTGGACGGCCGAGAGAACATTGCCACGCTGGACCACGCCGCTCGACACGTAGGCGTAGCTGCGGTTGATCAGCGCCTTGCGGTGCGGGCGGCTGTCCATCCATTGCTGGAACAGGCGCCTCGCCTTGGCTTCGTCGGCCGCTCCCTTCTGGCGGTCGCGCGCGGCGTTTTCCGCGATCGAACGGAAGACGAGGCCCTTGGGCTTCATCACTTCGATCCGCATGGCGAAGTCGTGCCCCGTGCTCGACCGATGGCCGACGAAATCGTTGAGCAGCATGTCGGCGGCATGGGCCCGCGCCATGGTGTTGAACAGGTCGCTGGATTGGAGGGCCGCCGTCTTCTTGCTGCCGCGATAGGCGTTGGCCAGGTTGTCCAGCACGGCTTCGAGATCTGGCCGATAGCGGGCGCCATCGGGCAACCCCTGGAGCAATGTCTCAGCGTAAGCCCTGTACGATTCTGCCCTAACGGGAACAGCGGATGAAAACAAAATGACTGCCATGCACAGCCAAACTGCGAGGTTAATTCGTGGAATCATGTCATTTCGTCCTGTCGAAGCGGTATTCCGGCCCTGGCGGTTTACTGTTCCTTGGTGAAACACCACCAATATGACGGTTGTTGGGAGAATGCGTGAGTGGTCTCGGTTCTGACATGACGCAAGAAAATACACAGGGGCGCCGGCTTCTGCCGATTGCCGGTTTTGCCGCGCTCTGCGTCATCGTGGGGCTGTGCGGCTTCCTGTTCATGACCACCATCACCTCTTACATGCTCGAATTCGAGGCGCGCGAAGATACCCAGGAATGGGCCGACCGGCTGTCGCGCGAACTACCCGACCTTCCCGCGATCGCGCAAGGCGAGGCGACGTCCGAACGGGTCGTTGCCCTCTTCAAGCAATCGGCCAGCGGCGGCCGCATCTACACCTTCCGGGTCTATGACGCAAAAGGCCGGCTCAAGCTCCGTTCCGACGACATGTCCCTCCGCTTCAGCATCGGCCAGCCGATCGAGAAAATCGACCGTCATCTGGCATCGTCCCTGAGGCGCGGCCAGCCCGCCACTATCGTCCGTCGCTCCAACGTCGCCGGGGAGCCCGATTTTTACGCCTCCAACCTGCTGCCGATCATGGCGGAGAGCAAGTCCGTCGGCTGGCTCGTCACCTATGTCGACCAGAGCCGCCGCCACGCCCTGTTCTTCCGCATGTCGATGATCGTCTCGCTGGTGGTGGGCGCCCTCCTGCTGGTGGCGCCGCTCCTGGGGTTCTGGTACCGCGCCAAGCAGAAGGTCGATTTCGAACGCCAACTCGAACATATCAGCCAGCGCGATGCGCTGACCGGGCTGGTCAATCGCCCCACCTTCCTCGGCCAGGTGAATGAGCAGCTCACGCAAAACAAGGACAGTGCCTCGGCGCTGATCGAGATCGAACTGACCGGCTTGCCGCTGATCGCCCAGCATCACGGCACCGAGGGCGCCGAGGGCGCCGTCGTGGCGGCCGCCGAAAGATTGCGCGCGCTGGTGGATGGCGCCAACCTGGTGGCCCGTGTCGATTACGCGCGGTTCGCGGTGTTCAGCGCGGCAGCCAGCGATCCGATGGATGTGTTGAGCCTGGCCAAGAAACTGACCCGGAAACTGGACGAGCCTTTGCCCTGGAACGGCGCCGTTTTGCTGCTGCAAAGCCATGCCGGGATCGCCCTTGCCCCGCTTGACGGGGCGGACGCATCGGCGCTTACGCGGAGCGCCGAACTGGCGCTGACATCGGCCATCGAACAGAAAACCCCGGGTTATGGTTTCTTCAATCCGCAGGCCGCCGACAAGGCCAAGCGGCAGACGTCGATTCAGCGCGCCGTCGCCGAGGCGACCCAGGCAAAGTCGTTCCGGCTCGACTACCAGCCGGTCTACGGCATGCGGACGGGGGAATTGACCGGCTTCGAATCGCTCATCCGGCTGCACGACGCCGAGCTCGGCAATGTCCCGCCCGGGGATTTCATTTCGGTGGCCGAAGACATGGGGCTCATCACCACGATCGGCGCCTGGGGCCTGGAAGAGGCCTGCCGCACGGCGGCGCAGTGGCCCAATCATCTGGTGGTCGCCGTCAATCTGTCGCCCGCCCAGTTCTATTCCGGCACGCTCATCGCCGACGTGCGCCACGCGCTCGAAGTTGCCCGGTTCCCCGCCTACCGGCTGGAGATCGAGATCACCGAGGGAACGCTGCTCAAGGATTCGGACGCGGTGCTGGAGCAGTTGCGCTGCCTCCGCGAGATGGGGGTCGGCATCGCGCTCGACGATTTCGGCACCGGCTATTCCAGCCTGAGCTATCTGTGGAAGTTCCCGTTCTCCAAGCTCAAGATCGACCGCGCCTTCGTCTCCGCCCTCGACACGGCGACGGGCGCCCGGGGCATCCTGCGCTCGATCGTCAAGCTCGGCCACGGCCTCGGCCTCTCGGTCACCGCCGAGGGCATCGAGACCGAGAAGCAGTTGATGGTGCTGCGCGACCTCGGCTGCGACCTGGCGCAAGGCTATCTTCTGGATCGCCCGGCGCGGGTCGAAAACCTGGCCGCCATCATCATGCGTAATTTCGCCAACGGCCTGCCGCGCCACGCCGACAAGCCGTCGTCCGCCGCGGCCGCCTGAAGCCCTAGCTTTTGCGGCGGCGCTTGGCTAGGTTCCGCCGCGCACAATGTAGAACCCAGATGCGCAAGCTTCCCATCGTCACTGCCATTACTCACGCGCTCCAATCGGTCATCACCTACCGGATGGCGGGCTTGCGGATCGGCGGCGCCTGGATGATCCTCTTGTTCGCGCTGAGCGCGGCTGAACTGCTGTTCATCGGCCTTGGCACCGAGGACCGGCCCAGCAACGCCGCCACCGCCGCCGAACTGTTGTCGGCGGCGGCGGGGCTCTTGGCTTTTTCCTCGATCGCGGTCGGCTGGCACCGCTTCATCCTGAAGGACGAATTGCCGGCGGCCGTAGCTTCGCTCAGGGTCGATGGCCTGGTGCTGCGCTATCTCGGCAATTCGCTGCTGGCGCTTCTGGGTGGCGCCGTGCCGTTGGCGGCGGTGGCGATCGCCGTCGCCTTCTTGCCGCAGATCGCGGTATTGCTGCTGTTGCCGGCGGCCCTGGTGGCGGGCGCCTTCATCATGATGCTGTCGCTCAAACTTCCCGCCGTGGCGCTCGGCCGCGGCGATTTCACCTTCGGCCATGCGCTCAAGGCGGCGGAGGGCAATCAATGGCAGATCCTGGGCGTGTTCCTGCTCAATGCCGCGATCATCCTGATACCGGGGCTGCTGCTCACCGGACTGGTGCTGCTGCTGCGCCAGTTGGGCCCAGGCCTCGCAACCGCGGTCGGCCTCATCCTCAGCGTGCCGCTCAACCTGTTCTTCACCCTGTTCAGCGTCAGCGTACTCACCTCGCTCTACGGATTCTTCGTCGAAAAGCGCGAGTTCTGACGCGGGCGGAACCATAGGAGCGCCGGCGCGTTTTCCCCGACACCACTCACGGGACGAGGGACATCAGCCATGCCGAAATCGATCGCCACCGACATCGATAAATTGCTGGTGCAAGGGCCGGGCGGCGCCACCCACCAAACAGCCAGATCGGCCGAGCAGTCGCTCACCACCAATCAGGGAACGGCCGTCTCCGACAACCAGAACACGCTCAAATCGGGCGAGCGCGGTCCCTCGCTCCTCGAGGATTTCCACTTCCGCGAGAAGATCACGCATTTCGATCACGAACGCATCCCCGAGCGCATCGTGCATGCGCGAGGCTCGGGCGCCCATGGGTTTTTTGAAGTCACCAAACCCATTCCGCACCTGACCAGAGCGTCATTCCTGGCCAAGGCCGGCAAGAAAACCGAAGTGTTCGCCAGGTTTTCGACCGTCGCGGGCGGGTCGGGATCGGGCGACCTGCCGCGCGATGTGCGGGGTTTCGCAGTCAAATTCTACACCGACGAAGGCAATTTCGACCTGGTCGGCAACAACATTCCGGTGTTCTTCATCCAGGACGCGCTGAAGTTTCCGGACCTCATCCACTCGGTCAAGATGGAGCCTGACCGCGGCTATCCGCAGGCGGGCTCGGCCCATGATACGTTCTGGGATTTCGTGTCGCTGATGCCCGAAAGCATGCACATGGTCAT
>JANNSP010000136.1:0-2301 GCA_031402975.1 Hyphomicrobiales bacterium
TTGGCTTCCAGAACGTAAGGATCGTTGAGCTGGCGCTCGAGCCAGATTTTCTGCGACACCGTGCGGCCCTTGCCGGTCTTGACCCGGACTTTCAGGCGGCGGCTGCCGCTCTGCGCCTTGCCGGCGCCGGGGCGGCTCACGGCGACTTCCCGTAGGTGCCGTCTTCCTTCATCAGCATCGTAAGGATTCCTTCACGCAGGCCCCGGTCGGCGACGCGGATGCGGTCGGCCGGGAAGGCCAGGCGGATTTCCTCCAAGATGGCGCAGCCCGCCAGCACCAGGTCGGCGCGCTCTCTCCCGATGCACGGGCTTTGGGCGCGCTGTTCGTAGCTCATGGCGAGGAGATCGCCGGTGACCTCGCCGATCGCCGCGCTGTCGAGCCAGCAGCCGTCGACCTTGGAGCGGTCGTAGCGGGCAAGGCCGAGCTGTACGCCGGCAATGGTGGTGACGGTGCCCGAGGTGCCGAGGAGGTGCGAGGGAACCGCTCCCTGGCCGGTGAGGCCGCGGATGCGGGCGGCGAAGTCCTCCATCAGCGGCCGCAGATGATCGCGCATCGCCTGGAACGATTGAGGCGTCACGTCCATCCCACCGCCAAAGCGCTCGGAGATGGTGACGACGCCCATGGCGAGCGAGGTCCAGGCGGCGATCCTGTAGCGCTCGCCGTTTTTCACCATCCACATGAGCTCGGTCGAGCCGCCGCCGATGTCGAACACCAGGACGTTCTCGGAGCCCACCTCAACCAGGGGTTCCGCTCCCGTGGCCGCCAGCAGCGCCTCGGTCTCGCGGTCGATCACTTCGAGTTTGAGGCCGGTCTCGGTTTCGACCCGGGCGATGAAATCACCGCCGTTCTCCGCCATGCGGCAGGCCTCTGTCGCCACCAGCCGGACCCTGGTGACCTTGCGCCATTTGAGCTTGTTGGCGCACACCCGGAGCGCCTCGACAGTGCGGCTCATGGCCTGGTCGTGGAGGCGGCCGGTGCGGCTCAGACGCTCGCCCAGCCGGACGATCCTGGAAAAGGCATCGACCACGGCGAAGCCGCCGCCACTCGGCGTGGCGATCAGCAACCGGCAGTTATTGGTACCGAGATCGAGCGCGCCATAAAGGATCGAATCGGCCGCCAACGCCGGCCCCCGATGCCCGCCGGAAGAGCCTGATCCGCGCCGGACGCGCTCGCCGCCCGCCCCGTTACCCCAGTGCACATCGACCTTCCAGGAACGGCGGCACTCGACGAAGACCGGAGCGGCGAGCCGTTCAAAACATTTCGTTGGCGCCAGTGTATCAGCTTACGCCCCCGCATAGAAGGGTCGGAGTTTGCCGATGATCTTAACCGGGAATTGAGACGTTACAGCGTTAATGACCGGTCGAAAGGTTTGTGACATATGCGTACATTCGGCTCCCACTGGTTCAGGGAAGGCTCGCTGATGGCGGAGTATTCCGAGCATTTCGGGGTCGCCGTACGCCATCACAAGCAGTCTGTGGCGCTGAGCGCCGCCAAGGTCGATGCCGAACTCGCATCCAAGGCCAAGTCGGAATTCATCGCCAATATGAGCCATGAGCTGCGCACGCCGCTCAACGCCATCATCGGCTTCTCCGAAATGCTGGCGACCCAGAACATCACGGCACCGGAGAAGGTCAAACAGTATTCCGGCTACGTCAAACAGGCGGCCGAACACCTCCTCGCTCTGATCAACGGCATTCTCGACGTGTCCAAGATCCAGGCCGGCAAGCTGACCGTCGACCTCGAACCGGTGGAGGTGGCGCCGGTGCTTGAATCCTGCGTCATGATCATCGCCGCCAAGGCGCGCGAGAAAAACATCCCCATCGAGATGTCGATTGCCCCGGACATGCCCAAGATCATGGGCGATCCGCTGCGCATGAAGCAGATCCTCATCAATATCCTGGGAAACGCCGTCAAGTTCACCCCCGCCGGCGGCCGCGTCCTGGTCGAGGTGGCGCCCTGGCAGCCGGGCTTCGCCACGCTCTCGATCACCGATACCGGCGCCGGCATGTCACCCTCCGACGTCGAGATCGCCATGCGGCCGTTCGGCCAGGTCGATACCGGCTTCAACCGCCGGCATGAGGGCACCGGCCTTGGCCTCCCCATCGCCTATGCGCTCGCCCGCATGCATGGAGGCGATCTCCGGATCGACTCGCAGAAGGGATCGGGCACGCGGGTGACCATCATTCTGCCGACCGCCACAGATCCAGTTCTTCAGTGATGAGCAACGCCATGTACCGTCAACAGTCCGCAGGCCCTTTGGGCGCCGCCCTCCACCCCGAACCGGTCGAGAATATCGGCCGC
>JANNSP010000137.1:0-2308 GCA_031402975.1 Hyphomicrobiales bacterium
CATCATTTTACGACCGAAACTGAACTAGAGGCCTTGTTCTGGCTTCAATGCAAGCTCTAACACTTTGCTCGTATTCTTGCTGTCAATGCTTTCATGGGATAGAGCAAAACCATGTCCAACACCCTCCACGACATCGCCATCGACCCGCGCAATCTCGACATCCTGATCTCGATCAATGGCGAGCTCTTTCCCCGCGCCAGGGCCATGGTCTCGGTCTTCGATTCGGGCTTCATTCTCGGCGACGGCGTGTGGGAGGGGTTGCGCATGGTGAATGGCGGCGTGCCGTTCCTGCGTGAGCACATCGAGCGTCTCTACGAAGGCGCCAAGTCGATCTTCATGGACATCGGCATCGGCCCGCACGACCTCGTGCGCCGCCTCTTCGCCTGCCTCGACGCCAACACCATGCAGGACGGCGTCCATATCCGCCTGATGGTCACCCGCGGCGTCAAGTCCACGCCCTACCAGGACCCGCGCGTCACCATCTCGCCCTCGACCATCGTCATCATCCCCGAGCACAAGACGCCGAACCCGGAAAAATTCGAGAAGGGCCTCCGCCTCCACACTGTCAATGTCAGGCGGGGCGCCCCCGACGTCCAGGACCAGAAGCTCAATTCGCATTCGAAGTTGAATTGCATCACGGCTTGCGTGCAGGCGATGAATGCCGGCGCCGACGAAGCGCTGATGCTCGATCCCCTGGGCTTCGTCGCCACCTGCAACTCCACCCATTTCTTCATCGTGCGCCGGGGCGAGTTGTGGACCTCGACCGGGCAATACTGCATTCCCGGCATCACCCGCGCCAACATGATCCGGCTGGCGCGCGATCTCTCGATCCCGGCCGTCGAAAAATCCTTCTCGCTCTATGATGTCTACGGCGCCGACGAGGCCTTCTGCACCGGCACCTTCGCCGGGCTGACGCCGGTACGCGAGATCGACGGCCGCCCCGTCCGCCATCCTCTGTCCACGGACGAATGGTCGGGCGCCGGCCCCGTCTCGCGCCGGCTCTCTGAGGCCTACAAGGACCTTTGCAGAAAAGAATCGCGGAGAACGCTGGCATGACAACGCTCGCCATGTGGTCGGGTCCGCGCAACATCTCGACCGCCATGATGTATGCCTTCGGCAACCGGTCCGATTGCGTGGCCTGGGACGAGCCGTTCTACGGTTTTTCCCTCCTCCATCACGGCAACGATCATCCGATGCGCGACGAGATCGTCGCCGCCAACGAAACCGATTGGGACAAGCTCGTGGCGCTCTGCCTGACGCCAGCGGCAAAGCCGCTCTCCTACCAGAAGCACATGACCCACCACATGTTGCCGGGCTTTGACCGGAGCTGGATTCTCGGTCTCACCAGCGCTTTCCTCATCCGCGCGCCGGAACGGGTCTTGGCGAGCTATACGAAAAAGTGGAGCGAGGTGACGCTCCGCGACATCGGCTTCGCCGAGCAGGCGGAAATCTTCGACATGGTGGCGCAGAAACGGGGCACAGCACCTCCTGTCATCGACGCCGAGGATGTGCTGGCCGATCCACGCGGAACGCTCGCGGCACTTTGCGCGACCTCCGGCATCGCCTTCGACGAAGCCATGCTGTCATGGCCGCAAGGGCCCAAGTCCTTCGACGGCAACTGGGCGCCGCACTGGTACAATGCCGCCTGGGAATCGACCGGCTTCGCGCCGCCGGCCGGGCGGCAAGCCCAGCCCCTGCCCTCGCATCTGGCGAAAATAGCGGACGGTGCTAGGCCCCACTACGAGGCGCTCCGCCGCCATCGGCTGAAAGTTTGACCGAAAATCCCTAGCGCGCGTGCAGGCCCGGCATCGCCACGGCATCTCCCGGCAGCGCCGCCGATCCCGGACTTTCCTTCTCCGCCAGCATTTCGGCCCGCCGCAATTCGGCTTCGGCCTCGCCCATCAAGGTCTGCGCCTCGGCCAGCTGATCCTTCAGTTCGCCGATCGACTTCATCACATTGTCGCGCCTGGAGCGCGCCGCTTTAGCCGCCATCGAATAGTTGAAATGGCCGGGGTCCGACACCCCGTTCCGGCTTTCCTCGAATTTCACCTGGGCGTCGAGGTCATCGTATTTCCGCATGAAATCCTGGATCATGCCTTCGAGATCGGCGACCTGGCGGCGCTTTTCCGCGGTGCGGAAGCGGTGCAGGCGGAGCAGCGTATCGCGTGAACGCATGGAAGGCCTCATTTACTCAACTGACCAAGCGCCCCCAGAGCGCCCTTTGCAACGGATCGCGAATCGCCTAACCAGAAGATTCCGCCCATTGCCCGGGAACGAAGATGAAGGGGTAAGCTTAAGGGCGGGTAAA
>JANNSP010000138.1:0-3511 GCA_031402975.1 Hyphomicrobiales bacterium
CGGAATATATGGAGAAGCACTCCGTCTCGCGGTTGATCGGAGCACCTCCCGGCTATGTCGGCTATGACGAGGGGGGAGCGCTGACCGAAGCGGTGAGGCGCAGGCCCTATCAGGTCGTTCTGTTCGATGAAATCGAGAAGGCCCACCCGGACGTGTTCAACGTGCTGCTCCAGGTGCTGGACGACGGCCGCCTGACCGATGGCCAGGGCCGGACCGTCAATTTCAAGAACACGCTGATCATCATGACGTCGAATCTCGGCTCCGAATATCTGGTGAGCCTCGGTGAGACCGAGGACGTGGATGTGGTGCGCGACCAGGTGATGGGCGTGGTGCGGGGACACTTCCGGCCCGAATTCCTCAACCGGTTGGACGAGATCATCCTGTTCCATCGTTTGAAGCGCGAGCATATGAGTTCGATCGTCGATATCCAGATCGGGCGGCTGCAGAAACTGCTCAGTGAACGGAAGATCACGGTCGCGGTGTCGGACCAGGCGAAGGGCTGGCTGGCGGACAAGGGCTACGACCCCGCTTATGGGGCGAGGCCCTTGAAGCGCGTCATGCAAAAGGCGTTGCAGGACCAGTTGGCGGAAGAATTGCTGGCGGGCCGGGTGAACGATGGCGACACGGTCGATATCGGGATGGGCGACGGCAAGCTCAAGCTTGTGCCGAGGAAGGTCGAAGCGGAGGCGGCGTAGAGCATTGGGCCACCCTCCCCCCTTTTGTCATTCCCGCGAAGGCGGGAACCCCGCTATTTATCAGTAAGTTAGCGGGGCCCCCGCCTGCGCGGGGGTGACGGGCTGGGTAGGCGACAAGGGAAATGGAATCCGCGGGGACTTCGCAATCTCGCCCAAGCGTGGCATCAAGGGTCATGTTTCCGCGCGTCACACTTCGCATTGAACTTGGCCCCGGCAAGCGGCTGGGGCCGGGCAAGGCGCGGTTGCTTGAGCTGGTGAAGGAGACAGGATCGATTTCGGCGGCGGCGCGGGGCATGAAAATGTCCTATCGCCGCGCCTGGCTGTTGATCGAGGAGGCCAACGGCCTGTTCGGGTTGCCCATGGTCGAAAGTTCGGCGGGGGGGGCGGGCGGCGGCGGCGCCACGCTGACGGCGTTCGGCGAAGAGGTGGTCGCGGCCTATCGCGCCATCGAGGAGGAAGCGGCGGCGGCGGTGATGCGGCGGCTCGACAAGTTTCCGGGGCTGACACTCACGCACTCCCCAGCCAGCGCTCGTCGATTGAAACGGCCTTGATCAGGCACCATACGGCCTGACCCTTGTCGAGACCCAGATCGTCGATGGCCTTGCGGGTGACCGATACGTCGAGAGTCTGGCCACCGGCCAATTCCACTTTCACCGTGGCGACGGGACTTTGTGTGATGGCGATCGACGCGATGTTTCCATAAAGCGCGGTGCGAACGCTCATATCTTTCGGCGGCGCCAGTGCGAGTGTCACGTCGGTGGCGCGCACCGCGATCCGGCTTTCATGGCCAGCTTCGAGCCTGCCGGCGATTGAAATCAAACCCGCCTTGTGTTCGAGGGTGGTCAGCCCGTAACGGCTGTCGAAGGATTTGGCGGTCGCCGTCAGCACCGAGATTTGGGTGAACCGGCCACTGTCGAGATGGCTCGCCAGAACCGTTTCCGGCGCTCCACTCGCCATGATCCGGCCCTGTTCGACCATCAGCACTTGATCGGCGAGGCGGATCACTTCGTCGATGGCGTGCGAGACGTAGAGAACGGGCAGGTGGAATCGATCGCGGAGGGATTCGATATAGGGAAGGATTTCCTGCTTGCGGGCGATGTCGAGCGAGGCCAGCGGCTCGTCCATCAGAAGGAGGACGGGGTCGCTGAGCAGCGCGCGTCCGATGGCGACGCGCTGGCGCTCTCCGCCCGAGAGCCTGGCTGGCTGCCTCTCCAGCAGGGCGCCGAGGCCCAGGAGATCGACAATCGCCGTCATGTCCGTTCGTCTGCGGCTGCCATAACGCAGATTGCCGGCGACACTCAGATGCGGGAACAGAAGAGCGTCCTGGAAGACGTAACCGATGCGCCTGCGGTGCGGCGCCAGGTTCTTTCGTTTGCCGCTGTCAAAAAACAGGCTGGTGCCAGCGACGATACGTCCGGCTGTTGGCGTTTCCAGTCCGGCGATGGCGTTGAGAATGGTCGACTTGCCCGAGCCAGAGGGACCGAACAGCGCGGTCACGCCGGGCCCCGTGGTGAACCTCGCGTGAAGGTCGAAGGCGGGGCGATGGAGGGTGAAATCCGCCTCGATCATGCAAAGCCCGCGATGCGCCGCGACAGCCGCCTGGCCATCACTTCCGAGGCGGCGAGGGCGGCCAGCGAGATGACGATCGAGACGGCGGCGAGGCGCAACGCCGCCGCATCACCGCCCGGAACCTGGGTCAGGCCGTAGATGGCGAGGGCTATCGTCTGGGTTTCACCGGGGATGCTGGAGACGAAAGTGATAGTGGCACCGAATTCGCCGAGCGCCTTGGCGAATGCCAGGATACTTCCGGCGACAAGTCCCGGAAGTGCGAGGGGCAAAGTGATGGTGAAGAACACCCGGAGCGGACTGGCGCCAAGGGTTGCCGCGGCATGTTCGAGTCTCGAGTCGATCGCTTCGATCGTCAGGCGCACGGCGCGGACCATCAGCGGCAATCCCATGATGCCCGCCGCCAAGGCAGCACCGGTCCAGCGGAACGACAGGACGATGCCGCAGCACTGATCGAGAAAGGCGCCCGCCGGTCCTCGCCTGCCGAAGGCCAGGAGAAGGAGGTAGCCGGTCACCACGGGAGGCAGCACCAGCGGCAGGTGGATGATGCCGTTGAGGATGGTCTTGCCCCAGAAGTCGCGGCGCGCCAGGAGCCAGGCGAGGCCCGTGCCGATGGGCAGGGCGCAGAGCGTTGCGATGCTGGCGACTTTGAGGCTCAGCAGGATGGCGGTCCATTCCTCGGGGGTGAAATTCATTTCAGGGGGAGAAAACCGTTTGACTCGAAAATCGCCATGGCTTTGTCTGCGACGAGGAAGTCGAGAAAAACGGCGGCATCGGGGTTTTGTGACGCATTGACGATTGCGGCGGGATAGACGATCGGGGGATGGGAGGATGGGGGAAAGGTGGCGATGATTTCCACCCCCGGCTCGGCCCTGGCGTCGCTGGCATAGACGATGCCGAGCGGGGCTTCGCCGCGCGCCACGAGCTGCAAAGCGGCGCGGACATTGATCTGCTGCGCCAGATGCGGGCTCAACTCTTCCCAGATGCCGAAATTTTCCAGCGCCGCCCTGGCATAACGGCCGGCGGGCACGGCGGAAGTCTCACCGATGGCGAGACGTCCGCCTTTGAGCAGGCCCAGAAGGTCGACGCCGGGCTTCAGCTCCACTTTGAGGCCTGATCGCGCTGCTGCCACCAGCACGAGACTGTTGCTGAGGAGATTGCGGCGCGTGGCGGGCTTGATCAGGCCCTTGTGCTCAAGCTCGTCCATCCAGGCGAGGTCGGCGGAAATGTAGACATCGGCGGGAGCGCCT
>JANNSP010000139.1:0-16835 GCA_031402975.1 Hyphomicrobiales bacterium
CGATATTGCCGGTGAACCACATGAGCGGCTTGGGCAGATCGTAATAGGAACTGCCGTGGAGGGCTGCCGTCTCGTGTTTCCACTCGCCGCTCCGCTCCCAGTGGGTGTGGTCGAACTGGTGCTGGACATAGAACAGCCAGACGCCGATCGAGGCGCCGATCATGACGATGGGCAAGTGCACCAGAAAAAACGCGGCGGCTCCGAGGAAATAGATCAGGAGTCCGGCGACCGCCGCGATTCCGAAATTGGTTCCAAGCGAACTCAGCCAGGGCATCGATCCTTTCCGGAAAGCTCCGAATGGCAGCCGGTGTCTCAGAATGAAGAGATAGGACGGCCCGAGACCGAACATCACAAAGGGATGCCGGTATAGCCTGTAGCGGAGCCTGCCGGCCCACGAGAGGGCGCCGTATTCTGCGATGGTGAGGGTGTCGATATCGCCCATGCCGCGGCGATCGAGATTGCCGGACCCCGCATGGTGCAGGGCATGGGAGTGGCGCCAGTAGTCATAGGGGGTGAGGGTGAACACGCCCATGATTCGGCCGATCCAGTCATTGGCCAGGCGCGAGGTGAACATGCCGCCGTGGCCGCAGTCATGCTGGATCATGAACAGCCGGACCATGAAGCCCGCCGCCGGAATGGCGGCCAGCAAAGCCAGGGCGTAGTTCACCTGGAGAAGGGCCCACACCGCGAACCAGCACGCAATAAACGGTATGACGGTGACCGCTATTTCAAGCCCGCCACGAAGGTTGTCCGGTTGTTTGTAGGGTGCGAGGCGGGATGACCAGGATGGCGCGGGAACGGAATTTGAATGCAACGAGTCTTCACTTTCTATGAGGCGTGCCTAAAGTCCCGCGTCACGGGGCCTATATAGAGTGATGTGGACCGTCTCCAAAGTCTTTTCGGACGGTTGTCGGGATTTGCTTGTAATCCGAACCGATTGCGCCTATCTAGCGGTCATCGAGTTTCGGCCGATTGGCTCGGCAGCGCACCCCAGGGTGCCACAGCCCTACCCCTCATATCCAGAACATCGATAGGTTGCACCGCATATGTTGTGCGCGCGCTCCATCAACGAAACGATCATCTTGAAAGGATGAATTATGCAAACAGGTGTCGTCAAGTGGTTCAATTCTCAAAAAGGCTTCGGCTTCATTCAGCCGAATGCCGGCGGACCTGACGTCTTCGTTCATATCAGCGCCGTCGAACGCGCCGGACTGAGCGGGCTCAACGAGGGCCAGAAAGTGTCTTACGAAATCGTCGCTGACCGCCGCACCGGCAAGTCTTCGGCCGATCGTCTGCAGGCCACCACTTAATCGCGAAACAGCCCAGCCTGCCGACCGCGGATGTACCGGCGGCGGGCTGTGGCAGCACCGGGACGCCAAAAGCTGTCCCAAGGGGCCGTGTTCTTCATATCGGAGAACGCGGTTTTTTTCGTCAACTGGCAGGATTGTTGAGTGTAAAGATGTCCAACCTTTTCATGTTTCGCTCCGGCAAGACCGCTTCGTTGCATGGTTTTTCGGCGGAGTCCGCCGGCGAGAGCCTGCCGCGGAAATTCGCGCCCTGGACCGGCATCGGGGTCTTGCGACCCGACCAGGTCCCTCCCCATGGTCTGCGCCGCGAGGCGATCGAATCGGGCATTGCTGAAAACGGCTATCAGCTCTGGCGCACGAAAAAGGCCGCAACGCCATGACCGTCCTCACATAAGGCAGCCCGCATGCAGGTTTTCGTCCGAGACAACAATGTCGACCAGGCGCTCAAGATCCTGAAGAAGAAGATGCAGCGCGAAGGCATCTTCCGCGAGATCAAGCAGCACGCCGCCTATGAGAAACCATCCGAGCGCCGGGTGCGCGAGAAAGCCGAGGCGATCCGCCGCACCAAGAAGCTCGCCCGCAAGAAAGCCCAGCGCGAGGGTCTCTTGCCGATGCCCAAGCCCAAGCCCCGGCTGCCGGCGCGGCCCGACATCTTCCGCTCCAATACTCCCCTGGCTTAAGCCTCTTGTGATCGCCCCGGCCCCGTCCTAAAAACTGGACCAGGCCGGAGGCAATCTCATGAGAACATTCCAGGAAGGCGCCACCATGCAGGTGGCGATGGTCGTCCGCGATCTCGACGCCGCCCTTGCATTGCATTGGCGAAGCGGTATCGGGCCCTGGGCCATTTATGAATTCGGCCCGAAAACAGTCGTGGACTACATCTATCGCGGCAAGCCCGCCACCCACACCTGCCTGATCGCGGTTGCCTGGAGCGGCGATACCCAGCTCGAACTCATGCAGCCCCTCACCGGCTACAGCATCTATGACGAGCATCTCGAACGCCATGGCGAGGGACTGCACCATATCAAGCTGTTCCATGCGGATTGCCGGAAGGCCATCGCGGACTACGCCGCGCGCGGCTATCCCGTCATCCAGTCCGGGCGTTTCGACGAAGACGAACATTTCTATCTCGAGACCGACAAGGACTTCGGTTACATCGTCGAACTGGGCAATGCCGGCCGCATCCCGCCGCCCCACAGAAGTTATCCGGCCTAAGCTGGTTCAGGCGCGGCGCAGGCCGATCACATTGGTGCCCGGCATTTCCGGCTGGGCGAAACTTTGCAAGGTGCCGGGCAGTGAACGGTCCCACGCCAGAAAATCTTCAACCATGCGGCGGCGCTCGATCGCGTCGATCTCGAACATCGGCGGCACCAGACGCCGCCATTCGCTGTCGCCAACGGTCTCGGCGACGATGGCCTTGACCGATGGAATGAAGGGGCGGCGCGACAGGATCGTGTCGCCCGACAAGAGGTAAGGCAGGACGCTCCGCCGCGCAAAAGCAGTCGGCAAATCCATCATCGCGCGCATCAAGCGCGGCATGACATTGGCGAGACCGCAGATCGATCCCCGGGCACCCGTTGCAAGCACCTCCGGCAGATGCATCTCGGTACCGGTGAAGATCGAGAGGTGCGAAAAACGCCGGATCAGATCCTGGGTGAAATCGAGATCACCGCCTGAATCCTTGATGCCGGCGATGAGGCCCCGATAGCGCTCGTCAAGGCGGCGCGCCACCTGGGGGGTGATCGGCACGCCGCAGATATCGGGAAAGTGGTAGAGATAGAGCCGCATATCGGCCCGCGCGGTCTGGTCGATGATCGCGCAGTAATAGCGAAACGTCCCCTCTTCGCCGATGCCGCCCCGATAGACGCAAGGCGGCATGAGCAACAACCCGTGAACCCCCGCCGCGAGCGCATGGCGTGACAGCCTAACGACATCGGGAATGGAGAGCGCCCCCACCGAGACAACGAGACGGGCCGGATCGATGCCACCGGCGATGACGAAATCGAGCGCGGCGATGCGATCCTCGACCGAAAACTCCGCCCCCTCCCCGGTCGTGCCGAATAGCGTGACGCCGTCGCAGCCTTCTCGCATCAGGTGCCTGGCGCGGGCCAGCAGGCGGGGCGCATCCGGGCGAAAATCCGGCGTCACCGGGGTGGTGATGGCGACGATCAGGCAGTTGCTTTTCGGCAGTCCGGACACTGTGAACCCTACCTGATTGCGGCAGGCCGCATCATCGAGAATAGTGCAGGATTGTCAATATTTTGCTTGACGCCGCGCGCTGCCCGGCGGAGCATCCGGCAAAACCACGGGGAAGAAGCCCGGCGAACGGCCGCCCACAACCTCAAAAAATCTACAGGGAGACGACCATGGCTAACAAGGCGACGACATCAATTGACTTCAATCCTGGCCGCCGCGGCTTCGTGCTCGGCGGCGTGGCGCTGCTTTCCGGCAGCATGCTGACGGGTGTCGCATGGGCCGCCGCCAAGGTCATCCGCATTTCGACGCCGGGCACCGAAACCGAGTGGCAGTCGAAAGCTCTGGTCGCCTTCAAGGAAGCGCTGGAAAAGGCGATGCCGGGCGCCTTCGACGTGCAGATTCACTATAACGGCACGCTGTTCGCGCAAGGCACCGAGATCGAGGCCATGCAGCGCGGCAACCTTGAAGTGGCGCTGATCTCGCCAGCCGACATCACCAACTTCATTCCCTCCTATTCGATCTTCACCACCGGCTATCTGATGCGCGACGCCGCCCATCTCGATGCCGTTTACGATGGCGACATCGGCGCCGAATTCAAAGCCAAGGTGGCCGCCGACATGGGCATCCAGATTATCCGCAGCCAGTATCTGGGTACGCGGCATGTCATTCTCGGCAAACCGCGCACCGTCAACATGCCGGCTGACATGGCCGGATTGAAACTTCGCATGCCCGGTTCGAAGGCCTGGCAGTTCCTCGGCAATTCGCTGGGCGCCAATGCCACACCGCTGGCCTTCGAGGAAGTCTATCTCGCCATGCAGACCGGCACGATCGACGGACTGGAAAATCCGCTGCCCGACGCGATCGCGGCGAAATTCTATGAAGTCTCCAAGCAGGTCGTGCTGACCGGGCATCAAGTGGCGAATGTATTCTTCGCCATGGCCAAGCCCTTCTGGGACAGCCTCACGGATGATGAGCGCGCCGCCATCACGGCCGCGGAAGAAGTCGCGAAGAAAGTCAATGACGAGGGCGTGCTGGCGACCGAAGCCGAGGGCAAGGCCTTCATGGAATCGAAGGGCGTGACCGTGACCACGCCCGACGTCGCGGCCTTCCGCAAGCAGGTGCTCGACGCCTTCCTCACGTCCGATTTCGCCAAGGACTGGCCTGCGGGAATGCTCGACCGGATCAACAAGGCCGGCACCTGACGCCAAATGCAGACAAGGCTCCTCGCGGGCTGGAAACATTTGACGGAGGCGGTGGCGGCGGCGGCATTCATGCTGATGTTCACCGCCTTCATCATTCAAATCATCAGCCGCTATATTTTCAGCGCGCCAGTCGCCTGGTCGCTTGAACTGTGCTCGATCGGCTATGTGTGGGTCGTGTTTTGGTCCTGCAACCTTCTGCTGGGGGAGCGCAAGCACATCATTTTCGATGTGATCTATCAGGCGATCCCCGCGCCCGCGCGGCGCTGGCTGGCGCTGTCGCTTACCGCGACGCTGGGTCTGGTCTTTCTGGCTGCCCTTCCCGGCACGCTCGATTATGTGTGGTTCCTCAGGCGCCGCGAGTCGATGATGCTGCAGATTCCCATGCATATCGTTTATGCCTGTTTCGTGGTTTTCATGATCGCGGTTGCGGTGGGCGCGGCGCGGCGCGTGAGGAACCTCGCCGGCCCGTCGTGGCAATCCCATCTTTGAGAGCCTGACGGGATGAGCGTCGCCGCAGCGGTCATGTTCTTCCTGTTTTTCGCCTGGTCGTTCCTCGGCATGCCCATCGGCCACGCCATGATCGCCTCGGCCATCGTCTATCTCTTCCTGACCGGGCAGGACATCGGGCTGGTCGCCTCGCAAAGCCTTAACGGTCTCTATGGCAGCTTCGTGCTGCTCGCGGTGCCGCTGTTCATTCTCGCCGCCGAAATCATGAATGCCGGCCGCATGACCGACCGGCTGTTCGCTTTCGCCAATGTCCTGGTCGGCCACTGGAAGGGCGGCCTCGCCCATGTCAACATCGTCTCCAGCGTGATTTTCTCTGGGATGAGCGGCTCGGCGCTGGCCGACGCCGCTGGACCGGGCAAGCTCGAAGTCGACATGATGGTCAAGGCCGGCTACCAGCCCGGTTTTTCCGCCGCACTCTCGACAACCTCGGCAATCATCGGCCCGATCATTCCACCCTCGATCCCGATGGTGATCTATGGCGTGGTGTCCAACACTTCGATCGGTTACCTGTTCATGGGCGGCGTCATTCCTGGACTGCTGCTGGCGCTGGCGCAAAGCGTCATCGTCACCATTCTGGCGAGCACGCGGGATTTCCCGGTCGGACCTCGACCTTCGATCTTGGAGGCAACACGCACCACGCTCGATGCACTGCCGGCTTTGTTCCTGCCGTTCATCATGCTGGGTGGAATTTACTCAGGCGCTGTGACGCCGACGGAAGCCGCGGCGGTCGCAGCGCTGCTCGCGCTGCTGCTCGCTTTCTTCTGGTACCGCACGCTAGACCTCAAGGGGTTCTATGGCGTTCTGGTGTCTTCCTCGCGCTCGACCTCCATGGTCGCCATCACCATCGCCGGCGCATTGGTGATGAATTGGATCGTGGCCTCCGAACAGATCCCGCAGGCAATCGGACTGTGGATGAAATCGCTCGACATGTCTCCGGACATGTTCATGCTGATCGTCACCATTCTTTTTCTCGTCACCGGCGCCTTTCTCGATACCATGCTGATGCTGCTGATCATGGTGCCGATGCTGATGCCGGCGGTGATCGCTCTCGGCATCGATCCCGTCCATTTCGGCGTGGTGTCGGTCGTCAACATGATGATCGGTCTGGTGACGCCGCCCATGGGCGAGCTGGTGTTCCTGATCGCCGGCGTCTCCGGCATCAAGGTCGCCGACATCACCAAGGAACTCTGGCCGTTCCTCATCGTATTAATCGCGCTTCTGTTCGTTCTGGTCTATGTGCCGCAACTGACGCTCTGGCTGCCGATGCAGATGGGCTATCAGCCCACCGGCAATTTTCATCTTTGAAGGGATCATCAGATGCCGGCCATGAAACAGCTTGTGAAAGGCACCGACCGCTACCGCCACTATATCAATGGCCAATGGGTGGACTCGACCGTCAAGGACTGGATCGAGGTGGAGAACCCGGCTACGGCAGCGGTGATCGCCTCGGTGCCGCGCGGCTCCAGCGATGACGCCGACCGGGCGGTGACGGCCGCCCATCAGGCGCAGCCCGGCTGGGAAGTCATGCCGCCTGTGGCGCGGGGACAGTTGCTGAAGGATCTGGCGCGGCTCATTCTCGAAAACCGCGAGCGCCTGGCCCGCGTGGTGATCGCCGAACAGGGAAAACCCCTGCACGAAGCGCGAGGCGAAATCGAAAGCGCGGCACTCTATCTTACCCATGCAGCGGAAGAGGCGCGGCGCATCACCGGCGATATCATCCCGTCCGACACTGCCGACGAACAGATCTGGATTCAACGCGTCGCCCATGGCGTGGTGATCGCCTTGACGGCATGGAACTATCCGGCGGGCCTTATGTGCCGCAAACTGGGACCGGCGCTGCTGGCGGGGAATACCATCGTCGTCAAGTCGCATGAGGGCACGCCAACGACCGCGCTCGAAATCGCGCAGCTTTCGTCGCAGCTCGGTTTTCCGCCAGGCGTCATCAATGTGGTGAGCGGCACTGGCGAGGACCTGGGCGCGGCGCTGGTCAAGCATCCCCTGCCCCGGCTCGTGACACTCACCGGTAGCGTCCGGGCCGGCAAGGCGGTTTTCCGCGATGCGGCCGAAGGCCTGAAGGTTTTGCGGCTGGAATTGGGCGGCAAAGCGCCGTTCATCGTCGCCGAGGATGCCGATATCGGCGCCGCGGTGCGCGCCGCCGTCTTGTCGCGCTTCGAGAATTGCGGGCAAATCTGCATCTGCAACGAGCGCATGTATGTGCATGAGAAGATCGAGGCTGAATTTCTTGAGCGATTCATCCGTGCGGTGAAGGCGCTGAAAGTCGGCGACCCCACAACGCTTGTCGATGTCGGACCGAAGTTTTCCAGGGCCGAGCTAGAGAAAGTCGAGCGCATGGTGGAAGTGGCGAAATCTTCTGGCGCCGAGATTCTCACCGGAGGTCATAGCCTGCGGGAGGGCGAGTTCGCCCGTGGACACTGGTATGCACCGACGGTGATGAAGGTCACCGACAATTCCATGGCGATCATGCAGGACGAAGTGTTCGGCCCGGTTGTGCCGGTGATGACGGTCACCGATTTCGACGAAGGCCTGCGGCTCGCCAATGAAAGCCGCTACGGTCTCTCCGCCTATGTGTTCACCAAGGATGTGCGGCGGATGATGCGGCTGGTGAAGGATCTCAAATTCGGTGAAATTTATGTAAACCGTCCGGGCGGCGACGCGGTCCATGCCTATCACGCAGGGCTTCGTGACAGCGGCATTGGCGGCGAAGATGGGAGATACGGTCTGGACGCATATTTTCAGAAGAAGACGATCTATGTGAATTACGCCTGATCTTTCTCTTCGAATCCATAGTCTGCCTTGGCGCAGGCCTTCGAGATCTTGCCATTGCGCAGATCGGCGCGGATCGATTGCGTATCGCGCAATGCCGGATCGCCGAAACCGCCGCCGCCCGCCTGCTCATGGCGGAGCACGGTGTCGCGGGTGATTTCAAGCGTGACCTTGGCGGGCAGCACCTGCCATTCGCCATCCTTCATCAGAAGATTTCGCGACGGCGCGGCGGGCCTGCCGCCGAACAATCCATAGGGCGGATGCTCGTGGCGGTCGGCGCGCAATTGCAGCACCGCCGTCTCCGCCAGCAGCCGGTACTGGCGCACCAGCCCCATGCCGCCGCGATATTGTCCTGCCCCGCCTGAATCCTCGCGCAGCGAATATTCCTCCATGCGCACCGGGTAGCGCGCCTCAAGCGTCTCGATTGGCAGGTTCGACATGTTCTGGCTCGGATTGGTGATGCCCTCGATGCCATCCTTGTCCGCGCGGCCGCCCCACGCCCCGTTGATCATGTCGACCAGGACGAAGGGCTTCCCGCCCGCATAGCCGCCGATGGCGACGACGGTGTTGCCGCCCTCGCCCGCCGCCATGAGCTTCTTCGGAGCGATCTGGGCCAACGCGCCAATGACCGCATCGACAACGCGGTAGCCGGTGAGCGCCCGAGCCGCGACCGGCGCAGGCATTCGCGGGTTGAGAATGGAGCCCTCGGGCGCTGTAACCGTGATGCAGCGATAGACCCCGGCATTGTTCGGCACATCGTGTTCGAGCCCGCAGCGGATAGCGAGATAGGCGGCGGACTTGACAAAGCTCAAGGTCGAATTGATGGCGCCTTTCACCTGCGGCGACGAACCGGTGAAATCCACATGCAGATGATCGCCCTTGACGGTGATCCTGCACACGATCGGAATGGCGGATGGCGAAAAGCCATCGCCATCGATATAGTCGGTGAAGCAATAGTCGCCATCGGACCACGCGGCGATCGACTTCCGCGTCAGTTCCTCGCCGTAATCGAGCAGCTGGTCGAAATAACCCTGGAGCTTCTCGCCGTAACGGGCGTGAAGGCGGAGCAATTCGCGCTCGCCGATATTGCAGGTGGCAAACTGCGCATCGAGATCGCCGAGCACCATGGCGGGAAGCCGGACATTCTTCTCGATGATCTTGAGCAACGTGGCGTTCGGCACGCCCCGGTCATGAAGCTTCATCGGAGCGATGCGAAGACCCTCCTGATAGATTTCGGTCGAGTCTGACGCATTCGACCCCGGCACGCGTCCGCCCATGTCGCAGTGATGCGCGATGACGACCGAAAATCCGAGCAGCATCTCTGCGGAGAAGATCGGCTTGAACATGAAAATGTCGGGAAGGTGCATGCCGCCGTCATAAGGGTCGTTGAGAACGATGACGTCGCCCGGAAACAGATTGCCCGAGAATCGCTTCAGCACGACGTCCATGGCGTCCGGCACCGCTCCCAGATGCAGCGCCACGGTTTTCGCCTGGGTCAGGATGCGGCCCTGGCCGTCGCACAGTGTCACCGAATAATCGAGCACGTCGCGCACGATGGGCGAGCGCGCCGTGCGCATGACGGCGTAGGCCATGTCGTCGACGATGGTATCAAGCCCCGACTTGATGACCGCGAAGGTGATGGGATCGAAGTCGTGGTTCATGGCGCGCCCCTGGGAAGCGTGGCGATCAGGCTGCCGGTCGCATTGGCGGAAACGCTGGCGCCGGGCGGAATGACGATGGTGGTGTCGGCGCTCTCGATGATGACTGGCCCCAGCACGCGGCCGGAGATGCTGTCGCGCGTGATGACGGGAGTGCGCAGCCAGACACCGTCGAAGTAGACGTTGCGTGGCGGAGCCGATTTCATTTCTTCCGCCGCCGCTTGCATTTTCATGAAATCCAGCGACTGCGATGGACGGCCCGCAGCCCGCAGCCGCAGCGAAACGGTTTCGATCGTGTCGGTGGGGATATATCCATAGAGCTCGCGATATATCGTGGAGAATTCCGCTCGCAGGGCATTGCGATCGAGGGTTTCGGCCAGTTGGACCGGATGGGAGGCTTCCTGCCCTTCCAGCCGGAGGTCAACTTCACATGAGAACAAGATATCCGGCGCCGCATAACCCTGTGCCGCAAGAGCGGCGGCAGCGGATTCCGTCATGTCCGACTTGAGCGACGCGACCGTCGATGGGTCGAGGTCTGAAAGCGTAGACTGACACGATCGCAACTCGTGATGCTCGACCGCGCCGGCCAGCATTCCGGTTGCGGTGAAGACGCCGGGCCCGGGCGGGAACAGCACACGCGAAATGCCAAGCGTTCGCGCCACGTCGCAGGCATGGACGGGGCCCGATCCACCGAAGGCGAAAAGCGTTAGGTCACGGGGATCAAGCCCGCGTTCGACGGTGACGGCGCGAATGGCGCGCACCATGTTCGAGTTGGCGATTTCGCGGATGCCGAATGCCGCCGCTTTGGAAGTCAGTCCAAGCGGCCGGCCGATGACGCGCTCGATCGCGGCGGCGGCCTTGGCCGTATCGAGCGTCAAGCTGCCGCCAGCGAGGCGCGTGGGCAGATATCCCAGAACCACATTGGCGTCGGTCACGGTCGGGCGCTCGCCGCCGAGCCCATAGCAGACCGGACCCGGCCGCGCTCCAGCCGAAACCGGGCCGACCGTGATGAGTCCCGCCGCATCGATGGCGGCGATGGAACCGGCGCCGTTTCCCACTTCCGCCACATCGACCGTCGGCACCCGCATCATGTAACCGCCTGCCTTGATGAAGCGCGAGGGAACCGACATGCCGGCGCGGAATTCATACTCGTTGGCGCGGCTGAGGACGCCCCGATGAATGAGAGCGGCAGACGCCGTGGTTCCGCCCATGTCGAACACCACGAGATCGGGCTCGCCGGTTGCGGCCCCCAGCCGCGCCGCACCCGCCGCCCCCGAGGCCCGGCCCGACGAGATGAAGAAGACCGGCTTTTCGCGCGCCACCGCGGCGGCCGAAAGTCCGCCGTTGGAGTTGCCGATGAACAGGGGGGCTCGTATGCCGCGAGCTTTGAGCTTGTCCTCAAGGCGGCGGAAATAACCGCGCATGGCCGGCAGCACATAGGCGTTGACGGCGGCTGTTGACGTCCGCTCATACTCACCGGACTCGGGCAGCACGTCGACCGAAGCCGTCACCGGGATGCCGGGAAATTCCTGAGTGAAGTACCTGGCCGCCTCGCGTTCGTTGGCCGGGTTCCGGTAGGAATTGATGAAACAAATGGCGACGGATTCGATTCCCTCGGCGGTGAAGAACCGGCCCGCGTGTTCGATTGCCGTGAGATCGAGCGGACGCAGGATGCTCCCGTCGGCCGCGGTGCGCTCATCGGCCTCAAGGCGGTAGCGGCGTTGAATGAGCGGCTCCGGCTTGTCCCAGCCAAGATCGAACATGGAGGGCGTGCGCAGCCTGCCGATTTCCAGGATATCGCGAAATCCGCGAGTGGTGATTAGGCCGCAGCGGGCTCCGGTCTTCTGCAGCAGTGTGTTGGAACCAACCGTCGTGCCATGAAACACCTCGACGATATGCGCCGCGCCGGCGCCCGACAATTGCAATATCTGGTTGACGCCGGTGATAACGGCATCCTCCGGTTTATCCGGCGTAGAACTCACCTTGCATGAAAAATTCATGCCGTCGTCGCGCAGCAGCACGAGATCGGTAAAGGTGCCGCCGATATCGACGCTAAGCCGCGCCAACGATGTCATCCATTCACCCCGGAGTATGGTTGACTGGCCGATGGACCGGCCTGAAATGGAATGATAGGCTGCCGTCGCGGGGCCGGCTAGCGTCATCAGTGCGGTGGGTACTTGCGGGGAGGAAGTGCGGCGTCCTGAACATGTCAGGGCTTTCGCAAACTGTAAATCAATGCCAAGCGTAAGTTCATTCGACTACATCATTGTGGGCGCTGGCTCGGCCGGATGTGTTCTGGCCAACCGCCTGTCGGTGGACAGCGATTGCCGTGTCCTGTTGATCGAGGCGGGCCCGGGCGACCGCGATTGGCGCATCCAGATGCCCTCCGCCATGGCCTATCCCTTGCAGGGAACCCGCTACAACTGGGCTTACGAAACCGAGCCCGAGCCCTATCTCGACGGCCGCCGCATCGCCCAGCCGCGCGGGCGCGTCCTCGGCGGCTCATCGTCCGTGAACGGAATGATGTATGTCCGGGGTCATGCCAAGGATTTCGATCACTGGGCGCAGACCGGGTGCCTTGGCTGGAGCTATCAGGACGTGCTGCCCTATTTCCGCAAGACGGAAACGCATGGCGGAAACCTGGATCAGTATCACGGTTCCGGCGGGCCGCTCCATGTAACGCTCGGCGAGGTGTCCAATCCACTCAGCCAGGCATTCGTGAAGGCGGGGCAGCAGGCGGGGTATCCCTTCACCCCGGACATCAACGGCGCCGAACAGGAAGGCTTCGGCCGCATCGACCGGACCACCAGCAAGGGCCGGCGCTGGAGTGCCGCGAACGCCTATCTCAGACCCGCCATGAGCCGGCCCAATCTGATCGTGTTGACAGAGACGCTGACGCTCGGGATCAACTTTGTGGGGAGCCGCGCCACCGGTGTGATCGTGGCGAAAAAAGGCCGGACGGAGACCCACCATGTGGCGCGCGAAGTGATCCTGTGCGGCGGCGTGTTCAATTCGCCGCATCTCATGATGGTCTCGGGCGCGGGTCCCGCCGGCCAACTGCGTTCACTCGGCATTCCTGTCGTGGCGGACCTGCCGGGTGTCGGGCACAATCTCCACGACCACCCCGACATCATCGTCAAGCAGCGCTGCACGCAGCCCGTTTCGCTCTATCGCAAGCTTTCGCCGTGGTCGAAAGCCTGGATCGGACTGAGCTGGATGCTGAGCCGGCGCGGCCATGGCGCGCGCAATCACTATGATGCCGGCGCCTTCATCCGGTCCAACACATTCGTGGACCATCCCGACATCCAGCTTTCCTTCCTGCCCATGGGAATCGATTCGAAGTCGATCCAGAGCATCAACAGTTTTCCCTTCGATGCCTTCCAGACCCATGCCGACCTGCTGCGCCCGACCAGCCGCGGCAGGTTGACGCTCAAAGACGCCGACCCTACGTCGCGGCCGCGAATGGTTTTCAATTTTCTCCAGACCCAGCATGACCGCGATGCGCTGCGGACGTCTGTGAAACAGATCCGCGATGTCCACCGGCAGGCGGCCTTTGACCCCTATCGCGGAGACGAACTGGCGCCGGGGGACAAGGTGCAAAGCGATGCGGATATCGATGCCTGGATCCGCAGCACGGTTGAGTCGGGATATCATCCGGTGGGCACCTGCAAGATGGGGTTGCCCAGCGACCCGACCGCGGTCGTCGATCCGCGTTGCAGTGTCTATGGCATCACCGGGCTGCGCGTGGTGGACGCTTCGATCATGCCCTCGGTGGTGAGCGGAAATACCAACGCATCGACCATCATGATCGCCGAAAAAGCCAGCGACATGATTCTCGGCCGGAATAAAGTTTCCGATGCGGGGCAATCACCGAACTGACGGCCGGCAACGCTACCGCCCGTTCATTTTCTCTCGCTTTTCCTGTCCTTGAACAGATGCGATTTTCTGCGGTCGCGCAGCCTCATGATGTGAAGCTCGATCTCGGTGTGCAGCCCATCCATGTCGCCCTTCGCCAGAAGATCGCGCAAATACCGGTGGTGGGGGCCGGTGACCTTGGCATCGCGTTCCTCCCGTCTCTCGTGCCCGAACACGATGAAGACGTGGCGCGCCAGCCCCTCCCACAAGGTCTGCACGATTTCGTTGCCGGAGGCGCGGCAGAATTCCCGGTGAAACTCGAGATCGAATTTATCGACGGCGGACCAATCAAGATTTTCGGCCGCCCGCTCCATGTTGTCGATGATCTGATCGAGGCGCCGCAGCAGTTCCGGATTGGATTTGTATTTCTGCGCGGCATAGCGCAGCGCGATGCGTTCGAGGGCGATCCGCGCTTCGCAGATCTGGTTGACCCGCATTTCGTCGAACATGGCGATCCGGGTGCCGCGATGCGGAATGCTCTCGACGATGCCCTGCGCCTCGAGAATCTTCAGGGCCTCGCGCAACGGCACGCGGCTCATGTTCAAGAGACTGGCGAGTTCGGCCTCGACCAGCCGCTGGCCGGGCTTCAAGGCGCCGCCCGACACGCCCACGACGATAGCGGTGGCGGCCTGCTCGGCAAGGCTGGGCGAGCGGACCATGCTCAGCACGGGAAGATCCGTCACTGCGGGCGAATCGATATTGGCCATGAACCTTCCCTAGGCCAGGATGCCGCAGCGGCGCCAGAAGAGCAATGAATTGGCAGTTGATCGCATCGTCATTCTCTTGTATACAAAATACAAACTAGGGAAAGGGGGACATTATGTCAACACTTGCCAATCTGAGTCGCCGGAATTTGCTGACTGGAACGGTGGCGCTCGCCGCCGCATCGATAGCCGCGCCGGGGATCATCCGGGCTGCGGGGCGCGAGCTTCGCATCCTGACATGGGAGGGATATGCCGAGCCGGAATGGCTGGAAAAATTCAAGTCCGACACCGGAGCCGCAGTCAACATCGTCTATGCCGGATCGGCCGATGAGATGTTCGCGAAGATGCAAGGGTCGAATGGCAGCGATTTCGATCTCGTGTCATTCGATTCATCGCTGTTCCCGCGCTACACCGATGCGAAACTCATTCAGCCGGTCGACAAATCCAAGATTCCCAACCTGAAGAATCTGGCGCCCGAGTTTCAGAATGTCCCTGTCCTCATGAAGGGCGATGATCTTTATGGCCTGCCATTTGCCTGGGGAGCGCTGCCGCTCATCTATGACACCGCCGCATTCCCAACGGCCCCTGAGTCGTGGGAAGTGATGTGGGATCCGCAATACAGCCAGCAGATGCTGTGGCAGGACGACGCCAACAACTCGATCACGCTGGGCGCCCTCATCACCGGCGCCGCCAATCCCTATCAACTCACCGATGACGACTTCGCCAGGATCAAAGCCAAGCTGATCGCCCAGAAGGCGCTTCTGCTCAGCTATTACGCGGGCTTCGACGACGGCGTGAACCTGTTCCACCAGAACGGGATCAAACTCATGTATTCCATGGGTGAGCCGCAGGTTGGGGCTCTGATCAAGAAAGGCGTGAAGGCGGCTCTCACCATCCCCAAGGAGCGGGCGGTTGGTTGGCTCGACTGCTGGGAAGTGAGTGCCGGCGTGAAGGACATCGATCTGGCGCACGCATGGATCAATGCCTGTCTCGATCCGGCGGTCGGCAAAGTGCTCACCGAGAAACTCAACTACGGCAACACCACCAATCCCGATGTGAACTCCGCCGTGCAGATGACCTATGGCGGCAAACTCTCGTGGCTCGAGCCCTCCGAAAGCTACGAGAAGCGGGTCGCCGTCTGGAACGAAATAAAAGCCGGCTGAGCTCCATATAGTATTGATTGGCGGAATGTGGGGAGCGCGCATCTCCCTGCAATCCGGTTTGTGCCGCATCCGCGAGGAGCCCCCGCATGTTTCAGACCGTTTCCCCCGTTCTTGCCGTGGAGCCTCCACGGCTGAAGATCACCGGTGTCGATTGTCATGTCCTGCTCGCGCCGGATTTCGACATCAGTCTGACCTCCTCGGCGCAAGACAGCCTGGTCGTCGTCATTCACACCGATCAGGGCGTGTCGGGGGTTGGCGAATGCGACGCCAATCCGTGGATGGCGAAGGCCTGCATCGAAGCGCCGGGCACGCATACGATGGGCCTGTCGATCAGGGATATTCTGATCGGCTCCAACCCCTTCGAGATCGGCGAGTTGTGGCGGCGCATGTATTTCGGCACGGCGATGAACGGCAGGCGCGGCATGGTGATCCACGCCATGAGCGCTGTCGACATGGCGCTCTGGGATTTGTGCGGCAAGGCGCTCGGCCAACCGGTGCACGCCCTCCTCGGCGGCGCCACGCGAAAGTCCATCACGCCCTACGCATCGCTGCAGCCGGCGGGAAAAAGCTTCGCCGAATATCGCGACGCTCTGTGTCATTCAGCCGATCGCGCGAAGAGCCTCGGCTTCAAGGCGATGAAGACCGAGATCACGCTCAACGGCCCCTATGCGCATGGCGGCATGTGCGAAAGCTACGAGCGCCACACGGAAGTTCTGGCGGCGGTGCGCAAGACCATCGGACCCGACGTGACGTTGATGGTCGATGTGCAATATCTGTGGGAGGACGCGAAGACCTGTCTCGCGGTCGTCAAGGACTGGGCTGAATACAATGTCTATTTCCTCGAAACGCCGCTGTGGTCCGACAATATCCGCGACATCGCCATTCTGGCGGAGGAGGCCCCGATGCCTATCGCCTATGGCGAATGGCTGACGACACGGTTCGAGTTCGACGAACTGCTGGATGTGGGCAAGGTTCAGGTAGCCCAGCCCGATGTCGGCCGTGTCGGCGGTATCGGCGAAGCCAAGATCGTATGCGACACGGCGAAGGCCAGGGGGCGGAAGATCGTGCCCCATTGCTGGAAAACCGGCATCTCGATTTCAGCCACCGCGCATCTGGCTTTCGTCACCGATCATTGCGCTTACATCGAATATCTGCCGCCGCAACTGTGCCACGAAAGACTGCGCCGCGAGCTTGCCCATGAGGAACTTGTGCTGGACAAAGACGGCACGATTCCGCTTCCCGTGAAGCCTGGACTTGGATTTGAGATCGATTGGGATATCGTCAAGCGATTCGAGGTCGCCTGAACGGACCGATTGGCATGGGACTTGAGCTCAGAAATCTCGGCAAGAGATATGGTCCCGTCGAGGTTCTAGGTCCCCTCAATCTCGAGGTTTCGAAC
>JANNSP010000140.1:0-17858 GCA_031402975.1 Hyphomicrobiales bacterium
GGCGAATGTTCGCCCAGCAGGATTTCTCCCGCGTGCTTGACGAGTCCCAGATAGGCGAACGGCTCCTTGGCCAGAATTTCCAGATGTTCCGGCGCATAGTCGTTGATGAACGCCATGGCCTCGACCGTATCGCGCGCCAGAAGAATGCCACCCCGCGTCGAACCCAGCACGGCCTGGGTGAAGCCCACGCGCTGCTCACTCATTGATTGCCAATAGCTGGGAATGGCAGCGAGTGCCGCCTCTGCGACATCCTTGCTGGTGGTGACCAGAAAGGCCGACGAATCGGGTCCGTGTTCCGCCTCGATCAACAGATCGAGACCCGCCAGCCGGCCATCGACACTGCCGTCGGCGAAGATGATGCATTCGCTGGGACCGGCCGGCGTTCCGGTATCGATCACATCCGACAAAAGCCGTTTCGCCGCCACCACCCAGGGCGAACCCGGCCCCACGATCTTGGCGCAGCGGGCGATGGTCTCGGTGCCGTAGGCCACCGCCGCCACGGCCTGGGCGCCGCCCGCTCTGTAGACTTTCGTGATGCCGGCGGCGCGCGCCGCCACCAGCGTCGCCGTATCGATCGAGCCGTCGGGGCCGGGGGGCGTCACGATGGCGATGTGCTCGACGCCCGCGACATTGGCTGGAATGCAGCTCATCAGCACGGTCGAGGGAAACGAACCTTTGCCGCGCGGCACATAGCACGCAACCGACGGGATAGCGCTCGCGCGGTCGCCGGCGAACACCCCGGGCCGCATTTCCTTGAGCCACATTTCCTCGGGTTTCTGCGCCTGGTGGAAGCGCCGGATATTATCGGCGGCGAAGGCGATGGCCTCGCTCACCTCGGGCGCGAGGTCCTTCTCCGCGCGATCGAAATCCTCCTCGGTCGCGGCCAGCGCATGGGCCTCAACCGGGGCCCTGTCGAACTCACGCGCAAACCGCGCCAGCGCCGCGTCGCCCTCCGCCTTGACCGCCGCGATCACCGGTTTCACCTTCTCCAGAAACGGCGTCAGGTCGCTCTCGGTGCGGCGGAGTAGGAGAGACCGCTGCTCGGCCGTCAGATCGGCAAGACGAAGAAAGTTGATGGCTGTGGCCATGGGTCAACTCCGTAAAAGCGCTGGCGTTGCGGCGTGGCGCGGGGGACTGTAAGCGGTTGCCCGCATGACACGGATGCAAACGCTCGGCAAGGAGACTTCAGCGCTCCTCACCATCGCACTCCCCTTGATGTTCGCCTATCTGGCCGACATCGCGATGGTCATCACCGCCAAGATCGTGCTCGGCCGGCTGGGCTTTCGCGAACTCGCCGCCGCCGGCATTTCGTCCGACCTGTCGTATCAGGTGGCGATCGTGCTCATGGGGTTTTTCTCCGTCGTGGGCGTGCTGGTTGCCGAAGCTTATGGCGCGTCCCGCCACCACGACGCCGCCGCCGCCCTGCTGCAAGGCCTGTGCCTTGCCACCGTGCTGGGCGTCGCCATGAGCATTCTGGTGTGGAACCTCGACTGGCTCTTGGCAATGGCCGGCCAGGATGCGGAGGTCGTGAGCCTCACCCGCCCGTTTCTCGACGGCTTCGCCTGGTCGATGCTGCCGGTGCTGTGGTTCGCCGTGCTCAAGGGTTTCGCCGCCGCCTTGATGCGCACCCGTGTCGTCATGTCGATCGCCGTCGTGGCGGTCATCCTGAATTACTTTCTGATGCAGGGCCTGGTGCATGGCGATTTTGGCTTGCCACGCCTCGGCATGGCGGGAGCGGGGATTGCCTGGTGCATCATTGGCTGGCTCAAATTCCTCTGCCTCGCGGCTTTCGTCGCCGTCCTCGTGCGGCGCGAGAAATTGCAGTTTCGCGAGCTGCTGGGATGGCAAGCGGTGGGCACCTTCATGCCCTTCATCCGCCTGGGGCTGCCGGTCGCCGGCATCGTGGCGCTCGAGTCCGGTCTGTTCGCGGCCATTTCGCTCATGTCGGGCTGGCTGGGCGCCGAGCCGCTCGCGGCCTATCAGATTCTGATGGGCTGGATCGCCATCCCCTTCGTCATCTCGCTCGGGCTGGCGGAAGCAGCGATGGTCCGCGTCGCCTATTGGACGGGAGCGGGCAAGCGGCAATCGGCGCGGCGGGCGGGCTTGCTGGGAATGCTCCTCGGTGTCGCCATCCCGGCCGGCCTGCTGGTCGTCCCACTGGGATTCCCGAGCCTCATCACGCTGGCCTTTCTCGATGCGGGGGACGCCGGATTTTCCTCGATCTCGGCGCTGGTCACGCGGCTCCTGTTCATCGCCGCGATCTTCCAGGTCTTCGACGGCTTGCAGGCGGTCGCCTCGCACGCCCTTCGCGGCATCCGCGATGCCACGGTTCCGCTCATCATCGCCGCCATCGGCTACTGGGTCGTGGGGCTGGGTGCGGCCTATGTGATGGGGTTCGTCTTCGGCTGGAAGTCGACGGGCCTGTGGTGGGGGCTGGCGCTCGGCCTCACCTTCACCGGCACTCTGCTCGCCTGGCGCTTCAACCGGCTGTCGCGAGTTGATTCTAACTTCCACCCACAACTCCCATCCTCCCCGCGCCTGATCGGCGGCGGGGAGGATGATGGATGTGGGTGGCCCCGCTAACCTGCTGTCGCGCCCGAGGCCGGCTTAGTTTCCGCTGTGATTGGTGGTGGAGACATAGGCTTCGTCTTCCTGGCCGTTGCGCTCGAATTTGAGAAAATCATAGTAACCGCAGCGGCCTTCGCCCGGGAATGTCCGGCAGACCGAGGGCCGCGCTTCGTAGATGGTGCAGCGCCTGGCCACCGTATCGAAGAACTGGCAGATCTTGCCGAAATGCTCATCCTTCTTGCGCCGCATGACGCGCCCATAGCCATGCGCCGCCTTGAAATATTTTTTGGCGATTGCCTTCAACGGCAGATCGAAATGCCGGGCGATGCGCTCGGCGTCGCGGTCCTTCACTTCGATCACCGGATAGGAGCAGCAATAACCCGGGCATTTCGTGCAGTCGTAATATTTGCGAGCCATGGCGCGAATCGCATCCTCATCACCGTTTGGGTGACGATGTCTCTATCACGACAATGGAACAAGCGCTGCCCCTCAGGCGGCCGCTATCACCGAAACTTCCACAACCAGCCGTGGATCGGCTAGGCCTTAGACGATCAGCAGCGTGGCGGCGGGCTTGTGGCCCTTAAGCATCCGGTCCCTGGTCTCGCGGTAAAGCCCGATATGGCTTCTGTCGGTAATGTAAACATGGGCATCGACGATGTTGGAATGGTCCATTCCCGCCGCCGCCAGAATCGCCAGCACATTCTCCCAGGCCAGTTCATGCTGGCGGGCCGCATCGTCCGCGATGTCGCCCGCCGCCGTCGCCCCCACCTGGCCCGCCACGAACACGTAACGGGCCCCGGCATCGACCGCGATCCCTTGCGAATAGTTGGAGAAGGGCTTGGGAGCGGCTGGCGTCGCGATCTGTTTGAGCATCCGTTACGGAGCCGTCGTGGCGAACATGTCGTTGAGGTTGTCGCCCACGGCCTTGCCGAACACCGATTTGGCCGTTCCCCCGGCGTTCACCAGGCCCATATAGTCGCCAAGGAAATGCCCGCGCGCCACGGGGGCGTTGAGCATGTCGAAAGACGCCGAGGTGAGGCGCGTCGCGGCACTCCAGCCAGCCGCCGTCCGGCAGTTGGCGCCGCTCGCAATGTTGCACGAAATGGACCAGAAGTCGGTTGCCTCCCTGGCATTGCTGCTGACGTCGTTCTGGAAATTGTAATAGGTCGCGACCACCCGGTGATTGGCGGCGACGGTGACCGAGGGCACGAAGGCCTGGTTGCGCAGCTTGTTGGCGCTGTAAGGCGTCTTGTCGATGATGACGGGCGTCGACCACGACAGGCCGCCATTGGTCGACATCGAGAACGCCACCTTGTCGAGATTGCGCGAGCTGCCGTCCTGCCACACGACATAGAGATTGCCGTTCTGCCGGTCGACGGCGGTGTCGAACAGGATATTGGCATCGCGCACCGGCGCTTGAGCGTCGGGGGTAAGCGTGCCGGTGTTGGTGACTACCATGTTGAAGGCCCGGATCGCCGGTCCGAATGTCGCGCCTTTATTCGTCGACCGCACCAGCTCCAGGCTGACGCCGCCCAAGCTTTTGATATGGGTGAAGAAATTGATGACCGTGCCGTTCGGCAACACCTCGATCAGGTTGTTGATGGTCTGCTCGTTCTTGCCGGTGGCGAAAATCACCTTGGGTGTTTCCCAACTGCCGCCCCCGTTGGTGGTGCGGGTGAAATAGGTGGGGCCGGTGAAGATCGTGGCCTTGTTGATCGGGCGTCTGTCAGACTGGGCCGACCTGATCTGGCGCAGGCGGTCGCGCGCATTGGCGGCACCTTCGCCGCCCTTCTGCCTGGCGCCCGCCCTTGCCGGAGCGGCCTTGGCGGAGATCGGCGGAACGCTGAAATCGATCAACCTGTCCCACGTCGCATAGACGAAATTGGAGTCGCCCGGATCCGCGGTCATGGAATTCTTGTCGTCGAAGGTCTGGCCGTCATTGTTGTCGGAGAGCGCCACGGGAGCGCTCCAGGAGGCTCCCCCATTGGTCGAGCGGTTGACCAGCATCGAATTCCGGCCGAGCGATCCCGTCGGCAGGTCATTCATGAAAGCGAGACTCATGAAATACGCGGTCCCGTTCGGGGAAATCGTCACCCACGGGTCGCTGGCGCGCTGGAATATGCCGCCTGAACACAAGGTAATTCCCGGCACTACGACGGACGCCCATCTAAGGCCGCTACTGGTGGAGTATGCGGAGACAGTGCCACGCGAACCGCCGTCCGACCAGCGGTCCTGCTGCCATCCGGCAATCAGGCGGCTGGAATTCGTAGGGTCCGCATCGACCCAGGGTTCTACTTCGGCATTGGGATAGTTGATGCCGGGCTGACCCGCCACGTTATCGGCGACACATGTGGCAAACGGGCTGTTGCCGGTGACGATGACTTCGGCCGAGGCCGCGCTCACTCCGGCGAGCAGCGCCATGAGCGACAAGGAAAGACTGAAGCCGGGTGTTTGAACTGACATGACGAACTCCTGATCGAGTGCTGTGTGGGGCCGGCCACGGAGTGAAACATGGCATTTGCCCGGCGGCAAGCCCGAAGGAACGGGGTTGCAAGGAACGAAAACAGAACGTATAGAATGTGGATAATCGGTGGCGGGCCGTGATCCCGGACCGCCGAACGGCTAGTATGCCGTGAACAGGAGAGTGTCATGGCTGGATCGGTGAACAAGGTAATTCTGGTTGGAAATCTCGGCAAGGATCCCGAAGTGCGCCATACGCAGGAGGGCAAGGCCATTGTCAGCCTGTCGCTGGCAACCTCGGAAAACTGGCGCGACAAGCAGACCGGCGAGCGCAAGGAAAAGACCGAGTGGCACCGCGTCGTGATCTTCAATGAAAACCTCGCCAAGGTGGCCGAGCAGTATCTGAAGAAGGGCGCCAAGGTTTATATCGAGGGCCAGTTGCAGACGCGCAAATACACCGACAATTCCGGCGTCGAGAAATATTCGACCGAGGTTGTCCTGCAAAATTTCCGCGGCGAGTTGACGATGCTTGACAGCCGGGGCGGAGGTTCGGGCGAACCGTCCGGCGACGACTTCGGCCAGGCCAGTCCCATGGACCGCCCGCGCGCCGCAGCCAAGCCGAAAGACTTCAACCGCGACCTCGACGACGAGGTTCCCTTCTGAGGCAGTCTGCCGCAGGCCCTGCCTCATTCTGCCCCAGTTTGACCCGGATAAGTCCGTTTCACAGGGACGCGGGCGAATTATCCGTGTCCGGACTGGTGCCTCGCACCCTCGCATAACAGGGACAGACCCATGAACCGGATCATTTCGCTCGCCGCGGCGGGCTTTTTAGTGTCGATCACCGCATTTTCCGCCAATGCGGCGGAGACGCTGTCGCAGGCGCAGCTCAGCAAGCTCTTTCCCGGCAGCTTCATCGCGGTCGTCCACGGCATGGTGAAGGTCAACATCACGGCCAAGGGCAATGGCGTGCTGATCGGCCAGATGAAAAGCCAGAAGGACAAGGGCCGCTGGAGCCTCAGGAACGGTCAGTTGTGCATCTCGATGGCGCAATGGACGGGCGGCAAGGCGTCGTGCTCGGCGGTCGTCGCCGACAATGGCTGGTATCTCGGCAAGGGCGTCAAATTCAAGCGCACCTAGGCCCGGAATTCCACCGCTTTCGATTGCTCTTCGGGGCCTCTCAACCTACACTGCGTGACCATCCGAATCCGCCTGGTTCGGAAGGTCGCGACTGAGGTTTCCTGAAGGTATTCCGTGGCCGACAACGACGATCAGAAGGGGGCGCTGCCGCCCGCCAATCCATCCGAAATTTCGCCCGTCTCGATCGAGGACGAGATGCGCCGGAGCTATCTCGATTACGCCATGAGCGTGATCGTCTCACGCGCGCTTCCCGACGTCCGCGACGGGTTGAAGCCCGTGCATCGCCGCATTCTCCATTCGATGAACGAGAACGGCTATGACTGGAACAAGCCCCATCGCAAGTCGGCCCGCATCGTCGGCGACGTCATGGGTAAATACCATCCCCATGGCGACCAGTCGATCTACGACGCTCTTGTGCGCATGGCGCAGGAGTTTTCGCTCCGGCTTCCGCTGATCGACGGACAGGGAAATTTCGGCTCGGTCGACGGCGATCCGCCCGCCGCCATGCGTTACACCGAATCGCGCATGGCGAAAGTGGCGCATGCGCTGCTTGACGACATCGACAAGGACACCGTCGACTTCAAGGAAAACTACGATGCGTCCGAGCGCGAGCCCGTGGTGCTGCCGGCGCGCTTTCCCAATCTTCTGGTCAACGGCTCTGGCGGCATCGCGGTCGGCATGGCGACCAACATGGCGCCGCACAATCTGGGCGAGGTGATCGACGCCTGCCTCGCGGTCATCGCCGATCCCGGCGTCTCGATCGACCGGCTCGCGGACATCATTCCCGGCCCCGATTTTCCGACCGGCGGCATCATTCTCGGCCGCGCCGGCATCAAGTCGGCCTTCCATACGGGCCGCGGCTCCATCGTCATGCGCGCCAAGGTTCATACCGAAACCATCCGCAAGGAACGGGAAGCCCTGATCGTCACGGAGATTCCCTACCAGATCAACAAGTCCGTGATGATCGAGCGCATCGCGGAGCTGGTGAAGGAGAAGAAACTCGAAGGCATTTCCGACATCCGCGACGAAAGCGACCGGCACGGCATGCGCGTCGTCATCGAACTCCGCCGCGACGCGATGGCGGATGTGGTGCTGAACCAGCTCTGGCGTTTCTCGGCGCTGCAATCGAGTTTCGGCATCAACAATGTGTGCCTGACCGGCGGGCGCCCTGAGGTCATGAACCTCAAGGACCTGATCCAGGCCTTCATCGCGTTCCGCGAGGAGGTGGTGACGCGGCGCACCAAGCATCTCCTCACCAAGGCCCGCGACCGCGCCCATGTGCTCGTCGGCCTCGCCATCGCGGTGGCCAATATCGACGAAGTGATTGCGCTCATCCGGCGTTCCAAGGATGCGGCCGAAGCCCGCGCCGCCCTGATGGGCCGCACCTGGCCCGCGAAAGACATGGAGCCGCTGATCGCCCTCATCGCCGATCCCCGCCACCGGCTCGAAACGGACGGCAGCTATCGCCTGTCGGAAGAGCAGGCCAAGGCCATTCTCGATCTCCGCCTGCAACGTCTCACCGCACTTGGCCGCGAGGAAATCGCCGAGGAACTCGAAAAGCTCGCGGCCGAAATCGCCGACTATCTCGACATCCTGCGCTCGCGCGCCCGCGTCATGGCGATCATCACCGGTGAGCTTACTTCGATCAAAGACGAGTTCGCGACGCCGCGCCGCACCTCGATCGTCGACAATGACGGCGAGGTCGAGGACGAAGACCTGATCCAGCGCGAGGACATGGTGGTGACGGTGAGCCATGCGGGCTACGTCAAGCGCGTGCCGCTGTCGGCCTATCGGGCCCAGCGCCGCGGCGGCAAGGGGAGAGCCGGCGTCGCCATGCGCGAGGAGGATTTCGTCACCAAGCTGTTCGTGGCCTCGACGCACGCGCCCATCCTGTTCTTCTCTTCCGCCGGCATGGTCTACCGCATGAAGGTGTGGAGGCTCCCCATCGGCAATCCGCAGGCGCGCGGCAAGGCGCTGATCAATCTCCTGCCGCTGTCGGCGGGCGAACGCATCACCACGATCATGCCGATGCCCGAGGACGAGAAAGCCTGGGCAACGCTGCAGCTCATGTTCGCCACGCGCTCGGGCACCGTCCGGCGCAACGAATTGTCGGATTTCGAGAACATCAACCGGGCCGGCAAGATCGCCATGAAGCTCGACGAGGGCGACCAACTGGCCGGCGTCGAAATCTGTATCGAGGCCGAAGACATCCAACTCACCTCCGCGCAAGGGCAATGCATCCGCTTCTGCGTCAGCGACGTCCGGGTGTTCAAGGGCCGCGATTCAACCGGGGTGCGCGGCATCCGGCTGGAGGAGGGCGACCGGGTGATCTCGATGTCGGTGTTGCGTCATGTCGAAGCGACGGCCGACGAGCGCTGGGCCTTCCTCAAGATGTCGCGCGCGGTTTCGGGCGAGGAGGCCGAGCCGAACGGATCGGATGAGGAAACGCCGGCCGAAACGACATTGTCGCAGGAGCGCTATGTGGAGATGGGTGCCGCCGAGCAGATTATCCTCACCGTCTCCGAAAACGGCTACGGCAAGCGCACCTCGTCCTACGAATACCGGATCACCGGCCGTGGCGGCAAAGGCATCACCGCCATGGCGGTCAACGAAAGGAACGGCCCGCTGGTCGCCTCGTTCCCGGTCGAGAACTCCGACCAGATCATGCTGGTCACCGACGGCGGCCAGCTCATCCGCTGCCCGGTCGACGGCATCCGCAAGGCGGGCCGCGCCACGCAAGGGGTGATCGTCATCAACACGGCGGATGACGAACATGTCGTGTCGGTGGAGCGGATCAGCGAGGAAGAGGAAGACGGCGAAGGGGTAAGTTAAGAAAGCCCCTCATCCGCCCTTCGGGCACCTTCTCCCATTCGCTGCGCGAACGGGCGAAGGCACAGATATTTTTTGCCTTCTCCCGCGCGGCACGCGGGGGAGAAGGTGCCCGAAGGGCGGATGAGGGTCCTCGCCGCGAGTCGAAGATTCCATCGCGGAAATGGAAAAGTAAAAATCACTCACTCCACCAACCGGCTCAACCCCTCCAGCGTATCGGCCTCCGCCGCTGGTTTGTCCCATCTGATCCGCACTATCCGCGGAAACCGCATCGCCAGTCCCGCCTTGTGCCGGGTCGAGCGCTGGATGGCGTCGAATGCGACTTCGAGAACAAGCTTCGCCTCGACCGAGCGCACCGGGCCGAAACGTTCGATGGTGTTCTGACGCACGAAGCGGTCGAGTTCCAGCAGTTCCGCGTCGGTATATCCCGAATACGACTTCCCCACGGGCACAAGAACGCCGCCTTCCGCCCACACACCGAACGTGTAGTCCGAATAAAACGACGAGCGCTTCCCCGAGCCACGTTGCGCGTACATCAAAACGCAGTCGGCGGTGAGCGCCGCGCGTTTCCATTTGTACCAGTGCCCTTTCGGCCGCCCTACGAGATAGGGACTGTCGCGCCGCTTCAGCATCAGGCCCTCGATGCCCGAATGGCGGGTGCCGTCCCAGATGCGCTTGAGGTCGTCTTTCGACTGCGGACGAAGCTGCTCGGACAAATCCATGGCGCGCGGATTGTTCCCTTCATACCAGCGTTCGAGCCGTTCGCGCCGCTCCATGAAAGTCATGGAGCGCAAGTCTTCGCCGTTCAAGTCCAGCGCATCGTAAAGCCGCACATGCACCGGATATTTCGCGATCATTGTCCGCGTGACACTCTTGCGGTTGAGGCGCTGCTGCAAATCCGAGAACGGCGCCACCTCGCCGTTACGCACCACCAGCAATTCGCCGTCGAGCACGCCATCGAACGACAGCCCCTCCAGCAAATCCGGAAACGCCGTGCCGATGTCATCGCCGCTCCGCGAGAACATCCGCGTGATGCCGTTGCGGCTACCCACCTGCACGCGGATGCCGTCCCATTTCCATTCGAAGGCGAAGGCCGCGATGTCGAGCGCCTGGTAATCGGCATCCTCGAGCGGGTGCGCCAGCATCAGCGGGCGGAACACCGGCGTCAGCGATTGCTCCGGAGGGCCGGCGCGGCCTTCGAGCCAGTCGAACAGATCGCCATAGGGCGGCGACAACCCGTGCCACAGCTCCTCGATCTCGTCGATGGACTTGCCGAACGCCTCCGCCACCGCGAGCTTGGCCAGGCGCGCCGACACACCGACGCGCGCGGCGCCGCCGAGAAACTTGAGCAGCGCCCAGCGGCCGTTGACGTCGAGATGGTCGAGCCAGGCTGCAAGCTGTGCCGCATGTTCATCACGGCCCATGGACTTCACTCTCTCGACGATCTCGCTTAGGCGCGGCGCCGATGCTCCTTGTACGGACGATGACCAGATCAGTGACAGGGTTTCCGCCGTATCGCCGACATAATCGCGCGACAGGCGGTAAAGTTCGGCGTCAAATCGGTTCTCGGCGAGATCGGTGATGGCGCGGCGCAGCGGAAACGAGAACGGCAACCCGTCGGTCAGCGCCGCCAGCGCGAAACCGCGATCTGGATCGGATGCCGAGCGGAAATAGCCGGTCATCAAGGTGAGCTTGCCGTTCCGCGATGGCGTGTAGCTGAGGCGGTCGAGCAGTGTTGCGAACGCCCTCATTCGGCTTCGTCCTCGCGCCCGACCAGCGCCAAAGCGCGGGCCCGGAGCCCCATGGCGCGAGCGGCATGCACGATCCCTTCCTCTCTGCCATGGGTGACCCAGATTTCCTCGGCGCCTGTCTCGCGGATGGTCCGCAGCAGTTCCGGCCAATCGGCATGATCGGAAATCACCAGGGGCAGTTCGATGCCGCGCTGCCGGGCGCGCCCCCTGATCCGCATCCAGCCCGAGGCGAAGCCGTCGAGCGGGTCGGAAAAGCGCCTGGACCAGCGGTCGCTCAGCGCCGACGGCGGTGACAGCACGATTTCGCCGGCCAGCCGCTCGCCGGTCGAGGCGACGGAGGGCGTTGCACCGAGTGCTATTCCCCGGCTCTCGTAGTAATCCGTCATCGAGCGGAGCGCCCCGTGCAGCCAGACCGGTTTATCGTATCCGGCGGCGCGCAACAGCGCGATCAGGCGCTGGCATTTACCCAACCCATAGACGCCGATCTGGTGGGTGCGTTCGGGAAATGCGGCAAGCGAGGCCAGAAGCTTGGCAATCTCGTCCTTGTCGTGTTCATGGCGGAACACCGGCAGGCCGAATGTGGCTTCGGTGATGAACAGGTCGCAGGGGACGAGTTCGAAGGGCGGACAGGTCGGATCGGCGTGCCGCTTGTAGTCGCCGGAAATCACCGCGCGGCGTCCGCGATAGTCGATCGCCACCTGGGCGCTGCCGAGAATATGCCCGGCCGGCGCCAGCATGACGGTGACATCGCCGATCTTTAACGCCTCGCCATAGGCCAGGGGCTGAAACCTTCCGGCGGCGAACTCACCCAGCCGCAGTCCCATGATGCCGATGGTCTCGGGCGTGGCCAGCACCGCTGCATTGCCGGGCCGCGCATGGTCGGAATGGCCGTGCGTGACGATGGCGCGGTCGACGGCCGCGTGCGGGTCGATGTAAAAATCGCCGGGCACGCAGTAAAGCCCGCCGGCCTCCGGCCGAAGCCAGGTCTCGAATGATGCGGATATTGACATGGCCGTCATTCTTGCGTTCTTGCAGTATTGGTCAACCCTCCCCGCCATTAAGTTTAGGACAGGCATGCCGCTCGAAATCTTCCTGACCTTCCTCGGGGCCTGCGCCCTGCTGTTCCTCAAACCCGGGCCCTCAATGTCGGTCATCGTCGCCAACAGCGCCGGTTACGGGGTTCGTGGTGGCCTGGTATCGGTCGCGGGCAATGTCTTGGGGTCGCTGCTCCTCATCACCTTCGTGGCGCTGGGACTTGCCTGGATCGCCCAGGCCATGCAGAGCTGGTTCGACTGGATCAAGCTCAGTGGCGCGCTCTATCTGATCTGGCTCGGCGTCAGCCGGTTGCGGAGTGCGGGCAAGGTTTCAGCCTATGGCGCCAATCCGACCGGGGAACTGTTCCGCGACGGATTTTTGGTGGCGGTGGCCAATCCCGAGGTCATCCTGTTTCTCGCGGCCTTCCTGCCGCCTTTCGTCGATGCGACGCGGCCCGTAGCCCCGCAGCTTGCCATTCTGGGCGCGGGATTCGTCACGGTGAGCGCCATCGCCGGCTGCCTCCTCGCTGTGCTTGCCGGACAGGCGCGGAACTTCCTGTCGGGCGACCGGCTCAAATATATCGACTATGTCAGCGGCGGGTTGCTGGTGATCGCCGGACTGTGGCTGGCCTGGCCACGCTAGGAGGACCTCATGAATGCTGAAAACTGGCTGGCCTTCTGCGTGGCGGCGGCGGCCCTGGCGCTGGTGCCTGGTCCCACCGTCACTGTCATCATCGCCAACAGCCTGCGTTACGGGGCGCGCGCCGGACTGATGAATGTGGCGGGAACCCAGCTTGGCGTTGCCATCTGGCTCGCTATCGCCGTTCTGGGCCTCGGTGCCGCCATCGAAGTCATGGGCGTGTGGTTCGATGTGCTGCGCTACGCCGGTGCCGCCTATCTGGTGTGGATGGGCATCAAGCTGCTGCGTTCCAAAGGCGATCTCGCAATGGCGACCGACCGGGCGCGGCCGGGCGGCAGCTTCTTCCTGCAGGGCTTCATCGTCATCATGTCGAACCCCAAGATGCTGGTGCTGTTCGGCGCCCTCATTCCGCCGTTCATTTCGCCAGGCGGGAACTATGCAGGGCAGCTCCTGGCGCTCGGCCTCACCTTTGCGGCGATCGCCTTGATCGGCGACACGGTCTATGCGCTGGCTGCGGGCAAGGCCGGCGCCTGGCTGTCACGCTCGCGCATCCGGGCGATCGAGGTCGCCAGCGGGTTCTGCCTTACCGTGGGCGGGGTATGGCTTGCGTTGAAAAGCCGCTGAGAGCCGGCTCATTCCGGCTTCTTGACAAGCTTCATGTCCCAGAACATCGCTTCGATCTTGTGGCCGTCGAGGTCTCGGACAAAACAGCCGTAGTAGGCTTCCGCATATTCGGGCCGGTAGCCCGGAAGGCCATCCCCGGTGGCTCCGGCCGCGATGGCTTCGGTATAGAACTCATCCACCTCCGCTTTGGAAACGGCCAGGAAACTGACATGGGTGCCGTTGCCGCAAGCCGCCGCGGCGCCGTCATGGGGGTTTTGAACCCAGAACTCGGGAAAGGCCTTGCCGAAACCCGCTGCGCCCGGATACTCATGCACGATCCCGCACCCCAGTTTGGCCAGCACTCTCACATAGAATGCCCGCGCCTCCGGAAAGCGGTTGGTGCCCAGGGAAACATGCGAGATGATCGAAGGGTTGTCTGTCATATTCGGCATCCTCAGGCGGGCCGCCATGTTGCGGTAGGAGTATGAACGGTTTAAGGCATTCGTCATGGCTCGCATCGGATTTTACGCCGGTTCCTTCGATCCCGTCACCTATGGGCATCTCGACATCATCGCGCGTTCGGCCCGCGTCGTGGACCGGCTGGTTCTGGGCGTCGGCTCGCACCACGGCAAGGAGCCGCTGATCCCTACGGCCACCCGCATTCATCTGCTGGAGGAAGTGACCCGGCCTATCGCCGAACACACCGGCATCAAGATCACCGTCGCCGCCTTCGACGATCTGGCCGTCGATGCCGCCCGCCGCCACCATGCCGGCGTCATGATCAGGGGCCTCCGCGATGCCAGCGATTTCGACTACGAGGTGCAGATGGGCCAGATGAACGGCGCCATGGCGCCCGATATCGAAACACTGTTCCTCGCGGCATCGCCCGCCACTCGCATGATCGCTTCTTCACTGGTCAAGCAGATCGCCCGGATGGGCGGCGACATCACGCTGTTCATTCCGAAGGAAGCCCAGGCGGTGATGGCCGCGGCGCTCAGAGCGGCGCCGCATTGATCTCGATGATATTGCGGTCGGGATCGAGCAGATAGGCCTGGGGATAACCGGTGATGCTATTGCGGTTGACACGGATACACTTGGGATCGCCGGGGGCCGCATCCGTACGAAATCCTTTGCTCTCCAGATGGCCGATGACAGCCTCGAAATCGTCGACTCGGAGCGCGAAGTGAGTATCGCCGGTATCGATCGTTGTCGATTCCCTGAAAGTCCCTTGCGGGTTGTCGATGAGATGGATTTCGACCGGGCCCGCGGCCAGCCACCCTCCGCGCGACTTGAATGGGGGCCGCGCGATCACCTTGAACCCGAGCATGTCGCAATAGAATGCGCAAGACCGGGCGATATCGGTGGACACCAGAGACACATGGTGAAGGGTTGAAATCTTCATGGCTATCCTCCCCCGGACCACGGGAAGCTGCGCCGAACCTCGCAACGGCGCAAGAGCGGCTCCCCTAAAAGCCGCCGCATTTGACTTTTATGCGGTCCCAAGCCAGTTAGCGTCCACCAACCAGCGGAGACTTCCATGACCTTCAAGATCGGCCTCGCGGCATTCGCCGTCCTGTGCCTCGCAACGCCGGCCTTGGCCGCCGAAAAACTGACCGTCGAAACCAGCGACGGCTGCAGTTTCAACATCAATCTGCGCCCCGATCTGGCCCCCAACCATGTGGCCCAGATCGCCAAGCTGGCGCAGTCGGGCTTCTACAATGGCCAGGTTTTCCACCGGGTCATCGACGGCTTCATGGCCCAGACCGGCGATCCGACCGGCACCGGCATGGGAGGCTCCGAGGAACCCGATGTCGCGGCCGAATTCACCAAGGAGCATTTTGCCAGGGGCACGGTCGGCATGGCCCGCTCGCAGGATCCGAACTCGGCCAACAGCCAGTTCTTCGTGATGTTCGCCGACGGCGGCTTCCTCGACGGCCAGTATACGGTGTGGGGCCAGGTTGACGAGAAAGACATGGCCTGCGTCGACCGGATCGCCAAAGGCGAGCCGCCCGAGACTCCCGACAAGATGGTCAAGGTGACGGTGCAGTGATGGCCGATCTCGAAAACACCTTGTACCTGGATCTGGCCAAGGGCCGGGTCACCATCCAGCTCCGCCCCGATCTGGCGCCCGGCCATGTGGCGCGAATCAAGGAACTGGCGCGCGAAGGCTTTTATGATGGGGTGGTGTTCCACCGCGTCATCGAGGGCTTCATGGCGCAAGGCGGCGATCCGACCGGCACCGGCATGGGGGGCTCGAAGAAGCCCAATCTCAAGGCCGAGTTTTCCAAGGAACCGCATGGGCGCGGAACCTGCTCGATGGCCCGCTCGCAAAGCCCCGACTCGGCCAACAGCCAGTTCTTCATCTGCTTCGGCGACGCAGGCTTTCTCGACCGGCAATACACCGTCTGGGGCAAGGTCACGTCGGGCATGGAACTGGTCGACGGGCTCAAGCGCGGCGAACCGGTGCGCGAACCCGACAAGATCGTGAAGATGCAGGTGGCGGCGGACGCTGCGGCATAGGGAAACTTTCTACCACTTTCATTCAATGCGCGTTTCGGACTTTGACTTCGACCTCGATCCTGACCACATTGCGCTCCGGCCGGCAAGCCCCCGCGATGCGGCGCGGATGCTCGTGGTACGCCCCGACTCATTGGAAGACCGCATCGTGCGCGATCTTCCATCGCTCCTGAAGGCCGGCGATGTTCTGGTGTTCAACGACACCAAGGTCATTCCGGCGGCCCTTCGCGGGTATCGCACGGGGCGGGGAGGGACGACGCCCGCGATCGAGGCCCTGCTGCATCAGCGGCTCGGTCCTTCGCGCTGGAAAGCTTTCGCCAGGCCGGGCAAGAAACTCATGCCCAGGGACCGCGTCCGCTTCGGCGGAAAGGGTCGAGTCTGCCTGACCGGCACGCTTGATGCGACGGTCGAGGCCAAGGGTGAGGCGGGCGAGGTGACGCTTGCTTTTGACCTCTCAGGGCCGGTTCTCGACGAGGCACTGGAACTGGTGGGCGAGATTCCGTTGCCGCCCTATATCGCGGGCAAGCGCGTGGCCGATCACCTCGATCGCGCCGACTACCAGACGATGTTTGCTCAGGCGGAGGGAGCGGTCGCCGCACCCACCGCCGGACTCCACTTCACGCCCGATCTCATGAAATCGCTGCAACTTGCTGGAATAAAAAGCGAATTCGTCACCCTCCATGTCGGCGCCGGAACCTTTCTGCCGGTCAAGGCCGAGGACACCGCCGACCATCGCATGCATGCCGAATGGGGGGAGGTTTCGCCCGGAACCTCAGCGCGGCTGAAGGAAATCCGAGCCGCCGGAGGCCGCATCGTCGCGGTCGGCACGACCTCGCTCCGCCTCCTCGAAAGTTCAGGCCTCGAGCCGTTCAGCGGACCGACCGAAATCTTCATCCTGCCCGGCTACCGGTTTCGCGCCGTCGATCTCCTCATCACCAATTTCCATCTGCCGCGCTCGACCCTGTTCATGCTGGTTTCAGCCTTCGCCGGTCTCGACCGGATGAAACTGGCTTATGCCCATGCCATCGCCCGCAACTATCGGTTCTATTCCTATGGCGACGCCAGCCTGTTATTCCCGGCGCGATGACAGAGTTTTCGTTTTCCCTGCACAAGACCGACGGCGCGGCGCGCCTCGGTACCGTCCACACCCTGCACGGCGATATCCGCACGCCCGCTTTCATGCCGGTGGGAACGGTCGGAACGGTCAAGGGCCTCTATCCGGAGCAGGTGCGGGGCACCGGCGCCGACATCATCCTCGGCAACACCTATCACCTGATGCTCAGGCCGGGGGCGGAGCAGGTGGCGAAGTTGGGCGGTTTGCATCGCTTTATCAACTGGCCGCATCCAATCCTCACCGATTCGGGCGGGTTCCAGATCATGTCGCTGGCCAAAATCCGCAAGATCACCGAGCAGGGCGCCACCTTCCAGTCGCATATCGACGGCAGCCGCCATGAGCTGACGCCGGAACGCGCCATGGACATCCAGCGCCTGCTGGGCTCCGACATCCAGATGCAGCTCGACCAGTGCATCCACTTTCCGCATGCCGGCGAAGAGGCCGAAAAAGCCATGCAGCTATCGCTGCGCTGGGCCGAACGCTCGCTCCGCGCTTTCGGGCAGCAGCCCGGGCGAGGTTGTTTCGGCATCGTCCAGGGTGGCATTGACCCGCATCTCCGCCGTCAAAGTGCCGAGGGCCTCAAGTCGATCGGTTTCGATGGCTATGCCATTGGCGGCCTGGCGGTGGGCGAGGGCCAGAAATTGATGCTGGAAACGATCGATCATACCGCGCCGCATCTGCCGGCGGGCAAGCCGCGTTATCTCATGGGCGTCGGCACGCCCGACGACATTCTCGAATCGGTGGCGCGCGGCATCGACATGTTCGACTGCGTCATGCCGACGAGGTCGGGGCGTCACGGCCAGGCCTTCACCCGCTTCGGCCGGATCAATCTCCGCAACGCGCGCCACGCCGACGATCCGCGCCCGCTCGATCCCGAAAGCCCGTGTCCGGCGCTGTCGGCCTATTCCCGCGCCTACCTCCATCATCTGGTGCGCGCCGGCGAGCTGCTCGGCATGATGCTGCTGTCTTGGGCCAACATAGCTTATTATCAAGCGCTGATGGATGGCATCAGGGGCGCCATTGCCGGGGATCGCTTTGAGGAATTTCGCATAGCCACCAATGAGCAGTGGCGGCGAGGCGATATCCAGGACTAGACTGCCCGTCGAAGTTGGAGGCCAGCGTTCATGAAAATGTCGGACGAACAGACGATTTCCGCTCCACGCCATATCGTGTGGAAGGCGCTCAACGATCCTGCCGTCCTCAAG
>JANNSP010000141.1:0-9720 GCA_031402975.1 Hyphomicrobiales bacterium
CGAAGGTCCAGCCACTCGCGGGCGTCGCCTTGAAGCCCTGATAGCACCAGCCGCCGTTGAAATAGAGATTGCGCACTTGCGTCCGTCCGATGAACGGGCTGCCGTCGGGCGTCATGTCCATGATGCCGCCCCAGTGGCGGAGCAATCTCAGCCGCGACATGAAAGGGAGCAGCGACACGGCGCATTCGGCGACGCTTTGCACCTTGGGGAATTGGCCGCGCTGGGTATAGGTGTTGAAGCCGTCGATATGGCCGCCGAACACCATGCCGCCCTTGTCGGATTGCGACAGGTAAAAGAGTTCGGCGCCCCACGACACGACATGATGCACCATGGGCTTCACCGGCTCGGTGACGAAGGCCTGGAGAATGTGGCTCTCGATCGGAAGCCGCAAGCCCGCCATCCGCGCCACATGCGAGGAGTGACCGGCAACCGCGATACCGATCCGGCCGGCATTGATGCGGCCACGCGTGGTCTCGACGCCGACGGCCCGCCCCTCCTCGATGATGAAGCCCGTCACTTCGCAGTTCTCGATGATGTCGACGCCCCGCATATCCGCGGCCCTTGCATAGCCCCAGGCCACGGCGTCGTGGCGGACGGTGCCGGCGCGGGGTTGCAGGATGCCGCCCCAGATCGGAAAGCGCGCCTCCTTGGAATAATCGAGATAGGGCAGGAGCTTCATCACCTCGCCCCGGTCGAGGAGTTCGGCGTCGATGCCGTTGAGCCGCATGATGTTGCCGCGACGGGCGAAGGTGTCGAGCTGCACCGGGCTCACGGCGAGGACGATCTGGCCCCGCTGCGACACCATGCAGTTGAAGTTGAGGTCGTGCGACAGGCCCTCCCACAGTTTGAGCGAATGCTCGAAAAATTGCGTGTTGCCGTCGATCACGTAGTTGGAGCGGATGAGCGTGGTGTTGCGGCCGACATTGCCGGAGCCGATATAGGAACGCTCGAGCACCGCGACATTGGCGATGCCGTGGTTCTTGGCCAGGTAGTAGGCGGTGGCGAGGCCGTGGCCGCCACCGCCGATCACCACCGCGTCGTAGGATTTTTTCGGTTCGGGCGACTTCCAGGCGCGGGGCCAAGGCAGATCCGGACGGAGCGCGTGGCGCGCCAGGGCGAAGGCCGAATAGCGCTGCTCGTTCATCGGCGGCGCTCCGCCCATTCGGTGAGAACGAACGCGGCGAGTGTCAACGCGGTGAAGCCGCCGGCCAGCGGGATCACCGTGCCGTCATAGAGCTGCCCGATCAAGGTGCCGGTGACCAAAGCGACGAGGGTCGAGAGCGAGCCCGAGATGGCGGCGGCCATGCCGGCGATGCGGCCCATGGGCTCCATGGCGATGGCGTTGTAATTGCCGAACAGCATGCCGCTGCAAAAGAAATTGAGGAACAGATAGAGGCCGAGCAGCCACAGCGGCGGGTGGCCGGCCATGGCGAGAGAGGCAATCAGGAACAAGACCGAGAGCGCGATCGAGCCCCGGAGCGCCCATTGCGACAGAGTGCGCATGCCGAAGCGCATGACCAGCCGGCCGTTGACGATCATGGCGATGGCTATCGCCACGGCAAAGAGGCCAAACCACACCGCGAACAATTTGCCCTGGCCGTATTGCTCCTGGAAAATCTGCTGCGAGGTTCCGAGATAGCAGATGAAGGCGCCGAAGATGCAGCCGACCGCGATTGTATAGGCCATGGCGACGGGATGGCGGAGAAAGGTTGCAGCCGCACTGGCAAGTGCCGTGAGGGACAGAGCCGAGCGGCGCTCCTTGGGCAAGGTCTCGCGCTGCCGGTAGGCCATCCACACGGTGGCGATCAAGGCCATCACCAGAAGCGCGACAAAGATCATGCGCCAGTGGGCGACCAGCAGAATGCCCTGGCCGATCGAGGGGGCGAGGATCGGCACCAGCATGAATACCGACATGACGAAGGACATGACCCGCGCCATGGCCGGCCCCGAACTGCCGTCGCGCACCATGGCGAGCGACACGACGCGGGGACCGGCGGCGCCGAAACCCTGCAGCACGCGGCCCCACAGCATCATGGTGAAGTTGGTCGAAAAGACGCAGAGCAGCGAGCCCAGGGCGAACACCAGAAGGCCGGCAAAGATCGCGGGCTTGCGGCCGGTCGTGTCGGAGGCGGGGCCGAAGATCAGCGTGCCCAGCGTCAGCCCGGCGAAAAACATCGAGAGGATGAGCTGGCGGTCGTTGGACTGATAGGCGCCGAGATCGGTCGCGATGAGGCCCAAGGCCGGCAGCATTGAATCGATCGACATCGCCACGAGGGCCGTGAGCAAGGCGACAAGCACGATGAATTCCACCGTCACCGGCGGCGAAGGGCGTTCTTTCACGGTTTCCATGTCTGCTAGGATAGGGGCCATGAAGATCAATGCCAACCGCCAATCCGTCGACCTCGACCCGCGCGATCCGGGGTTCTTCCAGAACCCTTATCCGGCCTATGACGCGATCCGCCAAGCTGCGCCGGTGTTCAAATGGGAGCATTATGGTTACTGGTGTTTCGCCGCCCATGAGGATGTGAGCGCGCTGTTGCGCGACCGCCGCTTCGGGCGACAAATCCTGCATGTGATGTCGCGCGAGGACCTGGGCTGGCCCGACACTCCGGAACATCTCAGAGCGTTCCATTCTTTCGAGCAACATTCGCTGCTGGAACTCGAACCGCCGGTGCATACGCGATTGCGCGGATTGGTGAACCGGTCTTTCGTGGCCCGCAATATCGAGCGCTTGCGGCCGCAAATCACGAGTCTTTGCAATGGCTTGATCGATAGACTTGAGAATCTGAATCAGGCCGATCTGCTGACTGCTTATGCGACACCCATTCCGGTCATGGTGATCTGCGACCTGCTGGGCGTTCCAGTCGAGATGGGTCCGCAATTGCTGTCCTGGTCGCATGACATGGTCGCCATGTATCAGGCGCGGCGCGACTTGGCGATCGAACAGGCGGCGGTGAAAGCGACGGTCGCGTTCAGCGATTTCATGCGGGGATATATCCGCGAACGGCGCAACAACCTCAGCGACGATCTCTTGTCGGAACTGATCCGCGCCGAACAGCAGGGACAGAAACTTTCGGAGGACGAACTTGTCACCACCGCCATCCTGCTGCTCAATGCCGGACACGAGGCGAGCGTCCACGCGATCGGCAATGGCGTGAAGGCGCTGCTCGAATTGGGGATCGGGGACAACATCGGCGAGGGTCATGTCGAGGAATGCTTGCGCTACGACGCGCCGCTGCATCTGTTCACCCGCTATGCGCTCGAAGACGTCGACTATGCCGGATTGAAGTTACGCAAGGGCGAGGAAGTAGGCCTGCTGCTGGGCGCCGCCAATCGCGATCCCATGCGCTTCGCCGATCCCCACAGGTTTGATCCAGCGCGCGATCCCAACCCGCATGTGAGCTTCGGCGCGGGTATCCATTTCTGCGTCGGCGCACCCTTGGCCAGGCTGGAAATGCAGATCGCCTTGCCGCTGCTGTTCCAGCGCCTGCCGAAACTGGCGCTGGCCGAACGCCCACGCTACCGCGACAGCTATCATTTTCATGGGCTGGAGGAGTTGCGGGTGACGTTCTGATCTCCCTCTCCATGCGGAACGCATGGGGAAGGTAGCGCGTAGCGCCGGGTGGGGTCTGGCCGCGTGGTGGTCTCCTGCACCACCACGCGGGACCAACCCACCCGTCCGCCTTCGGCGTCCACCCTCCCTGCGCTGATGCGCAAGGAGGGAGAAGGGGCGCGTCGTTTCCGGGCTTCCGGCTGACGTTTTGCCGGTATTTTTCCGGTGCCGGTGAGAGTAAGGACTAGGCCGGTGAAACTTTCTCAACAGGCTTTCCGATGACCGAATTCCAGCCCGCCGTCACGCCACGCCGTGCCCGGGGCGGGGCCGATGCCCGGCGCGCCGCGCGCACCTCCACCACCGTCCACCAGGCGGGCTTCATCCGGCGCAAGACCAAGCTGTATGAGCCGTTCAGCGACGAACAGCTCGAATTGATCGAGCACAATGCGGATCTCGTGCTGCAGGAGATCGGCATCGACTTTCGCGAGGACCCCGAGGCGCTGGGCATGTGGAAAGACGCCGGCGCCGATGTGAAGGGCGACCGGGTGCGCTTTCCCAAAGGCCTGGTGCGGTCGCTCCTCAAGACGGCGCCGCGTGAATTCACCCAGTTCGCCCGCAACCCGGCGAACCACGTGACGGTGGGTGGCAACAACACGGTGTTTGCACCCGTCTATGGCCCGCCCTTCATCCGCAATCTGGACGAGGGGCGGCGCTATGCCACGATCGAGGATTTCCGCAATTTCGTGAAGCTCGCTTATATGTCGCCGTCCTTGCATCATTCGGGCGGCACGGTGTGCGAGCCGGTCGATATCCCGGTGGCGAAGCGCCATCTCGACATGGTCTATTCCCACATCCGCTATTCCGACAAGCCGTTCATGGGCTCGGTGACGGCGCCCGAGCGCGCGGTCGATTCCGTCAATATGGCGAAACTGGTGTTCGGCCACAAGTTCGTCGATGACAACTGCGTGCTGATCAACCTGATCAACGCCAATTCGCCCTTGGTGTTCGACGGCACGATGGTGGGGGCGCTCAAAGTCTATGCCCGCGCCAACCAGGCGACGGTGATCTCGCCCTTCATCCTGTCGGGCGCCATGTCGGCGGTGACGGTGGTTGGAACGCTGACCCAGATCCTGGCCGAGGCGTCTGTCGGCATGGCCTTCGCGCAATTGTGCCGGCCGGGCGCGCCCGTGGTGTTCGGCACTTTCGCCTCGTCGATCTCGATGCAGTCGGGAGCCCCCACCTTCGGCACGCCCGAGCCCGCCCATGTGCTGTTCGGTGCCGCTCAATTGGCCAGGCGCATCGGCGTGCCGTTCCGCTCGGGCGGCTCGTTGTGCGGCTCCAAGGTGCCCGATGCCCAGGCGGCGCATGAAAGCGCCAACACGCTGTGGCCGACGCTCTTGGGCGGGGTCAACTTCTGCCTCCATGCGGCGGGCTGGCTCGAGGGGGGTCTCGCCTCGGGCTATGAGAAATTCATTATCGACGCCGACCAGCTCTCGATGTTCCAGCGCTTTGCCGAGGGCGTCGATTTCTCCGAGAACGGCCAGGCGCTCGATGCGATGCGCGAAGTCGGCCCCGGCTCGCATTTCCTCGGCTGCGCCCATACCCAGGCCAATTTCGAGAACGCCTTCTGGCGCTCCTCCGTCACCGACAACAATTCCTACGAGCAGTGGAGGGACGATGGCGAAAAGGACGCGGTGGTCAGGGCCAACGCCCAGTGGAAGAAAATGCTGAACGACTATGACGGCCCGCCGCTCGATCCCGGCATCGACGAGTCGCTGAAGGCTTACATGGCGAAGCGCAAGGAGACACTGCCGGACAATGTCAGCTAGTAGGTGACGGTCACGACGACCGTATCCGTATAGATGAGTGAAGGTGGTGTCGGCTGGACGGGAACGCGGCCATAGCCGGCATATGTCTGCGCAACGCCGTTGCCCGTCGCCGAAACCGTGTTGCTGCCGGCGATGTTGCCCCAAGGCAGGGAAAGGGCGGCATTCCGGTAAATGCCATAGGTAATCGCCTCGGACGTTGCGATGTTTTTCAGGAGTCTGCTGGTGGGTCCCGTTCCACCGGACGACCCATTGCTCAGCCCCACGTCGTAAAGCGTTCCGGCGGTGCAGGTCACGGAAATCGAGTTGGTCACCGTCTTGGCGGTGTCCAGACTGGCATGGTTACCAAAATTGAGCGCCGTGGTGGTGATGGTACAGCTGCTATTGTTGGTGGCGCGGACCGTGAAGGGGACGCTCTGCACCCGAGGCGATACCGTGGCGCCGCAATTGAAGGAAGCGGCATAGCCGTAGTCTATTTGGGAGTGGGTACCCGAAAACAACGATAAAAACGTACCGGTCAGCGCTGCCGCCTGTCCGTTGTAGAGCCGCCCGAAGAAGGTCGCGCTTGCCGACCCCGTTCCGTTGGCGCCCAGATTGACGGTGATCGCCGGGGGCCGCGGCGATGCACTCCACAGATACGAGCCCCAAACCTGGCCAACACCATTGTTACGGAAGAGATTGTAATTCAGGCGGGCCGCGCCTTGCGCCAGGTAGCGGGGGTCGCCCGAGGCCGCTGCCCCACCCGATCCCGCGTTGAAATTGGCGCAGACCCTGATGGCCTGTCCCGGCGTTCCGCTGCAGTTGGCGGTGAAGGAGCCGTTGGCGGTCTGAAAGCCGCCGCCGGTCAGGTTGACATTGCCAAAGTCGAGTCCTGTATTGGCAAAGACGCAGGATTGCGAGTGGCCGTCCGCCACGGACAGAAGCAGGCCCCCTACTACGGTGAGCAGCCGGACTATAGACATTGCACGGGGCCGATGATGGATTGACCTTCATTGCCGGATATATAACTGAAACTTGCCTGGCAAAGGTTACCGCCGGCTTGCACCGTCACACTATTGTCCGGTCCAATGCCAGTCAGATAGACTTGGCCGTCATAGCCCATGATGAAAGGTTCATCGGTGCCGGCCAGGCGGACCTCGGAGCTCTCCGGCAGATAATTTCCCTTCTCGTCGGTCAGGATGACAAGGGCTGCCACCTGGCTGGTATCGACGCCGAAATTGACCACGACGCCGCTCATCTCGCGCGGCACCACGATTGCCTCGGTTTCGGGAATGGCAGCGGTGAGTGGCAGGCCGTTCACATCGATGGCAATCTTGTTTTTCTGGTAGGAGCGCAGGTGCGGCAGCAGCAGTTTGCCGTTCTTCCCAGTCTTGCCGGCAAAGCGGTTCTCGTATTCCACTGAAACGTTTTCGGCTCCGGCGTCGACAACGGCAAAGCTGTCGTAGATGGTGTTTCCCAGAAACACCCCACCACCGGCCATGACGGCCGCTCCCTCGACGGATACATGGCCGCCGGCGCCGTTGTCCTGCTGCACGATGTTGCCGCTGATCGCTGCCACGGTGCTCTTGTAGGTGCCGTTTGCCGAGGTGTAGCGAATGTCGCCCTCGCCATGGGCGACACGCCAGCTATAAGATCCCGCATCGCCATTGGAGGGGCGTGAAATCTCGGCGCCCGCGGTCCAACCCTTCTCGGTCACGGTCGCTCCGGAGGACGCCGACATCGTTTCACCGAGCGGCATCGATAACCCGGCGAATACGCCGAACTCGCTTTCGTCGCCGAAATCGGAAAATCCACTGACGAATACCGTAAGATCGTTGGAAAAGCTCTGGACGTAGCTGCCACTCAGGATCAGCGAGCGTGTATTGTCGTCTTCAAGTTGATGAATAAAGCTCACGCCCACTCCCGAATGCCAAGCGGGGAAAGTATAGGTGAGGGATAGTTGATCGAGGGCGCGCGGTACCCCGGCGGACAACAGATCGTCCTTCGAGGGAATCGCGGTCACCGCGGCCAGATCGTAGTAATCGCCGATCGTCCGGCTGGTTGAAAGATTGATGCCCACGCCACCAATGCGCCCCTCCCACCCGGCGTGCAGAAATACGCCAACGTCGCCATCATGGAGGCTGCCGGCGGCGGCCACGTTGAACATGCCGGATCGGCCAGCCGAAACAAGGCCGCCAAGGCCAATATCGATCAATTCGGAGTTCCCCTCGGCATGGGCCTCCCCGGTCAGAATTTCGCTGATCCCGTAGCGGACGCTGACCAGAGCCGCCGGCATGTCGTCGTAACCGAAAGATGAGCCGCCGAAGTCGCGGCGAACCACGCCGGCTTCGAGCGAGAAATCATAGAGGTCGCGCTTCAGTAGATCGGGCGAAGTATTGAACTCCTGTTCGGTCTCGACTTCGCGGCCGGCCGAATCGGTCAGCACCATGCGGGCCGTGCCGGAATTGGTGTAGACCGGCAAGCTGTCAATCCGGAAAGGGCCGGGCTGCACATCGCCGGCATAGGCCTGTACACCGTCGATGAACACTTTCAGGACCGACGGCACCTCGGCGCTGCCCTCGATCGGTGGCAGGGGCATGGTGATGAGATCGGGCCTGAGACCGAAGTTGCGCTCGACCTGCACGCCACCCAGCCGCACCGGCCTGGTCCAGTTCAGTCCGCCGCTGACGATGTCACCGAGGCGGTAGGTGCGCATCGATTGCTGACTCGAAAACGACCAAACCGTATCGAGCCGCAGGGCGGTGAAGTCCGAGAAGGTTGTGGTTCCGAGAATACCGGTCTGACGCAGAGTGCCGAATTTCGAGAAGGCACGGGCATCGAGCGACAGCGAGGCCCCATCCACGGATGCAACCGCCGTGGAGAGATCGTAATCGGCCGATGCATAGCCGGTGTAATTCAGCACAAGGCCGTTGCCGCTATCGGCAGCGACAAATTCCTCGCCGCCCGATACGTCGAGGTTTTTGGCAAGGCGGGCGCCGCCCGGAAGTTCGAGTTCGATGGACTGAGCCGAGTCGTCATAGACATAAGAGACGCCGGGAAGCGCATCGAGGACGATGATGTCCTCGGGCGCGCCTTCGCCAGGCACGGCCACGCCAAGTTCGGTGAGTTCGGAACGTGGCGAGCCGATCTTGCCGTCCGGCATCTGCACGAACGCCGCGATCAGGTTCAACGGATAGCCGTTTACACGGACCTCGAGTTGCAGTTGAACCAGCGCGGAGTCAGCCGTGCCCGCCGCCGCCATGGGCGACGCCAGTAGACAAGCGATCAGTACGGCCAGTCCGGCGCTAGTTCGCCGCCACCACCTTTGCTGTCGCTTCGATTGGCCCATTGTCGCCCTGAGCTATGATTTTGATTGTGGCGCCCACCGCCACGGACTTCGAACCCTTGAGGATCCAGTACTTCGACGATTGCCCCAGAACGTAACCTGCCAGACCGTCGCCAAACTTGATGGTCTTGCCGGCGCCGTTGACAATCTTCAGCCCTGCGACGCGCACCCTGCGGCCGCCGGCATTGTCGGCCTGAAGCCTGATTGCACCGCCGCGCACCAAAGCTTTCCAGGTCAGGTCGGGACCGGAGCCGGGCTTGGAGAAGAAAACGGGAATGGAGTGGCGCACGGTGAAGCCCACACCCGCCTGACCGGGCTTCGGCGGTTTCGGCACTTCATCGACGACAAGTCGATAAGTTTCCTCGGCCGTAGCCGGCGTCTTGCTCAGGCGCACGATGCGAATGACGCTTTTCTTGCCGGGCTGGAGCTTGATTGCGGGTGGACTAGCGACTACGTCCTTGGTGGCGACGAGTTCGTCCAGCCCGTTGACCTGCGTCCATTTGAAGACACGGATCTGGGCATTGATATTCTCAGTACCCGGATTGTTCAGCGTGATTGCCGATGCGGCTCCCGGAGCCGGCACTTCTATATTGATAGGCGTCACCTGCAACGAAGTCGCAACGGCAACAGACGGGGCGGCAACCAATGAAGTAGCCGCGAAGAGACCGAAAATCCAGGAGCGCATCGTCATTCTCAATAGTTGAGGTAAACGGTCTTGTTGTCAGTATACAGGGCGGCAGGCGGCGTGATCTGAGCCGGCAGAACGCCGGTGATGGTGAAAGAGCCAGGGCCGACGCCGCCAATGCCGGAGAGCGCGGCACTGTAGGCCACATCCTCGGCGCCGTTCACCATGGCGCTGGTGTAAGACGAAACCGAAGGCGCCGGAGGCAGCGCGGAATCGAACGAAATTGAATAGGGCGTGCCGGCGGAGCAATTGACGTTGACGGCGGCGGTCGCGGATTCACCACCCGAAATGACGCCGACATTGCCGAAGTTCAGATCGGCGGCGGTGACGA
>JANNSP010000142.1:0-23370 GCA_031402975.1 Hyphomicrobiales bacterium
CTAATTTCGCCAGGAAGGGGATCGCCATCATGGTGAGAGTGACGATCAACAGCGCGTCGCGATTGGCTTCCGGCACCAGCAGATTGAGGGACGCCGCCGAAGCCAGGATGACGAAGGCGAATTCGCCGCAGGGCCCGAGAAGGAAGGCGGATTCGATGGCCGCGCCCCGGCTCACGCCGAACGCGCGCGCGAGCAGGAAGATGACCGTGCTCTTCATCACCACCAGCACGAGCGCCGCGCCGGCGATCCGCAGCGGATGATCGATCAGGCCGTTCAAGTCGATGCCGAGGCCCACGAGCAGGAAGAAGGCGCCCAGCAACAGTCCCTTGAACGGTTCGATGATGGCTTCGATGGCGCGGCGATATTCGGTTTCGGCCAGCATCAGTCCGGCGATGAAGGCGCCAAGCGCCATGGAGAGGCCGGCGAGCGTGGCGGCGGCGGCGGCGCCAACCGCGATCAGCAGCACCGCCGCCATGAACAGGTCGGGGCTGTTGGTGCCCGCCACATGGCGCAGCAGCGGACGGAGCGCGTAGCGGCCGACCACCACGATCAAACCAATGGCGACAGCGGCCTGCGCCAGGGCGATGGCGATATCCAAGATCACCGGGCCGGTCGACTGCCGCCCGAGGATCGCCACCAGCATGAGGAGCGGAATGACCGCGATGTCCTGGAACAGCAGGATGGCGAAACTGGCGCGGCCTGCCTGCGAGCCGAGGCGCTTCTGCTCCGACAGCAATTGCACCACGACGGCGGTCGAGGACAGCGACAGGGCCGCTCCAAGGATCAGCGCGCCTTCGATTCCGAAGCCCAAGCTCCAGGTCACCCCGGTCACCGCCGCCAGAGTCACGATCACCTGAAGGCCGCCCAACCCGAACACCAGCCGCCGCATGGTGAGCAGGCGCTCGTAGGAGAGTTCGAGCCCGATCAGGAACAGCAGGAACACCACGCCCAGTTCGGCCAGAGCGGAAATATTCTCGGGGTCGCCGATGACGATCGCCTCGAACAGCGGGACTTTCATCGCAAGCTGGCCGAGAATTCCCGGGCTCAGCACAACACCCACGAACAGGAACGCCAGGACACTGCTGATGCCGAGGCGGAGGAAGACCGGCACGACGAGCCCGGCCGCTCCCAGGATGATCAGGAATTCCTTGTAATGCGAGATACCCTCACCCGCCATGCGCCACCTTTGGCAAAGGCCTCGGCATAAAGGTTTTCGCACCGATCATTCCCGCCGCCATGGCAATGACGAAAACAAAACTTTCGGCGCGGCCGAAGATGAGACTGGCGACGGCGGGGCCGGGGCAGAAGCCCGTCAGCCCCCAGCCCAAGCCGAAAAGTGCCGCTCCGGCGACTAGCCTGCCATCGATACTCGCCGCCTTGGGCAGAGTGAAGTTTGGCGCGAACAGCGGCTGCTTTCGGGCCAGCACCAGCCGGTAGCCGGCAAAGGTGACGGCGAGGGCCGCACCCATGACGAAAATGAGCGTCGGATCCCAGGTCCCCGCGATGTCCATGAAGTTGAGAACCTTCACAGGATTGATCATGCCCGACAGCGTGACGCCGGCGCCGAACACGAGGCCTGCGAGGAATATAGCGAGCTTCCCCATCTCAGCCCCCGATCACATGACGCGTGACGAACACCGTCGCCACCGCCACCGCCATGAAGGTCAGGGTTGCAACGAGGCTGCGCAGCGACAGGCGCGACAGTCCGCAGATGCCATGGCCGCTGGTGCAGCCGCCGCCCAAGACGGTACCAACGCCGACGATCACCCCGCCCGCCGCCGTCAGGCCGAAGCCACCGGAAAATGCCATGGCCGATGCGTCGAACAGCCCAGCCAGTGCGGTCAGCGCGGCGCCGATCAGCAGCCCCGCGATGAACACCAGGCGCCAGGAAAACTCGGCATCGGGACGCAGCGTCAGCAACCCTGCGAAAATTCCGCTGAGCCCCGCGATCCGGCCATAGGCGGCCATCAAAACCAGCGCCGACAGGCCGATGAGAAACCCGCCGCCCAAACCCGCGAAAGGCGTGAAGTCCGTCATGCCGTCACCTTTTTCGAGCTCGCCCGGCGGGCCGCGGAAACCTTGCCATGCGACACTTTGTAGAGCCGGTCGGCAATCGCGGTCCAGGCGGACCGGTGGGTGATGACGATAATGGTGAATTTGCCGCGAAGCGAGGCAATGTTGCCGACGATTTCGCTTTCGGTCGCGGGATCGAGGGCGCTCGTCACCTCGTCGAGAATGAGCACCTGGGGGCGGGTCACCAGAGCCCGCGCCAGGGAAATCCGCTGGCGCTGCCCACCCGACAGCTTGCCCCCCATTTCGCCCACATCGGTATCGAGGCCATCGGGCAGATTGGCGATGAAAGCGGTGGCGCCCGCCTGTTCGAGGGCCGCCAGCACATCCTCGTCGGCGATTGCGGCATCGCTCAGGGTGATGTTGTCGCGCACACTGGCATGGAACAGGTTCAGCTCCTGCGGGACATAGCCGATCGTGTGGCGCCAGGCCCGCATGTCGATATCGGTCAGTGGCGTATCGCCGATGAGGATGCGGCCCCGCGACGGAATGTTGAGACCGATCAGCAGATCGATGAGGCTGGTCTTGCCCGATCCCGAGGGCCCGCTGAACACCGTGATGGCGCGCGCCGGAATGGTGAAGCTCACATCCGAAAGAACGTCCGTCTCGCCATGGGCGAAGTCGACGTGTTCGTAGCGGAATCCGTCGCCGATCGTGGGTGTCAGCGTGCCCCGATGATCTTCCTTCTGGCCTTCCGCCATGGTCACCATTTCCATGGTGCGGACATAGGAGCTTTCGTGCTGGGCGGCCGCTTGCAAGAACTTCAGCAGCTTGGACATGATGGCGACGATCTGGAAGAAAATGACGCCGCTCACCAGGAGTTCGGGCAAGGGTGTCCGCCACCAGGTATGGGCGACATAGGCGCCGGAACCCACCAGGATGGCGGTCACCGCGTCGCTCCCCTGGACCAGCCCCGCCTTCGACAGTTCGCGCGTCACCAGCGATCGCCGCAACCGGTTGAGGGTGCGGGTGATGGTCGCCAGCATGGCGTCGTAGCGCTGCGAGGATTTGAGCGGCTTGATGTTGGCCAGCATGTCGACCATGAACACGGTCAGCGCCGAGGTGCGGTCGGTCTGTTTGAAGCTGGCGCGTCTGGTAATGCGGATGAGCTGGCCGAGGATCAGGATCACCATGGAACTGGCGAGCGCGCCGACTATCGCCAGCCTCCAGTTGATGAGGATGGCGACGCCCACATAGGCCACAGCCTGCAGGCCATAGGCCACGACCTGCGCCGCCAGCAGATAGGCATCGCCGGCGCGGCCCGCATCATTGCTGATGGTGTTGGCGAAACGGCCGCCGCGCTGGTCGCTGTAGAAGCTCCACTTGGCGTCGAACACCGCCGCCACCAGCCGCCGCCGGAGCGCGATCGAGACGCGGGCGGCGGAAATCCCGGCGTAGGAAAGCGCGCTGAAGGTGAGGAAGGCCTTCAGCAACATGAACCCCACGACCAGCATCAGCAGGCTGCCCAGACTGGGCTCTATGCCGGCGGATCGCACAAATGAGCGGATGGCGTGACTGAGGCCGGACGACTCCGCCTCGGCGCTGCCCGACATGGCGGCGATCACGGGAAGCAGCGAGCCGATGCTCGCGGCCTCGGCCAGCGAGGACAGCACGAGACAGAGGATCACGAACAGCGGGCGGGCGCCCTCGGCCTTGAACAGTATAGTGAAGATCGCTTTCATCGCCCTATGGTGCCGCCCGGATTGCTGAGATGTTGCAGAGCAATAGAGAGATTGCCGGGCCAACTCAAGCATCGGGGCCAAGGTGGACAGGCCATGGGCGGCCCGGTATGTGTACGGCCGATTTTCGTGAGCTTCGAGGACCCATTTTGTATTCGATCAGAATTGTCGGCGCCGGTTCGATCGGCAATCACCTGGCGCATGCGGCGCGCAGCCGCGGCTGGCGGGTGACGCTGACCGATATCGACCCCAAGGCGCTGGAGCGCGCCCGCCACAGCGTCTATCCCGGACGCTACGGCGCCTGGGACGACGAAATCGTGCTGAAGGACTCGCGCGATTCGGCCGTCGATGCAGCCGACGTGGTGTTCATCGGCACGCCGCCCGACTCGCATGTGAAACTCGCGCTCGAAACCCTCGAGGCAACGAAGCCCCGCATCCTGCTCATCGAAAAACCTTTGTGCGGTCCCGATCTGGCGGGCTGCCAAAAACTCCGCGACGCGGCGAACCGCGTGGGCGTTTTCGCCGCCGTCGGCTACAACCATTGTCTCGGCGCCAACACGCGGGCCACGGAGCTGCTCATCCGGTCGGGCAGACTCGGCCAGTTGAAGACGATCTCGGCCCGCACCCGCGAACATTGGGCCGGCATTTTCAAGGCCCATCCCTGGCTGTCGGGTCCGGCAGATTCCTATCTGGGCTTCTCGGCGCGGGGCGGCGGCGCGCTGGGCGAGCATTCGCATGCCGTCAACATCTGGCAGCATTTCGCCAATGTCGCGGGTGCCGGCCGGGTCATCGAAGTCTCGGCGTCGCTCGACATGGTCCGGCGCGACGGCACGGACTACGATCAGCTCGCATTGCTGACTCTCAAGACTGAACACGGCTTGATGGGCGACGTGATCCAGGACGTGGTGACCGAGCCCGCCGAAAAGTCGGCGCGCCTCCAGGGCGACAGCGGCTTCGTCGAATGGCGGGTCAACCATCAGCCGGGAAAGGACGCAGTGATCAGCGGTTCGCCCGGTTCGACTCCCGAAGAGGCGTTGTTCGCCAAGACTCGCGCCGACGATTTCAAGGCCGAGATCGATCACCTTGCCGCCATCATGGACGGCGTTGTCACGGATTCGCCCATCGCTCTCGATCGCGGCCTCGATACGATGATGGTCATCGCCGCAGCGTTTCGCTCGCACGCGCTGGGCCGGCGGGTGGCGATCGACTGGACCAAGGGCTATGTGCCCGAAGCAATCGCTCAAGGATTTGACTGATGCCGGACGTTTTTAATTTCAACGACCTTTTCATCTACGATCTCGCCAACAACCACCAGGGCGACGAGGGGCACGCGGCCAACGTCATCGGTGAAGTGGCGCAAGTAAGCAATGCCGCCAAGGTTCGGGCCGCGCTCAAGTTCCAGTTCCGCCAGCTCGATAGTTTCATCCACCCCGATTTCAAGACCCGCACCGATTACAAATACGTCAAGCGTTTCAGCGAGACCAAGCTGCCGATGCAGGCTTTCACCAGGCTCGCGCAAAAGGTCAAAGCGAGCGGGCTTCTCACCATGAGCACGCCGTTCGACGAGGAGTCGGTCGACATCATCTGCGACATGGGGTTGGACATCATCAAGGTGGCGAGCTGTTCGGCTGACGACCGCCCGTTGATCGAAAAGATCGCGCGCGTCAACAAGCCGGTCGTCGTGTCGACGGCGGGGCTTCGCACCGACGAGATCGACTGGCTGGTGAATTTCCTGGCAACCGAGCGGGTGAATTTCGCGCTGATGCATTGCGTCGCGATCTATCCCACACCGGACGCGAAACTCCAGCTTGGCCAGATCAGGCAGATGCGCGAACGCTATCGCGGCGTCCCCGTGGGCTGGTCCACGCATGAAGACCAGGACAACACCTCCGCCATCCAGATCGCCTATGCGCTGGGGGCGCGGCTGTTCGAGCGCCATGTCGGGCTCAACACGGAAAATTATCAACTCAACAGCTATTCCTCGACGCCCCAGCAACTGGAAAAATGGCTGGCAAGTTTTCATGCCGCCAAGGCGATGATCGGTCCGGAACTGCGGGCGCCCGCCCCCGAAGCCGAGCGCCAGACGCTGGCCGAATTGAAACGCGGCGCCTTCGCCAAAAGGGCGCTCGCCAAAGGTGAGAAGCTCTCACGCGAGGAAGTGTTCTTCGCCATTCCGCTGCAGGACGGCGGCATGACCAGCGGCGGGTTCCGCGCCGGGATGGCGGCGGATCGGGACTATGCGGCGAACGAGTCTTTCAGCGAAGGGATGGCGGGCCAGGAAACCTCCGACAGCCAGCTCATCTATCAGATCATGCTGCAGGTCCGCGGCATGCTGAACCAGGCCGCCATCCACATCAACGAAGATTCCTCGATCGAAATTTCGCATCATTACGGGCTGCGGCGCTTTCGCGAATATGGCGCCGTCATCATCACCTGCATCAACCGCGACTATGCCAAGAAGCTGGTCATCCAGTTGCCGCGCCAGAAGCATCCCTATCATTTCCACAAGCAGAAAGAGGAGACGTTCCAGCTCCTGGCGGGCGATCTCGAAATCGTCAAGGACGGCAACCGCATTCCGATGCGGCCCGGCGATACGCTCCTGGTGGAGCCCGGACAGTGGCACAAGTTCCACACGCTCGACGGCTGCGTGTTCGAGGAAGTGTCGACCACCCATTTCAACAATGACTCGTTCTACGAGGATCCGCTGATCGCCCGCATGGAACGCGACCAGCGCAAGACCAAGGTCGACAACTGGCTGACTTATTTCCGTGTCCAGCACGCGCTTTGACGTCGTGGTTTTCGATTTCGACGGAACGCTGGTGCAGTCGGCGGCGGCCAAACGCCGGGCGTTCTTCGAGATTTTTCCACCCGCATCCGCTGATGCCGTTGAGGCGGTTCTGACCCGCAATCCCGACGGCTCGCGCCACGATGTCATCCCCGCGATGATCGAGGAATCGGGCCTCGCCGAATTCAATGCCCCGTCGTTGATCGGGGACTACGGCCGCCATGCATCGGCCGCCGTCGAGGATGCGCCCGAAATGCCGGGTGCGTCTGAACTGCTGCGCCGTGTGTCCGGTCAGTCCGCGGTTTATGTGGCATCAGCCACGCCGCATGACGAGTTGCTGGCTCAGTTGTCGAAGCGCGGGTGGCTCTCGCTGCTGGCGGGCGCTTACGGTTATCCCCACAGGAAAGACGCCGTTGTCGCCACACTTCTCAAACGCCACTCAATCGACCCGTCCCGCCTGCTGGTCGTGGGCGATGGCATCAGCGACCGCGAGGCGGCGGAACGGAACGGCTGTCCGTTCCACGAAATCACCGGTCCCCAGTCGTTGATGATGCTGGACCTGTCCGATGCTTGAGGGGCGGCGCATCCTGGCGGTGGTCCCGGCGCGCGGCGGCAGCAAGGGCATCGCGCTGAAAAATCTTCGCACCCTGGGCGGCGTGCCACTCGTCGCGCTGGCGGGAAAAATCGCAGGGCAGGTCGGTTGCATCGACCGCGCCGTGGTTTCGACCGATCACGACGGGATCGCAGGCGTGGCGGAAAAGGCGGGCCTTGCAGCACCCTTCCGCCGTCCGCCTGAACTGTCCGGTCCCGTCATCGGCGACTGGGAGGTGCTCCATCACGCGCTGACCACGATGGAGGCACTGGACGGTGTGACTTATGACATCGTCGTGATGCTGCAGCCCACCTCGCCCGGCCGCACGCCCGCGCATGTGGAGCGAACGCTGCGTACCATTGTCGATGGCGGTTTCGACGCGGTGTGGACGGTGAGCCAGACCGACAGCAAGGCGCATCCGCTCAAGCAGCTCACCATCGGCCCCGCCGGCGATCTCGACTATTACGATCCGCGCGGTGCGGCGATCGTCGCCCGCCAGCAGCTCGAACCCGTCTATCACCGCAACGGCGTGGCGTACGCTTTTACCCGCGCGTGCATCATGGATCAGAAAACCATCCGTGGACGGAGGACCGGAGCGGTGCCGATCGAGGAGCCGCTGGCCAATATCGACACCGAACTCGATCTTCTGTGGGCGGAGTTTCTGCTCACGGCCGATAATCGTCACCCCCGCGCCGGCGGGGGCCCCGCTACCTTGCTGGAAAATAGCGGGATTCCCGCCTTCGCGGGAAAGACGAAAGGGGAGAGCGGCTCCAACTGACAGTGCATTCCTCTAGGCGAGACTTGTGCCATTCGCCACGGTGACCAGCCCCGGCGATGTCTCGCTGCACACCACATCATGAAAACGGCCAAGCGCCTTGCCCATCTTGGCGGCGCGCTGGCGGATGTCTTCGAGATCGAAATCCGATGCCTGGGCCTTGTGATCCTGGTAGCGTTTGCGCTCGGGCGACAGCGCCACGCCCGCCTTGCGCCAGGCATATCTGGCCATCGCCGCGAGACGAACCTGAATCGGAGCCGCTGCTTGCGTCGTCACTCCACCCAGGGCGTCGACGATCCGCTCGCAGGCAAACGGCCCGTCGAGCGACGCAATATTGTCCCGCAGGATCGGACCGTAGGGCGCTGCTTCGTCGCGACTTGGCGTTCCAGCAACAAGCTCGTTCGCCCGCTTACACAGGACGCTGAGGTCGCTGAAATTCTCGCTCAGCGCGTTGGGCAGCGCTAAATCATAGGCGGGGTTCTCGATCGGCCGATAGGCCAGCGCCGGCAGATGCAGCACGCTCGCCTCGACGGCGCTGGTGCAGCCATTGTGGATGAGGCAGTCCGCGGCCAACTGCCACGGCACCACCGAGCCCTCATAGATGACCGTGATGTTGTCGATCCCGGCCGCTGCGGCAAACCATGGCGCCTGGTCTTCGGACGGATGCGGCCTGACGATCAGCCGGTGCGGGTGGAGGCTTTCTGCGATCACCGGCAGCGCCTTGAGGAATGCTGCGAACAATTTGCGCTTGTGGTCCTCAACGCCGTCGCGGAAGCCGCTATAGGTCTCGGCGTCGTGCGAACCGGCCGCGATCTTGGTCCGCCGCCCGCCCGGCTTGAAATGGTTGATCATGGCGAAGTTCGTATTGAGCAGCGCGTAGCGGCCATAGCGGGCGCGGATGTCATTCGCTCTGTCGCGGTGCAAGGGCAAAAGCTCCGGGCGCAGCAGATCGATCCGGGGATTGCCCGACTCGATCACCGGCCGGCCATCATACAGCGGATGCCGCCGCCACAGGTCCGCATTGCTATGGCCCCAGGCCAGCAGCAGGCGCGGCAGGCGGAGCGCCTCGGGCTCGATCCGGGCGGCGTGAACCGCGTCGGGAAAGCGCGCCAGGCCCTCCTCGTCCCAGGCGACGACCGTGTGGCCGAGGTCCGCCATCAGTTTTACCGGCTTGGCGAATCTGACGCTTTTCGAAATGTAGATCGAGGGTGGAAAGCCGGGCGCCTGGATGCGGCTCATGGGCCCGAGATGGCAGCGGAACCCGGCCTCGGCGGCGAACAGCGCCAGCAGCAGCTTGGCGTCGAGCTCGCGGCTCGACGTCTCGACGGGCAGGAGTATGTCGGAACGAAGCGGCGTCATGCGGGCTACACCTAGTCCGGGCCCATGGCTTTTACAATTTCAAAGCGGTAAGACAGCGCCAAATTGCGGGACTCTGGGAAAAAGTGTTTATGGATCGTCCGGCGTGGAGCAAGGAGCGGATTGTCGAGGCCCTGAAGCAGAACAGTTTCGGCTACCAGAACGTGCGGCTGCCGCATGGCCTCGAAACCGGCGGCGACGACCGCTCGGAAACCGCCGAAGCGATCTTTCCCAAGCGACTCGACGGCAAATCGGTTTTCGATTTGGGTTGCCGTTATGGCTTCTTCTGTTTCTTCGCCGAGGACCGCGGCGCTGAAACCACTGTCGGCGCCGAAATCGATGCCGAATATGTCAGGAAGTGCACTCTGCTGGCGGAGATGAAGCAGTCGGGCGCGGCGTTCGAGCGCTTCGACATCGAGACCGATCAATTCTCACGCCAGTTCGACTATGTCCTCTGCCTCAATGTTCTGCATCATCTGCGCAATCCGCTGTCGGCGCTGGAGAAATTGATTCACGCGACGCGGGAGACGCTGGTATTGGAGACTGCAGGCTTTCACCGGCGCGACCGGCGCAAGAACAAGGTTTCGGCGTGGATGGCGCTGGTGCTCTCGCGGTTGCCGCTGTTCTACATCGCGCGAAATTCCGCCCAGACCTTCTTCATCACGGTTCCGGCGCTGCAAGCCCTGCTCTTGGAGAAGCGCGCCGATTTCGCCCGCGTCGACGTCATCAAGGCGGGGCACAAGGGACGGCCGATCCTGCTCGCGCATCGCTACCGCATCGGCAGGCTGGTGATCGTCGCGGGTTTTCCGGCATCGGGGAAATCGACCTTCATCGAGCATCTTACCAGCGGCAAGAATTCGCAGATCGCGCAGGACATCGGCTTCGACACCGGCCGCAAGTGGAAGGTGCTGCAATTCGGCAGGCTGCGCGAAAACACCGAGCCCGAACTCGGCGATGTCGTCCTGCATTACAATATCAGCGGCCGGCTGATGAACAGCGAACTCTATCAGTACAGCCACGCGCTCTCCGATCTCATGTCGGTGGCGCAATCCATCACCGTGGTGACGCTCGCCTGTCCGCGCCAGCGGCTGTTGCAGCAGTTCATGGAAGGCCGCGCCGGCAAGGCCGAGAAATTCCTGAGTCCTATAAAGCGCAAGAAGAAGATGCAAACCTTGATCGAACTGTACAACAACACGGACAGCCTCGAGGCGATGTATGCCGACTGGTTCTCCTTTCTCGACAAGAAGGGCGTTGATTCGAAACTGGTGAAGCATGACGGCGCCGCCTACACCGCCTCACGGCCCGAGAGTCTGGCCGGGTACTGATATCGCGCAAGGGTCCGGCAGGGTGTCCGCATTGCGCGCCAGTCAGGACCTTCGCGAGGCCCTGTCGTCAGGAAACGTCCGCGTCGCGCAGTGGAAGAGCAACAGTCACCTGACCGAAGCGCTGGCCGGCGAAACCGATCTCGATCTTCTCATCCACCGCGACGATGAAGCTGCGTTCCGGACCGTGATGCAAAAACTTCGCGCGTTGCCGATGACAAGCCCGCCTTGGGCGCGCTATCCGGCGATCGAAGACTGGCTGATCTTTGATTCAGCAACGGGGGCGTTTCTGCATCTTCACGTTCATTATGACATGCTGACCGGCCTCAAGCGCGTCAAGCATCTGCGATTGCCGTGGACAGACGAATTGCTGGCCTCGGTCCGCCGCGATCCGCCAAGCGGCTGGCCCATTCCCTCGGCCGAGATGGAACTGCTCAACTTGCTGGTCCGCATCTGGGCCAAGATGCCGCTGACGCGCCGGCTCCTCAATCGGAAGATCCCCGGCCACATTCAAACCGAACTCCATTGGCTGCAAGCTCAGACCGATCCGGCGAAGCTCGCGGCATTGGGCCACCAGCTTTGCCTCGCCGGAGATTTTCAGGATGCGTTCGGCAGCGATGCCGCGGCCATCGCACTTGGAAGAAGACTCAACATCGCGCTCGTTCGGCATTTCCGCATGAGTTGGCCGGAGGCTTTGGCGCGGGCGGCGCTGCTCAATGCAAGACTGGGCGTCACGCGGCTCTGGTTGAAAACCGTTGGTCCGATTCAAATCCGCAAGACACTGCCTGCGGGCGGCGCCATGGTGGCGCTGGTCGGCAGCGACGGCTCCGGCAAATCGACGCTCGGCCGCGATCTGGAAAAATGGCTGCGCCACAAGCTCGACGGGCATCTTCTCTACATGGGATCGGGGGACGGCGCGTCGGGTTGGATCAATACCGGCAAGCGCAGGCTGTCGGTCTTGTGGAAGCGCCGTAAACCCAAGACTGCGAAATCTCTCCGGCCCGCGCCGGGGATCGAAAAACTCTATCGCCTATTCGATCTCCTGCTACTGCGCCGCAAGCTTCGTCTCCTGCGGCTGGGGCGCAAACTCGCGGGGCGAGGGAGCGTCATTCTGACCGACCGTTATCCCCAGATGCAGGTCAACGGCATCAGCGACGGGCCGCGCCAGCAGGAGGGGCGGGGGTTTGCCTGGGCGGCGCGCGCGGAAATGAAACTTCATCGCGCCGCCGCCACTTTGGGTCCCGGCCTCGTCATCAAGCTCAAGATCGATCCCCTAACCGCGCAACTGCGCAAGCCCGATCACGACATCGGCATTATCACCCGCAAATGCGCCATCGTCGATGCTCTCACATTCGGTCAAAGTGAAATCGCAGTCATCGACGCCGCCCGGCCTTACGATGAAGTCCTGCTCGCCGCCAAGTCCGCCATCTGGAACTTTCTGTTGAAGGCGCCCAGGGCATGATCGTCGAATGCGTTGGGCTTCCGGGGGCGGGCAAGACGACGATCTGCGGTCTCGTCACCGCGCCGCATGGCAAGAAGGGCGCGGTTCCGCTCAGCGCCATGCGGGCCGATACGGCATTGCTACGGGCGGCCTGGCGCATTTTCTTTCTCTCGATCTCGGCACGGCCGCTCTCGCTCAACCGCCTGAAACGGGGTTTCAACCTGATCGTCTTTCTCCGGCACTACCAGTTCCGTGTACGGAATATCCTGCTGGACCAGGGCCTGGTGCAGAAACTGTGGTCGCTCCTGCAGGACGCCTCGTTTTCCATGACGAGACTTGACCGCGTGATCGCCAGTCTGCGTCTCTTCGCGCCCGATCATCTGGTGTGGATCGTCACGCCGGTCAATCTGTCGGCGCAAAGAATCGCGGAGCGGCGCCACGGCAACAGCCGGCTCGACGGATTGCCTCCGGATGAAGCCGAAGCGCGACTCGCCACCACCGTGGAGCTGCTCGAAATGCTTGTGGCCAGATTCTCCGCCGCTTCCGGAGTGAATGTCCTGAAACTCAATGGTGGAGCGCCGCCCGAAGCCAACGCGGCGAGGATCGATGGGCTGCTTGGGAGGATGGTATGATCTTGTCGAAACTCAGGGATTTTCCGCAAGTCTTCGCGCGCCGGAAAGTCCTGGGCAACCGGGCGCTGGCGGAGCTTGTCAGCCGCAACACGCCCTCGACCGGCGCCAACTATTATGACTACTGGCTGCTCTATTCGCATATCCGCAAGACCCGGCCACTGGAAGTTCTGGAGCTTGGCCCCGGACTGACCACGCTGGTGATAGCGCTCGCGCTCTACGAAAACGGCGCCGGACGGGTGACCGCGCTGGAGGATCTGAAAATCTACCACGATGCCTTGCAGGAGATCATTCCCGATCATCTGCGCCCCTTCATCGATCTCAATCTGAGCCCTTCGCGCCAAGTGCATTACGGGCCGTTCCGCGGCAAGGCCTACACATCGATCCCCGAGCGCGACTACGATTTCGTGTGGATCGATGGCCCAAATTATGACCGGCAGACGGAGTTCGATGCGGATATTCTCGAGATCGTGGCGAAACGCGACAAGCCCATCACCGCCTATGTCGACAGCCGCATCGGTTCGTGCTTCATCTACGGCTTGGTGTTCGGCAATAAGTTTCGCTACGACTATATCCGCCGGATCGGCAAACTCACGGCGTCGAAACACGACATGCGGACGTACAAGGAGATTTTCTCGACCATCAAACTGCGCGGAACGATCTACGGCCTGTTCCGAATCTAGGCCACGCCGAACAGCTGCGCATAGGCGTCCAGCATTTTCCCTTGCTCGAAGGTTTCCGCGTGGGCCTCAAGCAGTTCGCTGTCGCGGGCCGCGTCCAACCGTTGCGCCATCGCCCGGGCCAGAGCGTGCGCATCGCCTTGCGGCACGATCGTTCCGATGCGGCCATGGTCGAGCTGTTCGCGGATGCCGGTCGGGCAGTCGACGGCGACCACCGGACAGCCGCAGGCCAGTGCTTCGAGGATGACATTGCTGGCGCCTTCCCAGCGCGAGGTCAGCGCGAAAAGCCCGGCGTGGGCGAAGATGCGATGCGGATTTGCCTCGAAGCCGGGAAGTCGCACATCCGCCGCGATACCCAGCCTTGCGGCCTGCCGCAGCAGGGCATCGCGATCCGGGCCGTCACCAAGAATCATGAGGCGCGCCTGCCTGGCGCGGCGCAGAATGGCAAAGGCGTCGAGCAGCAAGGCATAGTTTTTCTGCCGCGACAGACGGCCCGCCGAGACGATGACCGCGGGCTCGCCGGGCGCGAACCATGGATCGTCGAGCGCTGCCTCCGCCAGCCTCCGCACGCCGGCGATATCGACGCCGTTCGCGATCACCGCGATCCGCGTACGCGCGATGCCCAGCCGCATTTCAAGATCGTCCGCCAGTTCGCGCGACACCGCGATCACCGAATTCATACCTCGATACTTGAGTCCATCGAGCCTTTTGGCGAGTCCCGCCATCGCGGACGGAACGCGCGGCGTCGCGTTGCTGGCGCGGCCCATCAGTCGGGTCTGTGAGGGCGATCCCGCCCTTCGATAGGCGAGACCGGCCGCCAGATGAAAATGATTTCCCGCCGACAGCAAAACATCGGGCCGCCGCGATCCGATGGCTGCGGCGATTGCCGGCACGGCGAGCAGCGTTTCGATCCGGCGATTGGCGAATTCGCGGGATTTGCCAACAATCACGATGCGGACACTGGCCGGAACCTGATCGCGAAACGCGCCATCGTCGCGTACCACCCACAATTCGGTGGCGACCCCCAGGCCCGCCATGTGCCCGGCGATCCGCATGGCGTTCCTGACCACTCCCGTGGCCGACAGATCATGCACGAGAATGGCCAGCATGGCCGCCTTTAGGCTGAGTTTGAAGCGCCGGTCAATTCGCGTTAAGCAGCCGCCATGATCCTCCCCACGCAATCGAGAATTCTGGTCACCGGGCATGCGGGCTTCGTCGGCTTCCATCTGGTTCGCCGCCTCCTCGCCGAAGGTCACGCCGTCACCGGCTTCGACGCGATGACGCCCTATTACGACGTCACGCTGAAGCAGGCCCGCCTCGACCGGCTGGAGGGCAGCGAGAACTACACCTCGGTGATCGGCCGCCTTGAGGACGACGGAGACCTTGAGCGCGCCGCCGAACTGGCCAGGCCCGACGTCATCTTCCATCTCGCCGCCCAGGCCGGCGTCCGTTATGCGCTGGAAAACCCCAGGGCCTATGTCGACTCGAATCTCCTGGGGTCATGGCGGGTGCTCGATGTGGCGCGCCAGGCGAAGCCCCGGCATCTGCTGCTCGCGTCCTCAAGTTCGGTCTATGGCATGAATGCCAAGGTTCCCTTCGTCGAGACCGACTCGACCGACCAGCCGCTGAGCTTCTATGCGGCGACCAAGAAAGCCATGGAAGTGATGGCGCATGCGCATGCGCATCTGCACCGCGTGCCCACGACGGTGTTCCGCTTCTTCACCGTCTATGGCCCGTGGGGACGGCCCGACATGGCGCTGTTCAAATTCACCGATGCCATCCTGAGGAACCAGCCGATCGACGTCTATGGCGCGGGCCACATGCAGCGCGATTTCACCTTCGTCGACGATCTGATCGAGGCGGTGCTCCGCCTCATGCCGCTGGCGCCCGGCCCCGCGTCCCATACGGCGGTGCCGTTCCGCGTTATCAATATCGGCGGCGGCCAGCCGGTGGGCCTCCTCGATTTCATCGAAACGCTCGAGGCGGAACTGGGCCTGACGGCGCTCCGCAACCTGCTTCCGATGCAGCCGGGCGATGTGCCCCGCACCTTCGCCTCGCCGGTCCTGCTGGAGCAGTTGACCGGCTATCGGCCGTCCACGCCGCTTTCAGCGGGTGTTAAGGCTTTCGCCGATTGGTACCGGGATTACTACAATTTGAAATAACTCCTTCTGCCGTTGTTATGCTCGCACCGGTAAAGTCCGCTTTGGTTTAATCGTGGAGCGTGTGTATGAAAAGGCCCGGATTTTTGCGGAAACTATGGATCGATCAGCAGGCAAATGTGTCGGTCGTGTTCAGCCTGGCGGCCATTCCACTCATCGGCGTGGCGGGATTGTCGATCGACATGGCGCGCATCGACCATGCCATGTCGCGGGTGCAGACGGTCGCCGACGGCGCGGCATTGGCGGCGGCCACGGCAAAGGGAACGGACTCGGCGCGCGAAGCCGTGGGTCAATCCTATGCCAAAGCAAATCTGGGCAATCTCTATGGCGTCACCACCATTCCAACGGTGACTGTCGAGGGCAACGAGGCCACGGTGTTGATCGCTACGACGGTGGAAGGAACCCTTCTCAAGCTCGCTTTCCTGCCACTGGCGGACGGTAAACCGAACCGGGCCAATATCGCGTTTACCGTCAATTCGGGTGCCTCATCCGTGCCGGGCGAAGGGTCTTACCGATGCATCCTGGCGCTCAATGCGTCGATGGCGGACGCGGTCTATGTGCGCGGCACCGGGAATTTCACGGCGGCCAATTGCGCCGTCCATGCGGATTCGTCCAGTTCCTCCGCCATCCATTTTCAGGGCAATGCCTCGGCCACGGCGAAAGCCTTCACGACGGCCGGCGGCTGGTCGAAGACCGGAGGTGCCGGGTCCTATTCGCCGGAGCCCGTGGCCAAGCAAGCGGTGTCTGGCGATCCCCTCAAGCTGTCGGTGACAGTGCCGAGCGGGACGGCCAGCGACGTCAGCGTCAAGAAGCAGAATGGCAATGTGTCGCTCGCCCAAGCCAAATACAACAACATCACGTTGCAGGCCCAGGGAACGGCCACATTCACCGCGGGCGTTCATTACATTACCGGAACGCTGTCGCTCGGATCGCAGTCGGTGTTGACGGCGACTGCCGGCGTCACGCTGGTTCTCGGCAACAACGCCAAAATCGATATGTCCTCGGGTTCGACCCTGAAGCTCCATGCGCCTACAACTGGGACCTATGCCGGTTTCGCGGTGGTGCAGGACCAATCCGCCAGTCCCACCGGGGTCAATTCGGTGCAGGGCGGCGCCGGATCGGAAATCCGCGGCATCTGGTACACGCCGAAGCAAAAACTCTACATCACCGGCAACGGCGACTTCAACTCGAACTCGCAATACTCGCCGGTCATTGTCGACAACATCGAGATCGGCGGCAACGGCACCTTCACCGTGCGCAATGACTGGACTGCCTATGGCTATGACGAGCCAGTAAAACTCTATCATTCCAACGCCAGAAGCTCGCGCCTGACCAACTAGCTTGCGCGCAACGCAACCCGGGGAAGTCCAAGAGGCCAATGCACTTCGTGTCCCTTCGTGGGATCGCGCGGCACCAGCATGGAGAAAAGCAGACCCAGCGCCGCGATCGCCGTGCCGATCCAGAACACCCAAGTGTAGTGGACATCCCACACCAGGCCTAACGGAATGGGGATGAACACGGCGGCGATGTGATTGATCGAGAAGGCGACGCCGGCGGTCGGCGCCATGTCCTCGGGGTCGCCGATCTTCTGGAAATAGGTGCGATGCGCGATCGACATCGAGAAGAATGCGTTGTCGAGCATGTAGAGCACCGCGGCGACATAAGCATCCTGCACCAGCGCGTAAGCCGCGAACACGGCGATCAGCCCCACATGCTCGATGATGATCGAGCGGCGCTCGCCCCAGCGCTCGATGAAGCGGCCGAGGCGGGGGGCGATGAGCGTCGTGAAAATCGCATTGATCAGAAGCAGCATGGTCATGTCGCTGACCGTGTAGCCGAATTTTTGCACCATCATCAGAATGGCGAAGACGACGAAGATCTGCCGGCGGGCCCCGCCGATGAAGGTGATGACGTAATAGAGCCAGTAACGCCGGCGCAGGACCAGACGCTTGCGCTGCGGGGTTTCACCCTCGAAACTCGGGAAGGCGAGCCAGATCAGGAGGCCCACGCCCGTGGCAACAAGCCCGCCCGCCAGGAAGACCCAGACGAAATCGAGATGCAGCCATTTCCAGGTGAAGAAGATGAGGCCATAGGCGGCGATGGTCGAGAGCGAGGCATAGGCATAGATCTTGCCCATGCGGCTCGGCGCGTTGCCCTTGTCGAACCATTGCAGCGCCAGCGACTGGCCCACGGTCTCGTAATAGTGAAAGCCCAGCGACTTGATCAGGGTCGTCGCATAAAAACCCATGGCGGACGGAAAAAACCCGGTTATGGCGACGCCGACGCCAACCGTCAGGATCGACAGGATGCCGAGCGTCTGCTCGCGCATGAACAGCAACAGCAGCACGGCGGCAAAGGCCAGGAACCCCGGGATCTCGCGCACCGTATGGAGGATGCCCTGCTGCTCGCCACCGAAGCCCACGACATCGACGGCATAGTTGGTATGGAGCGCGTTCCAGGTGGCATAAGCAAAACCGTTGGCAACCGCCATCAGGGCCAGCGCCATGAAAGGCGTGCGCCAGCCTTTGGCGGCGGAGATCGGTGTCGCGGGAGAGGTCATGGAAGCCCTATAGCAGGGCAAATCCAAAAACGGCATGTGTGTTGCGCAGGGACGTCAAGCGCCAGTTTCTCCCTTCCCCCGCGAGGGGGGAAGGGGAAGAAGGAGTAGTCACTTCCTGTAGTTGCCCTTACTGAGGGGTTTCCGTCTTCGGCGCATCATCATCGTCCATCTGCATGTGGTGACGCTTGCCGCGGCCCATGTGGTCGTCCTTGCCGATCATGCCGTCGCCGTTCATGTCCATGCGGGTGACCATCTGGGCCACCGGCTCCTTGTATTCGTCGAGCGTCACCTGGCCGTTGCCGTCACTGTCGAATTGCTGGAACTCGCGGACCATCTCCTCGTTCCGGGCCTTGAGCCACAGCGCCTGGAATTCCTGCAGCGACAGCGTGGCGTTCTTGTCGCCATCGAATTCGCCGTGCCAGGAAGCGCGGTTCTGGTCCACTTCCTCTTTCGAGACATTGCCGTCCTTGTTGGCGTCGTAACGCTCCATCATGCCCATCATGCCCATGCCACCGCCATGGTGCATGCCGCGCATGCCATGCTTGCCACGGTCGGCCATGGCGATGCCGGCAGCGCCGCCCACGGCCATCAGCGCGGCGAGGCCGCCGGCCAGCATGATCTTGGTTCTCTTCTGCATTTGGTCGTCTCCTTGTGAGTGTGCTTGGATGCGCTAAGGACGTGGCGGCCCCGTGGCGTCCGTCGCCCGATCGCATGAATTCTTGGTAATGTCAGGCGGGATCCTTGCCGAAACTCACCAGTTCCTTGAGCAGGCTGGTCAGGTTGTCCCGGCGTGACGGCTCCTGCGGGATCGGGCGGCAGACCTCGCGCGCCGCCAGACCGATCCGCGCCGTCAGGATGCCGTTGACCGCGCCCTCGCCGAAGCGCGCCGAAAGCCTCCCCGCCAGCCCCTTTCCAACGAGATGCTGCACCACGCTGTCGGACAGAGCGAGGCCGCCCGTCACCGCCAGATGGCTCACCACCATCCGTGCGAGACGCAGCGTCGAAAGCGTCGAGGGCCGCCCCCCATAGAGCCCCGCCAGTTCGCGCAGCATCCGGAGATTCTGCGCGGCGACGACCAGGATATCGAGGGCGGGTGCGGGCAAAACCGTGGTGATGAGCGTGATGCGGCGGGCGGCCCGCGCCACGATCCGGTGCGCCTCGGCATCGAGAGGCTCGAGCAGATAGCGTTCGGCCAGGCGCAGCCGGTCGCGCGGATCGAGGATATCGGTGTCGTGTTCCTTGAGCGAGAGCAACCCCCGCGCCATGTCGGGCCGGCCGCCATAGAGCGATCGGAGACCGGCAATGGCGGACGCCGACTTTTCCCTGTCGTCGAGATTGAGCGCCGACGCTGCGTCGGTCTGGATATGTTCGATCCGCTTCAACCGCGAGAGACCCCAGATTTCGCGGAGAACGATGGCAAGGGCCGCAAGTGCCGCCAGGCCTGCGATGGAGGCGGCGATCCAGCCCAGCACCTGAGAGCGGGCGAAAAAGTCCTCGACGAGCCTTGCCGCCGCCAGTCCCGCCCCCATCGTCACCAGACTTGCAAGGGCTCCGATCAGCACCGGCCCCCAGCGGAAATTGCGCGAGACCCGCGTTTGCGCCGGCGCCACCACGATATCCGCCGGTTCGGGCTCCTCGGGGGCAAAGTCGATGGTCGCCTTCGTTTCCAACTCTTCGTCGATGACAAAGGCCTGCGGACGGCGGGGGCTGGCGCTCATGCGAGGCGGTCTCCGATCAGGAATTCAATCGCCCGGTCGAGGCGGATATGGGGAAAATGCCCGTTGCGCCGCAGCGGCGGACGGAAGCGCACGAATTTGAGCGTTCCCTCCAATTTTCCGCTCAAGGCCTCGGCGGCATCGGGCGGCAGGTCGCCCGGAAACACTGCGGCCTCGGTTTCGCCATCGAATGTGGTCGCGCCCAACTGTTCGCCCGCTTGCGGAATGCCGGCGATGCAGTCCAATTCCTCACCCTTCTGCACGACGCGCGCCTCGCGCGTGGCCCGGATGGCGGCGAGCGCTGCGACGTCGATCCGGGCGCCGGCAAATTCGGCCCGGCTGGCCGCGTCATCGACCATGTGGCGCAGTACCGCCTCGAGCCGGTCATGGCTCGACTGGTGCAGATGGTCGGCCTTAGTGGCGGCGAACAGGATGCGGTCGATGCGCCGGCCGAAGACCGTGCTCAGGAGCGAATTCGAGCCTTGCCGGAAACACGAGAGAATCTGCCCGAGTGCCGACTGTAGGTCCTGGATGGCGGCGGTTCCGGCGTTCATCGCGGTCAGCGCATCCGCCAGCACGATCTGCCGGTCGAGCCTGGCGAAATGGCCGAAGAAGAACGGTTTGACGATCCTGGACACATAGGAATTGTAGCGCCGCGCCATGAGGTGGCCGAGCGAGCCACGGGTGAAATCCGTGTCCGGTTGCACATCGAGGGGTGCAAAATTGAGAAGCGGCGAGCCGTCGAAATCGCCGGGCATGAGAAACCGTCCGGGGGGCAGAGTTGAAAAGCCGTCCTTGCGGCTGGCGGATAGATACGCCGTGAACAGTTCCGCCGCCTTGATCGCATCCAATTCGTTGGCGGAGGCGGACGCATCAAGTGTCGCTAGATGATTGTGCCACGGCCTGGCTGAAAGCGCCCGGGCCGGGGCTCGGCTGGCTTCGATGGTGGCGGCCGACCACTGCTGGTAGGTCATGTGCATCAAGGGAAGATCGAGCAGCCATTCGCCGGGATAATCGACGATGTCGAGATTGAGGTGGCCCCGCCCGAAATTCCGCGCGAGCAGGCCGCGCGCGGTGTATTCGATGGTCAATCGCAACTGGCTGATGCGCCTGGTGCTGTCCGGCCATTTGCGCTCCGTGGCGGTGAGTGCCGCCAAATGCTCCTCATAGGCAAAGCGCGGCAGATCGTCGTCGGGCTGGGGCGCCAGGTAGATCCGTCCGATCCGGCCCTGGGCCAGTGCCTCAAACATCGGCAGGCGGCTGCGTTCAACCAGCGCATGAATGAGGGCCGTGATGAACACCGTCTTGCCGGCGCGGGCGAGGCCGGTCACGCCGAGCCTCACCGTCGGGACCACGAGACCGGCGCTGAAATCTCCCAGGCCCCCGGCCGCGAGGCGGGCGCTATCGACGATATCCTTGAGTTTCACGCCCTGGCCTTTGCCCCCATCGCCATAGTTGGGGCCGGGGCGCCGTGATGGCAATAGGAACCTAGTCGGCGGGGTCGGCCTGAATGTCCTTGGGACGGACAAAGCGCTCGAGGCTGCCGCCCGATTCGGGCAGTTGGTCCCAGGCGGAAGCCTCGAAGCCGATGACCGCGAGGGCGGCGGTCGGATATTTCCTGGCCAGGCGGCCGCGGAGTTTCTCGTCACCGGTTGTGGCAAGGCGGACGGCAACCCGCTCCATCGAGGGATTGTGGCCGACGATCATCACGCGCTTCGCCGTACCCGCCCGCTTGCGCAAGGCGTCGAGCAGGCGGCTGCCATTGCCGAAGTCATAAATCGTTTCCTCGATGATCACTTTGGGCGCCGATTTGAGTTCCGCCGCCACATATTTCCAGGTTTCCCGCGCCCTCCTGGCGGGCGAGCACAGGACCAGGTCGGGCGCGAGATTTTCGCTGACGATGAACCGGCCCATGGCCTGCGCGGCGTGGCGGCCGCGCGGACTGAGCGGGCGATCGAGGTCGGCGGTCTGGGCGTCGCTCCAGCTCGATTTGGCGTGCCGCAGTAGCATCAGGGTCAGCATGAGTTCCTCGCGTCGCCGCTGTAAGCCGTCCGAGGTGACGGCAATATGACGGCCGATCGTTAAAATTTGACACGATTGGTCAGCGGGTTTCTCACTCTTTTTCCTTAGGGTCAGGGCCACGCGGAAAAATAATAGTGGGCACAGGTCACTATGATGAAACGACAATCATTTCTCGGAAACATAAAGGGGTCCGTGTCGACCATGTTTGCTATCGCCGCGGTTCCCATGCTGCTGGCGGCCGGAACCGCGATCGATTACGTCCGCGCCATGCAGGCGGAAACGGCGTTGCAGTCGGCGCTCGATGCCTCGGCGATGGCGGTGGCGCTCTCCGAAAAGAAATCGAAGAAGGACCGCGAGCAGGTCGGCAAGGACTATTTCGAGGAGAATTTCGCCGACGCGACGACCGTCAAGGCCTTGAAGATTAAGATCCAGGGCAGCCTCGTTACGGCCTCGGCGCAGTATGACTATCCAACGACCTTCATGGCGCTGGGCGGCGTCGGTTCCTTCAAGATCGGCGGTCTTGCCGAAGTCGATCTGTCCAACGACAAGAAGGCCGAGGTCGTGCTGGTCCTCGATTTCTCCCGTTCGATGGTCGCCAACAACAAATACAAACGGATGCGCAGCGCCGCCATCGACATGATCGACGCGCTCGACGCCAGCGCCGAGGAGGGCCTGCTACAGGTCGGGCTCGTGCCGTTTTCAGCCATGGTCCATGGAACCATGCCGGCCGGCTATGTCACCCAGGCATCAAAGGGCACCACCTGGACCGGCTGCACCCAGGACCGCGCGTATCCCTACAATACGGGCATCGAAACGCCCGGTTCGGGCGCTGCGAGCAAATGGGGTCATGTCGATGCGACCTTCGAGAACAAGAACCCCCGCGATTGTCCTGCTTACGTCAAGAATGGACTTGAGATCGTTCCGCTGACCGAGGACATTCCGGAAGTGGTCAAGAAACTTGCCAAGATGGAGCCGGTTGGAAACACTAATATCCCGCTGGGCACGGAATTCGGCTGGAACCTGCTCGACCCGGCCGAGCCCTATGCCGAGGCTTCCGATTACTCGGATCCCAAGAACCGCAAGTTCATCATCATTCTCACCGACGGCGTGCAGACCTCGAAGCAGTGGGGCAGCGGCGGCTCGCGGTCGGTCGAGAACGGCAACGACAATCTGCTCGAAATCTGTTCCGGCATGCGCAAGAAGGACATCACCGTCTTCGCCATCGCCTATGACATCACCGACCCGAAAGTGACCAGTCTTCTCAAGACCTGCGCGCCGGGAAACTATTTCGAGCCCGACGCCGCCAAGGCCGACATCGACGCGGTGTTCCGCGCCATCACCAAGCGCATCAAGAAATCGACGCTCAGGCTGGCGCGGTAGTGTGTTCTCCTCTCCCATAGGGAGAGGAAGGGGCCCAAGCGAAGCTTGGGAAGGTGAGGGGACACGGTGCTAAAATTGTATGACCGCTTCCCCTCATCCTCCCATCGCGTGCTGCGATGGGCCCCTCCTTCTCCCCAAAGGAGAAGGGAAATATCTACCTCCCAACCTCGTCCAGCCGGAACGGCGTCGTCTGGTAGACTTGGTT
>JANNSP010000143.1:0-11708 GCA_031402975.1 Hyphomicrobiales bacterium
GTCCTGGGTGAAGCCCCTCACCCGCATCAGGCCGTGGAGCGCTCCCGACGGTTCGTAGCGATGGACATTGCCGAATTCCGCCAGCCTCAGAGGGAGTTCGCGGTAGGACCTCAAGCCATGCTTGAAGATCTGGACGTGGCCCGGGCAGTTCATCGGCTTCAAGGCGAAGATCTGGTCGTCGTCGGTTTCATCGCCGGCCGACCGCGCCATGAACATGGCTTCGCGATACCAGCCCCAGTGGCCGCTCGTTTCCCACAGCGACTTGTCGAGAAGCTGGGGGGCGTTCACCTCGTCATAGTCGAGCTTCGACAGGCGGCGGCGCATATAGGCGATCAGTTGCTGGAAGATGGTCCAGCCCTTGGCGTGCCAGAAGACGACGCCCGGCCCCTCCTCCTGGAAATGGAAGAGGTCCATCTCGCGGCCGAGCTTCCGATGGTCGCGCTTCTCGGCTTCGGCGAGGGCTGTCACATAATTCTGCAAATCCTTGTCACTGGCCCAGGCCGTTCCGTAAATGCGGGTGAGCATGGGGTTCTTGGAGTCACCCCGCCAATAGGCGCCGGCCACCTTCATCAGCTTGAAGGCGTTGCCGATCTTGCCCGTCGACGTCATGTGGGGCCCGCGGCACAGGTCGATCCAGCCGCCCTGATCGTAGAATTTGATGTCCTCGTCGCCGGGGATCGTATCGACCAGCTCGACCTTGAAATTCTCGCCCTTCTGGCGGAAGAAGTCCTTCGCCTCCTCGCGGGTCTTGAGCGACCTGGTGAAGGGTTTGTCGCGCGCTATGATCTCGCGCATCTTCTTCTCGATGGGGGCGAAATCCTCGGTGGTGAAGGGCTGGTTGCGGAAGAAATCGTAATAGAAGCCGTTCTCGATCACCGGGCCGATCGTGACCTGGGTGCCGGGAAAGAGTTCCTGCACCGCTTCCGCCAGCACGTGGGCCGCGTCGTGGCGGATGAGTTCGAGGGCTTCGGGGTCGTCGCGGGTGAGGATCTTGAGGGTCGAGTCGCGGGTGATGGGTTGGGCCAGGTCGACGGTCAAGCCGTTGACCTGGGCTGCCACGGCCTTTTTCTCCAGCGATTTCGAGATCGAAGCGGCGACCTGGACGGCGGTGACTCCGGCTTCGGCCTCGCGCACCGCGCCATCGGGGAAGGTCAGTTTGATCATCGGGTCCTCCGGCTCACTCCTGCCTACGCATGCAGGTAAGCGATTTCAATCCGTTAGGTGCTTAGCCAAGGCCTGGGCCGGTGGTCAAGGGTGGCGGATTTACCACTTGTTGACGATAAAATCAGGCTTGGACGGATCGGCGGTTGCCGGGGGCTTCCGCCGCTTGTAATTTAGGTCTGGGACTTTGGTTCAATGCAGGGGAAAAAGCAATGAAAAGGCTTTTGTTATCCGTCAGCATGGTTGTCCTCCTGGGCACCCCGGTAATTGCCGCCGACATGGTGGATGTCGCTACCGTCCATGACTGGTCCGGCCTCTATCTCGGACTCAATGCCGGCTATGGCTTTGGCGGCGACGACGCGGTGGGAATCGATTACGATCCCGGAGCGGCCTATACCGATGTCGCCAATCTGGATGTGTCGGGCTTTTTCGGCGGGTTGCAGGCCGGCTGGAACCTGCAGCACGGCAACTGGCTTTTCGGCGTCGAGGGCGATCTGCAGTTCGCCGACATCGACGACGATTTCGGCGAGACCATCTACGGCCCCGACCATCGGGCGAGCGGCAGCAGCGATATCGACTTCTTCGGAACGGCGCGACTCCGGGGCGGCTGGGCCATCGACCGGCTGCTGATCTACGGCACCGGCGGCCTCGCCTGGGCCAATGTCGACTATGATGTGAGGACGGTCGCGGCGAATGGCGATACCGCCAACATGTCCAGCGACAACATCGAACTGGGCTATGCCATCGGCGGCGGCGCCGAATTTGCCATCGACGAGTCCTGGTCGGTCAAGGCGGAGTATCTCTATATCGGCCTGGGCAGCGAAGACGTGACCGGCAGTTTCCGTAACGGGGCCGGAGCGCTGACCGGCGCCACCGCCACCACCGTCATGACGCCCAGCTTCCATACGGTGCGGATCGGGGTGAACTGGCAGTTCTGACCGCTGAACAAACGCAATGACAGGGGGCCTTCGGGCCCCTTTTTCATGGTTAATGCCGGTAAGGCGGCGTTAACCTTAACAAGCCATGATGACCCTCGAACTGCAACGCAACACTGGTTCCGGGTACACATTATGAAAAACCTTTTCGTGCCTTTCCTGTTCGCCGTCACTGCCCTGGTGCCGGTCTCTTCCGCCCTCGCGGCCGATCTTGAACCGCCACCGATCGAGGATCTGCGTCCCGGCTATGACTGGACGGGGCCCTATGTCGGCGGCTTTGTCGGCATCGCCAGCCTCGACGGCAACTACGACGCGTCGCCGTTCTGCGGCTGCATCGCCTCCGATATCGAATTGAGCGGCTCGGGCTATCATGCGGGCCTGCTCGCGGGCTGGAACTATCAGTTCGACAATATCGTGGTGGGCATCGAAGGCGACTATGCCTGGGGCGGCGAAATCGCCGACAACGACAGTGTGGCCGAGCTGACGAGCCTGCACTTCGACAGCATCGCCACGCTGCGCGCGCGCGCCGGCTGGGCGCATGATGCCACGCTGCTGTATGTGACCGGTGGCGCGGCGTTCATCGATACCGAATTCAGCGGCGAAGTGGGGGTCGAGACCGTCAGCGACGGCACATGGCTGACCGGCTGGACGGTGGGCGGCGGCATCGAGCACGCCTTCGGCGGCGGCCTCGCGGGACGGCTCGAATATCTCTATGTCGACGTTCCCGGCGCCGATTACGAGTTGATCGACAGTTTCGGCTTTGGTGGCGACGTCGCCATGAATTTCGAAGCCATCCACATGATCCGGGCGGGCCTCACCTACAATTTCGGCTGGTAGGACTGCAAACCTCCAGCTTTCTCACAAGGGGTCCTTCGGGGCCCCTTTTTGCTGCCGCCAGACCGGGCCCCGATAGATCCGGGGAACCGGATCGAAGCCCTCGCCGCTCCACGGATGACAGCGCTGGGCGCGCGCCAGGCCGAGGAGGAAGCCGCGCCAGGCGCCGTGCCGCTCGATCGCCTCGCTGGCATAGTCCGAGCAGGTCGGCAGATAGCGGCAGCGCCGCCCGAGGAGGAGCGAGAAACTCAGCTGGTAGGCGCGGATCGCGAGCAGCAAAAAGGTTTTCATGGGAGTTGCCGGGCCTTATAAGTCAGGACCATGGCAAATCCCAAACCCAATATCCTGCTGGTCATGGCCGACCAGTTGGCGGCGCAGTTCCTGCCGTTTTATGGCCATCGCCTGGTCCAGACGCCCAACCTGTCGCGCCTTGCCGCCGAAGGCGTGGTGTTCGACAACTGCTATGCGCCGAGCCCGCTCTGCGCCCCCGACCGCGCCGTGCTGATGAGCGGACTTTTGCCGTCACATTCGGGCGTCTATGACAACGCCGCCGAATTTCCCTCCGCCATTCCGACCTGGGCGCATTATCTCCGGCTCGAAGGCTACCGGACGTGTCTGTCGGGCAAGATGCATTTCATCGGGCCGGACCAGTTGCACGGTTTCGAGGAGCGCCTGACGACCGACATCTATCCGGCCGATTTCGGCTGGACGCCGGATTGGCGTTTGAAGCAGGAGCGGATCGACTGGTGGTACCACAACATGACCAGCGTGTTGCAGCCGGGCGTGGCCGAGATCACCAACCAGCTCGAATTCGACGACGAGGTGGCGTTCCTCGCGGTGCGCAAGATTTATGACTACGCGCGCTATGAGCCCGACGCGCCATTCTGCCTGGCGGCGTCGTTCACCCATCCGCACGATCCTTACGCGGCGCGGGCCAGATACTGGGACCTGTATCGAGACGAGGATATTGATCTGCCGCGCGTTAAGGCGATGACGCGCGAGCAACTCGATCCGCACAGCCAGCGGCTTTACGATGTCTGCGCCATGGGCGACTATCATGTGACGGACGCCGATATCCGGGCGTCGCGGCACGGTTACTACGCCAATATCGGCTATGTCGACGATCTTTTGGGGCAGCTGATCGGGGCGTTGGAGGCGACGGGGAAGCTCGACAACACGGTGATCGTGTTCACCTCCGACCATGGCGATTTCCTGGGCGAGCGGGGCCTCTGGTACAAGATGTCGTTTCTCGAACCGTCGGCCCGCATTCCGTTGATCGTGTGGTCGCCCAAGATGTTCAAGGCGCGGCGGGTGGCCGAGCCCGTGTCGCTGGCCGATATCCTGCCGACATTCGCCGATATCGGGCATGGCGGCGGGGCCAGTCTGGCGCGCGAGGTGGATGGCCGCTCGCTCTATCCGCTGCTCCAGGGGGCGGCGGAAAATCCGTCGGCCACGGCGTGGGGGCAGTATCTGGCCGAGGGCGCGGTGGCGCCGATCCACATGCTCAGGCGGGGGCCGTGGAAATTCATCCACACGCCGTCCGATCCCGACCAGTTGTTCAATCTCGTTGACGATCCGGACGAGTTGCACAATCTGGCGGGGCAGCATCCCTTGAGCGAACTGTTCCGGCGCGAGGTCGAGACGAAATTCGATATCGCGCGCATCCATGCCGAGGTGCTGCGGAGCCAGCAGTCGCGGCTGATGCTGTTCGAGGCGATGAAACGCGGCGCGCAGTTTCCCTGGGATTTCCAACCGCTGCGCGAGGCTTCGGAACAGTATACGCGGAACCATCTGAGTGTGACGGACCGCGATACGCTGTCGCGGTTTCCTAAAGCGCCCGATGTGGCGGGGAAGCGGACGTGAAGAAAGCCCCCATCCGTCACGCGCGGAAGGCCGCGCGTGCCACCTTCCCCGCCCCTTCGGGGGGAGAAGGATAAGGATGGTCAGGACTTGGCTATCCTATCCAGCGCCAGGAGTTTTTCCAGGAGCGGTTCCATGTCGTGGAGCGGCAGCATGGTGGCGCTGTCGGAGGGGGCTTTTTCGGGGTTCTCGTGGGTTTCGATGAAGAGGCCGGCGATGCCGACTGCCGTGGCGGCGCGGGCCAGCACGGGCACCATGTCGCGCTCGCCGCCCGAGGACGCGCCCTGCCCGCCCGGTTGCTGCACCGAGTGCGTGGCGTCGAAGATCACGGGGACACCGGTCCTGGCCATCACGGGAATTGAGCGCATGTCGGAGACCAGCGTGTTGTAGCCGAAGCTGGCGCCGCGTTCGGTGAGGAGTACGTTGGGATTGCCGGCGCCGGTGACTTTCTCGACGACGTTGACCATGTCCCAGGGGGCGAGAAACTGGCCCTTCTTGATGTTGATCACCTTGCCCGTCTTCGCGGCGGCGATCAGCAGATCGGTCTGGCGGCACAGGAAGGCGGGGATCTGCAAAATGTCGACAACGGGGGAAAGCTCCGCGCACTGATGAATTTCGTGGACGTCGGTGAGGACCGGAAGTTTGAACTCTTGGCGGAGATCGGCGAAGACGCTCAAGGATTTTTCGAGGCCCAAACCGCGCTTGCCCGCGGCACTGGTGCGGTTGGCCTTGTCGAAGCTGGTTTTATAAACAAGGCCTAAGCCGAGGCGGGAGGTGATCTCTTTCAAACGCCCCGCCATCATGAAGGCGTGATCGCGGCTTTCCATCTGGCAGGGACCGGCGATCAGCGCGAAGGGCAGATGGTTGCCGAAGGAGACGCCGGAGACGGTGACGACGTGGTTCGGTTTCATTTGGGATAGACCAGGAAGGTGCCGGAGCCGTGGGCGACGAGCTTGCCCTTCTCGTCGGTGACGCGGGCCTCCGCCGTGCTCATGGTGCGGCCGAAATGCAAGACTTTTCCGGCGCAGAGCAGGCGGCCGTTGGAGACGTCGATCTTGCCGACATAGTTGACATTGATCGTGATGGTGCCGAAGCCCACGCCGGGGGGCATTTTCGTCTGCACCGCGCAGCCCATGGCGCTATCGATCAGCGCCGCCGCGTAGCCGCCATGCAGGCGCTGCTGCGGATTGTAGAATTTGGGCGAGGGAAACGCCTCGAAATCCGCCGTGCCGTCGCCGACCGAAACGAGGCGCATGTCGAGCGACGAGCCCATGGGCGAGAGATGCCAGTTCTCCATCAGGCGGCGGAGAAACTCGATGCCTGAGAGATGCTCGAAATCTTCGGTTGTGTCATTCATGTCAGCGGGCTGCAATTACCATGTTGGAAACCGGGATGGCGATGTTCTTTTCGGCGAAAGCCTTCAGGATTGCATAACGCAGATCGCTGGCGACGAGACCGCCCTCGAACACGTCGGCGACATGCGCCTTGATTTCGAAATCAAGCCCCACCGGACCGTAGCGCGCGAGCAGCACCACGGGCTCGGGATAGGTCAAGACCTTGGGATGGGCGCGCGTCAGCGTCACCAGGATATCGCGCACCGCTTCCGCGTCGCTGCCATAGGCAACCGTCAGATTGACGCCGAAGCGGCCGATATTGTCGCCGTGGGTCCAGTTCCTCACCGCTTCCGCCACCAGCATCGTATTGGGCACGATGATGGTAAGCGAATCGAAGGTCTCGATCTCGGTCGAGCGCACATTGATGCGCTTGACGATGCCCTCGCCCGCATTCAGCACCACCCAGTCGCCGACGCGCACGGGACGTTCCGCGAGGAGAATCAGCCCGGATACGAAATTGTTGACGATCGATTGCAGGCCGAAACCGATGCCGACGCCCAAGGCACCGGCGATGAAGGCGAGGTTGGCGAATTCGAGACCGGCGGCGCTGAAGGCGAAGCCCGCCGCCAGGATATAACCGGCATAGGTCGCACCCTTGCGGACCGAATCCTGCACCCCCTTGTCGATCCGGGTTTCGTTGAGGATGCGGCGGTCGAGCCAGCGGATGACGAGATTGGTGACCACGATGCCGGCGACGAAGACCGCGATAACGAGCAGCACGGTCGACAGCGACAGGCTGACGTCGCCCACCTTGAAGCCGTAGAAGGCGGTGTTGGCGAGGCTGCGGAAATCGACCCAGGTCAAGGTCCATTGCAGGAACAGCAAAGGCAGGCCGGCGAGGATCAGGAAGAGGTCGATCACGGTGCGGAACAGCAGCCCCAGGCGCTCGATGCCGCGCTCGCCCAGGCCCGTGAGGCGGCGCAGGAAGCGGCCGAAGACGCTCAGCGGATCGAGGCTGGCGGCGACGGCGGCGTCCGACAGGTGATGCAGGAAGAACAGCCCGCCGACGATGAGGGTCGTATCGAAGATGCGCTGGGCGATATAGGCCGCCAGCGCCACGTAGCCGGCAAGCAATGCGACGATGCCGGTCAGAACCGCGATCCACAGCAGCGGATGGAGGCGCGAGGCCCAGGTGAAATAGAACTTGCGGCCGGGGGTTCGGGGCACGAGGCCCGGCTGATTGCGCAGCGCCACCAGAAGCGCGCTTTGCGCCGCCAGCATGACCAGCGCCAGCACCGCCGACTGCCCGATCGTATAGTTGACCGGCACGAACAGCCGATCCGGCACGGCGCCGACCGTGACCGACACCGCGGAGAGGAAGGCGATCAGCGTGGCGAAGGTGGAAAATCGCGCGGCGGCCCTGTCGTCGAGATTGACGATCCGCCATTCCGGCTGGCCGGGGGCGGCGATGCGCCGTGCCAGCACGCCCAGAAGGAGCGTCGGCACGGTGATGTTGAGGATGGCGTAGATCACCAGTTCGATGCCGCCGGTCATGAAGCCGCCCGCCTCGATCAGCGCGATGACGGGTGCGAAGACGACCGACAGTATGAATGTCGTGCCGATGCCGGCGTGCAGCACCCGCCACAGCCGGTCCATCTCGTCGGGCTGGCGCTTGGCGGCGTGGTGCAGCCTGAACCAACCCTCGACGCGGCGGCGGAGCAGCGCGTAGGCGGCAAGCAGGATGGCCAGATAGATCGGCACGAGCCCCAGCAGCGTGGCGCTGGCACTGGCCCTGGCCTCCCTCGCCCAGGTGAAAGCGATCGCCGTCAGCTTGGTTGCCAGGAGGCCGAAGCCCTTCGCCGCGTCGATCCACAGGTCGGGCTTGAGGATCGTGGGCCCGCCCTGGAAGATGCGCTGGAAAAACTGCTGGCGCTGGATCGAAGAGGCGCGGTTCGACAGTTGCTCGGCCTCGACGGCGACGAGATCGATCTGAGCCTTGATGCCCTGGAGGCGCACGAGGTTTTCGCTGAGCGACTTCCGCTGGGTGGCGATGGCGAGGGATTCCTCGGCCGGGGGATCGGGCGGAGCGCCCAGCCCCGCCAGTTGCTGCGTGACCTCGGCGATCGGCCCGTCGAGCGTCGCCGACTGGGTGAGGGCACCGGCCCGGATGTCCTCAAGGGCGCGCCGGTGCTCGGTCAGTTGTTCGGCGGTGACGGCGGGCGACTGCAACTCGTCGCCAACCCGCCTTAGTTCGGTGCGGAACACCTCGGCCGCGAGCTGCGACTGGCTGACGACCGATTCGTCATAGGCCAGAGCCGGGGCGAGCGAGAGGAAAAGCGCCGCGAGGAAGAGGACAAGCGGGGCGAAGGCCCTCACCTTCCCCATCATGCTTCGCATGACGGGGCCCCCTCCTCTCCCGCTTTGCGGGCGAGGATAAGTGGGGGCGATGAGGGTGGCGGCGCGCGCAAAACGCGACTCTGTTCTCACTTTCTTTTCCGCTGCCGTTTTACCGTTGGAGATGCCGAATTTGGGATCTCGCTATTTGCCGTCGAACAATAGCCGACCCACCGCCTACCCGATATATCGACGAGGGCTACCCTGTAGGCCGACATGACGACCTGCCGGGGGACGGCGTGCGGCACCATCATGATCCGGTCGGTCTCGCCGCTGTCGATGACATGCCGGCGGCCGCCGGCGTCCTGTGGCATGAAGATCGTGTTGCCCTTGCCGGCGCTTGTCGAACCACCGGCATTATAGTGGACGCATTCCCACTCCACGCCGGCAATCAACAGGACAATGGTTCCCTCATTTTCGATTCTCATTTCAATTACATGCCAACGGGACGTCGCATCCTTGCCGTGAACGGCGACGGTTGCCTCAACCGACGCGCGCTGGACAAAAAGGCGATGCGCGAAAAAACGCAGATATGCAAGAACGCTGCCGATGGCGATCGCCACAATGGTCGCGAAACTCTGCATTCCAGACAGTGCCGGCCCATTTGTATGGAAGAATTCGAGGCCAAGGCCCAAGTATCTGAGCACGACAAAAAGGATCGCAATCAGGATCAGAAAGACGAGCGTGGCCCAAGTGGACGGCAGGAACGGTGCCAGCCAGCGCATTGCCGCTCTAGGAAAAGAGCGTGACCAGCAAGTAACCCAGGATCAGAACCAGACCGACGGTAATTGCCCATGCCGACGCGGGGTGCCTGACCGCGAATTCAACGGCCACCGGCGAAAGCCTGTAGTCTTCCGCTTTGCGAACGCCAACCCACTTTGAAACATCCAACATTGGACTACATTCCTTCCTCGCCCAGAACATAGAGATATTCGGCGGGTATTTCAATCCTCAAACCAGGCGGCTTTGTTCGATGGCGGCTGAGATGAAGGAGGCGAAGAGGGGGTGGGGATCGAAAGGTTTCGACTTGAGCTCGGGATGGTATTGCACGCCCATGAACCACGGATGATCGGGATATTCGATGGTTTCGGGCAGGAGGCCGTCGGGCGACATGCCGGCAAAGCGCATGCCGGCCTTTTCCAGGCGCTGGCGATAGGCGGTATTCACTTCGTAGCGATGGCGGTGGCGCTCGGAGATGCGGGTGCCGCCGTAGATTTGGGCGATCTTGCTGCCGGGCGAAAGCACCGCGTCATAGGCGCCCAGACGCATGGTGCCGCCCAGATCGCCGCCGGCTTTTCGGATTTCGAGTTCATTGCCCTTCATCCATTCGACCATGGTGCCGACCACGGGCTCGGACGTCGCGCCGAATTCAGTGGAGCTGGCGCCGGCGATGCCACACAGGTTGCGGGCCGCCTCGATGCAGGCCATCTGCATGCCGAAGCAGATGCCGAAATAGGGCACCTTGCGGGTGCGGGCGAAGGTGGCGGCCCTGATCTTGCCCTCAGAACCCCTCTCGCCGAAGCCGCCGGGAACCAGGATGCCGTGGACGCCTTCAAGCCAGGGCGCCGGGTCTTCCTTCTCGAAAATCTCCGACTCGATCCAGTCGAGATTGACCTTGACCTTGTTGGCGATGCCGCCATGAACCAGCGCTTCGTTCAACGATTTGTAGGCATCGAGGAGGCCGGTATATTTGCCGACGACGGCGATCGTCACCTCGCCTTCGGGCTCCTTGATGCGGCGCATGATCTCGGTCCAGCGGGTGAGATCGGGGGGCTTCGGGTTGGCGATGCCGAAGGCGTCGAGGACTTCGCGGTCTAGCCCCTCGGCGTGATAGGCGCGGGGCACGTCGTAGATGCTTTTGACGTCGAGCGCCTGGATGACGGCGGAGGGGCGCACGTTGCAGAACAGCGCTATCTTGCGGCGCTCGTTCACCGGGATCTCGCGGTCGGCGCGGCATAAGAGGATATCGGGCTGGATGCCGATCGAGCGCAGCTCCTTGACCGAATGCTGGGTGGGCTTGGTCTTGAGCTCGCCCGCCGCCGGGATATAGGGAAGGAGCGTCAGATGGACGAAGATGCAGGAGCCGCGGGGGCTCTCCTGGCCGAACTGGCGGATCGCCTCGAAATAAGGCAGGCCCTCGATGTCGCCCACCGTGCCGCCGATTTCGACCAGCACGAAATCGAACTCCTCGTTGCCGGTTTCGATGAACTCCTTGATGGCGTCGGTCACATGGGGAATGACCTGCACGGTGGCGCCGAGGAAATCGCCGCGGCGTTCCTTGGCGATGATGTCCTGGTAGATGCGGCCCGTCGTGATGTTGTCGTGGCGGTTGGCGTGGCGGCCGGTGAAGCGCTCGTAATGGCCCAAGTCCAGATCGGTTTCGGCCCCGTCGTCGGTGACGAAGACCTCGCCGTGCTGGTAGGGGCTCATGGTGCCCGGATCGACATTGAGATAGGGATCGAGCTTGCGCAGCCTGACCCGGAAGCCGCGCGCCTGCAGCAACGCGCCAAGTGCTGCCGATGCCAGACCCTTGCCGAGCGAGGAAACCACGCCGCCGGTGATGAAGATATACCGCGCCATGGGATTTCAGCCTAGCCCATCGCGAGTGCGATTCGAAGCCCGAAGTTGAGGGACGGCGGCTACTGCGGAACCTGCGGCGTCTTGGGCAGGTTGGGGAGCACGCTGCCGCCGCCGGTTTCGGCCGGAGCCGTATCGGACGGGGCCTGCTGCTGGGGCGTGACCCGGTCGAAGATCGAGCCGCCGGTGCCGCGCTGGCTGGCGATCAGCGTCAGGCTGATCGAGGTGATGAAGAAGGCGACCGCCAGATAGGCCGTGGTGCGGGTCAAGGCATTGCCAACGCCCCGGGCCGAAAACAGGTTGCCGCCGCCTCCCCCGCCACTGCCGATGCCAAGGGCACCCCCTTCCGAGCGCTGGAGAAGCACGACGCCGATCAAGGCGAGGGCCACGATCAGGTGTATGACGAGAATGACGGTTTCCATGGCATTTCCGGAGTGTGAACTGAATTGCGGGCGGGTTTAGCCAGCAGCGCGCGCTGGCCGTGCAGGCGTGGGCCGCCGAACTGGAACAGCACCTGCTGGCCACCCGCAGCAGCACGTCGTGGCGGGTGACCGCGCCGCTGCGCCAGGCCGGATCGGTTCCGCGGCGCTTGATGCAGGCCGGCCCCGCCTTG
>JANNSP010000144.1:0-3027 GCA_031402975.1 Hyphomicrobiales bacterium
CGGCCAAAGCCATCCTCGGATCAAGTCCGAGGACAGGCTCTTCGCCTTGAACCCCGGCGTGCGGTTCCGGCGCGTGCGTTTCGTCATCGTCTCTCCTGATATGCGGCAACACCGGCCGCTGTCAGGCAGAAAATCCACTTATCGATCTGTCCAGATTTGCCGGGCCAGCTCTAAAGGCTCGACGCTGTTCAACTTGCACGTTTCGATGATGGAATAGATGGCGGCGGCGCGCTCGCCGCCAGCTTTTGATCCGGCGAAGAGCCAGTTGCGCCGCCCGATGGCAATGCCCCGGATGGCGCGCTCGGCAATGAGGTTGTCGATCTCAAGACGCCCGTCGTCGAAATAGCGGGTGAGCGCCTGCCAGCGTTTGAGCGCGTAGTGAAGTGCGATCGCCAGCCCACTTTTTGTCGAGAGCTTGGCGCGGATCGTCAGCATGCGGGCTTTGAGATCGTCGATCTGCGGCCTGGATTGGGTCTGCCGCGCGGCGCGCCGGACGTCAGGCATCTGGCCTCGCACTTTCTCTTCAAGGGCGTAGAGCCCGCCGATCCGCTCCAGAAGTTCGGATGTGACGGCGGTCGGCTTTGTCTCACGCAGATCGAAGATTTTTCGGCGCGCATGGCCCCAGCAAGCGACCTCGACGACGCGGCCCGTGCGATAGAGTCCGTCGTAGCCGGCATAGGCGTCGGCTTGCAGATGGCCACGAAAGTCCTTGAGCATCGCCTTCGGATGTCCGGCGCGCCGATCAGTCGTGAAGGCGAACCAGACGGCAGGCTTTGCCGGGCCGCCATGAGCCCGATCATCGACCGCGTGCACCCAAAGCCGCGCGGTCTTCGTCTTGCCGCTGCCCGGATCGAGCATCGGCACGGGCGTATCGTCCGTGTGCAGTTTCGCCGATGCAAGCACCGTCTCCCTGATGCGCGCTACGATCGGATCAAGAAGTGCCGCGCCCTGACCGGTCCACCCAGCCAACGTCGATCGGTCGATATCGACGCCCTGTGCGGCCATCATCCCGGCCTGACGATGCAGAGGTAGATGATGGTCGAACTTGGAGACAATGACGTGGGCGACCACGCGGAAACTCGCCTTGCCGCGCGCGATGGGTTTGTCGGGCGCGGGCGCTTGCACGATGGTCTCGTAGACCCGGCAGGAGAACTTCGGCCGCACATGCCGGATGACCTTGTAGACGACCGGCTCAAGATCGAGCACTTCGTCGGCGTCCTGGCCCAGAGGGCGAAGCCGCCCGCCGCAAGCAGGACAGGCGCAATCGCCGCCGGGCGGCAAGTGGACGATCTCTTGGCGCGGCAGATGAGGCGGCAGCGACCGATCCGGAACCTTGCGCTCGCGAACTGATGTTGGCGCTCGCGGAGCGAGTTCCGCTTCCGCCGTTTCCATCTCCTCGAGCGCCAGTTCGAGCTGAGCGATCTCCGCCGCGACCTTTTCGGACGAGCGGCCAAAATGCAGCCGCTTCAGCCGGGCGATCTGGATCTTGAGTATTCTAAGCTCTCCGAGAACGTTACAGTTAGAAATGTCGGCGGCCTCCTCAAATTTTGGCATCGGAAGAGTAATCAAATGGAGCTTAGTGCCGGCGAGCTTGGGCACTTTGGGATGGATCTGATCGGCGACGGCACGCCACTGGGTGCTGGCGGCTTCGGGGGGTTTCCTGGGCGAATGCGGTGGCGATGAAGGCCGAGACGACCTGCCTTCCACTCTTTCCAGCATGGGCCAGAACATTGCGCATGGAGTGGACCCGGCACCTCTGCCAGCTGGCGCACAGAACTTTGCTGACAGCAGCCTTGATACCCTCATGGGCATCGGAGACCACGAGCTTGACGCCGCGCAGAACCCGGCGGGTCAGCTTGCGCAGGAAGGAGGTCCACACCGGTTCGGCTTCGGAGGAACCGACCTCAAGCCCCAGAACTTCGCGCCGGCCGTCGCTGTTGACGCCGACGGCGATGATGACGGCGACCGAGACGACGCGTCCGCCGCGCGGAGCACCTTCAGATAAATGGCGTCGATCCACAGATAGGGCCAGTCGCCCTCGATCGGCCGCTCGAGGAAGGCCTTCACCTTGCCGTCGATCTCTTCGCACAGCCTGGAGACCTGGCTCTTCGAGATGCCGCTCATCCCCATGGCCTAGACCAGGTCATCGACCGAGCGAGTCGAAATGCCCTGCACGTAGGCTTCCTGGATGATAGCGGTCAGCGCCTTCTCGGCCATGCGCCGTGGTCGAGGAAGCCCGGAAAGTAGGAGCCCTTGCGCAGCCTCGGGATGCGCAGCTCAACGGTTCCCGCGCGCGTCTCCCAGTCCCGGTCGCGGTAGCCGTTGCGCTGGGGCAGGCGCAGCGGGCTTTTCTCGCCATGGCCAGCGCCGGTCAGCGCCCCCACCTCCAGCTCCATCAGCCGCTCGGCTCGGCGGCGAAGGAGATCATCGCGCGCAGGATATCCGCGTTAGGGGCCTTTTCCAGAAGGCTGCGGAAGTTCATCATGGTCTCGGTCATCGTGGGTTCCTCGGCAAAGAGTTGATGGTCGCAACCCAACCCTAACCGAGAATCACCGATGACCACCGCAAGCCGCTCGCTCGCTACGGCGCTCCCGATGGGCGCGCTTCGCGAGCGGATTTGCTCTACCTAGCTACACCACTCCCGGGAACACGACCCCAAGCACCCCAAGCACCCCAAGCTATCTGATACATGTTATAGACATGAACGGACAAGTGATTGAATACATTAAAGTATCATCTGTCTCAAAAGTTGTCGTTTGTGGGGAAGTGAGAATTCCGGTCCCTTGACGGCTCCAAGAAATTGAGGATGCCTTGGTCGTCGCGCGGTTGCGGACTATGGTCTCGCGCGCTAGACACCTTGACAGCAATACTCACCGGCGGATTTCCAACGCATTGGCCCAGAGTAGGAGCAAAAAAAGAGCAAAAAACGCGGACCCCGTAGCTCAGCTGGACTAGAGCAAGTGCCTTCTAAGCACTAGGTCGCAGGTTCGAATCCTGCCGGGGTCGCCAGCCGCAAATGTATGACGC
>JANNSP010000145.1:0-15717 GCA_031402975.1 Hyphomicrobiales bacterium
GCACCGCGGTTACGCCATCGCTGGAATTTGTCTCATCCGGCTGGATCGATGAAGGCTTCGAGATATTTCTGCCGCGCGTTGCGGTAGTCGATGTAATAGCTGTGCTCCCACACGTCGCAGCCGAGGATGGGCGAAGCGCCGTGCATCAGCGGATTTTCGCCGTTGGGGGTCTTGGAGATGGCGAGCTTGCCGTCCTTGACCGAAATCCAGCACCAGCCGGACCCGAACTGGGTGAGGCCCGCCTGCACGAAATCGGTCCGCATCTTGTCATAGCCGCCGAGATCGCTGTCGATCGCCTTGGCGAGAGCTCCGGGAAGTTTCTTGCCGCCGCCATTGGGCTTCATCCATTTCCAGAAATGCACGTGGTTGTAGTGCTGGCCCACATTGTTGACCAGCCCTGCGTTCTTCTCGGCGAATGCCGCCTTGCAGATGTCCTCGATGGATTTCGACGCGAGCGGCGAATCCTTCAACAGGTTGTTGCCATTGGTGACATAGGCCTGGTGGTGCTTGTCGTGATGGAATTCCAGCGTTTCCTTCGACATATGAGGGCCGAGCGCGTCGTAGGCATAGGGCAACGGGGGCAGTTCGAGTGCCATTGGGGGTATCTCCTTGAAAGCCGTGATGTCTATCTAGGCGTTTGGCCACGCTGGCGCAACAAAGCCGATCAGCCGAGTTGCTTTTCCATGAATACGCTGTTGGGGTCGTCCGCCGAGTAGTCGCCGAACGAGTGGCGGCGGCTGTAGCCAAGCGCTTCGTAGAGGCCGAGCGCTTCGGGCTGGTGGATGCCGGTTTCGAGCCGGGCGAGGCTCAACCCCGCCGCCAGCGCCTCGGCCTCGAGTCGCGCCATGATCGCCCGCGCCACTCCCATGCCGCGGGCGCCGAGGGCGACATAGACCCGCTTCACCTCGGCATAGTTCCCGCACAGCCTGATGCAGCCGCAGCCCACGATGGCGCCATTCATGGAAGCCGCGAAGAATCGAATGTCCGGACCGGCCAGCGTGTCGATATCGAGCAGGTGATTGCTCTCCGCCGGATAGAGCGACAGTTGCAGCCGGTCGAGGTCTTCGATCAGGCGGCGGAGTTCAGGATGGCGCGGATCGGCGGCGGTGATGGTGACCGGTTTCACTGGAAGGCCTGGATCCCCGTCTGGGCGCGGCCCAAAATCAGCGCGTGCACGTCGTGGGTGCCTTCATAGGTGTTGACGGTTTCCAGATTCACCATGTGGCGGATGACGTGATACTCGTCCGAAATGCCGTTGCCGCCATGCATGTCGCGCGCCGCCCGCGCGATGTCGAGCGCCTTGCCGCAATTGTTGCGCTTCATCAGCGAGATGGCGGGCGGTGCCGCATGGCCGCGTTCGAGCGCGCGGCCCAACGCGATGCAACCTGAAAGGCCGAGCGCTATTTCCGTCTGCATGTCGGCGAGCTTTTTCTGGATCAACTGATTGGCGGCGAGCGGGCGGCCGAACTGCTTGCGGTCGAGCGTATACATTCGCGCCCGGTGCCAGCAATCCTCGGCCGCCCCCATCACCCCCCAGGCGATGCCGAAACGCGCCTTGTTGAGGCAGCCGAACGGACCCGCGAGCCCCTTGGCGCCGGGCAGCAGCGCATCCTCGGAAACCTCGACATTGTCGAGAACGATTTCGCCGGTGATCGACGCCCGGAGCGATACCTTGCCTTCGATGAGCGGAGTGGTGAAACCCTTGGCGCCGCGCTCCACCAGAAAACCGTGAATGCCTTCGTCTTCAAGCTTGGCCCACACCACCGCCACATCGGCGACGGGCGCGTTGGAAATCCACGTCTTGGAGCCATTCAAAACATAGCCGCCCGCGACGCGCCTGGCCCTGGTCTTCATTCCGCCCGGATCGGAGCCCGCATCGGGCTCGGTCAGGCCGAAACAGCCGATCATGGCGCCACTCGCCAGGTAGGGCAGGAATTTTTTGCGCTGCGCCTCGGTGCCGTAGGCCTCGATCGGATGCATGACGAGCGAGTTCTGGACGCTCATGGTGGAGCGATAGCCCGAATCGACCCGCTCGATCTCGCGCGCCACCAGCCCATAGGCCACGTAACCCAGGCCCGATCCGCCATAGGCCTCCGCCGTCATCACGCCGAGAAAGCCCATGGCTCCCATCTCGTGCATCACGTCGCGGTCGAACTTTTCATCGCGAAACGCCTGCTTGATGCGGGGCGCCAGCTTATCCTGCGCGAACGCCCGGGCCGCATCGCGGATCATGCGCTCGTCGGCGCTGAGGCTGCTCTCGAGATCGAGCGGATCCTCCCAGTTGAAATGGGCATCGGCCATGATGGAACTCCTTCGATGCTCCTATTGGACACCGGTCGGCCTGCTTGTCAATTCAGCGAAGGCAGGCCCTATTGGCCTTTTGAAATAGCGATCACTTCGGGCGCATAATAATATTTGGGATGTGTTCCTGCGATCTCCCTGAGAATTCCCGCAGTCTTCAGTTTTTCTAGCATCATCTGAGCGGCCCGGTAGGTCACACCGAATCTTTCTTGCGTGCGCGGAACAGTCAAATACGGAGATTCAAAAAGTTGATCGGTTATCTGGACGAGTTTCGCCGAGCGGCCCACACTGGTTGCTCTCTGCCGATATTGCATCTGTAGTGCGTTGAGCTGGTCGATCGTGATGGTGGCCGCCTTGCAGGTTTCGGTGATCGCTTCCAGAAAAAACGCTATCCACTCCTCCCATTGGGATTTCGTCGAGACATTGTACATCCGGTCGACATATTCATTCTTGTGCGCGTCCAGATATGGACTGAGATACAGCAATGGCAGGTCGAGCAAGCCGGATTGCAGGGCCATCAGTGTGATCAGCATCCTTCCGATCCGGCCGTTGCCGTCGGCAAAGGGATGGATCGTTTCAAACTGATAGTGAACGATTGCCAGATCAAGAAGCTTGTCGGCGGGTTCATCGGCGCGCCGATTGATGTATTTTTCCAGTTGATCCATGCAGGCCTGGGTTCGTTCGGGGGGAGGCGGGACAAATCTCGCCGTTTCAATCTGCTTTGTGCCTCCGATCCAGTTTTGATGGATCTTGTACTCCCCAGGCCATTTGTTGGCGCCACGCCCTTCGTTCAGGCCCTGTAACAATTGCCGGTGCGCATCCCTGATGAGGCGGTGCGAGATAGGCAGTTCTTTCAGCTTGGCGACCGCGGATCGAAGTGCCGTCCCGTAATTTGCCGTCTCCCTGGCTTCTTCGCTTCTGTTTTGCGCAATGCCTTCCTCTTCCAGGACCAGGTCTTCGATGCTGGTATGGGTGCCCTCCATGGCCGATGACGTCAGGGCTTCCCGGCGTTGCAGCGGTCTTATAAATATGTAGGGGTTCTGCGTTCGTCTCGAAGCTCCTTTGAGTTCGCCAAGTTGATGCATGGCTTTGGCCAAGGGCCGGGCGAGGCGGGCAAGGTCAATGCTGGGTGGCAGGGGAGACGGCACAAATGCCAGATATCCCTCCCGGGTGTGGACCAACTCGCCGCCGGGGTTATTTTTGAACTCGGCCTCGTCCATTGCCATCACAAACTATAAGTTGGAAAGTCAACTTATACTAAGTAACATAAAAAGTACAATTATTTATGTTGGTGTGTAAAAAAATACAGCTTCACTTTATCATCCCCGACAGTTCCTTGAACTGCGCCGTTCCGGCCTTTCCCAGAAGCTCGAAGATCACCATTTCGGTGTTGACCATCTCCACCCCCTCCTGGCGCATCCTCGCAAGGGCGAGGTCGAAGGAGGAGGGCGCGCGCGAGGACAGCGCATCGGCCACGGCGAACACCGCGAAGCCCGCCTGGGCCAGATCGACGGCGGTCTGCAGGACGCACACATGGGACTCGATGCCGGCGACGATCGCCTGCGGCCGGCCGTCTTCATGGAGGCCGGTCAAGTGATCCTTGAAGGCCTCGTCGCGCCAGCAGGAGAAGCTGAGTTTCTCGAATACGGGCGCGTTGCCGATCGCCTCCCTGACCGACGGCACGGTGGGGCCGAGCCCCTTGGGATATTGTTCAGACGCGAGGACCGGCACATACATGGCCTTCGCCGCCTTGATCAGGATCAGCGCCCGGCGCTCGATTTCGGCCGCCCCCGCCATGACGGGCAGCAGCCGCTCCTGCATGTCGATGACGAGGAGAAAGGATTTGGCGGGATCGATGAGCATGAGCGCTGTCTAGCCAAAGCCGGATGCGAATGAAACTTGGAAATGACGCCGGGACCGCCGCGCGTGGCGGCGATCCCGGCTGGGCCGCCTTGGATCCGTGTCCAGCTCGCGTGGGGGCGGCGGCGCGTGGACAATTCATGGATGCCTTTTGACATGCCATGACGTTTGGAGGGGAAATCCAATTGACCGGACCCCGGCAGTCTTCCTCCCTGTAAGCTCAGTCTTCGGACACCGCCGCGACGGATCCGAAACCCGCCTGACGCAGGTCTTTGCGCAATTTGGTGGTCAGGATGGTGATCAGGATGTTGGAGGGGATTTCCGCGAAGGCATTCTCGGAGGCCTTCAGGAAAAAGCGTTTGCTGTCGCGACTCGCTACAAGAAATTGCGGGCGCCCGTTGCCCGGCGAAACTGGCGCTGCATCCTGCGCGCATCGCGTAAACGCGTCGGCAAACTGCCGTACGGATTGGCGGTAGTTCATCTTACTCCCCTGCAATGCCGATGATCCCGATAGCACGACAACCGCCAATTGAATATTCACTTGTCGGTTTACCTAATCGGTACGCGACTGATAACCTCAGTCTGCCGACATATTTCTGGATATTTGACCATACGTAAAAACTAAGTCATTGACTAAGCGTAAAATCAATTTCAAGTTGCGGTAATGATTGAGTGATTCGGGGGAACCTCTTGGCCCGCAATGGTTCGGCGACCAAACTGAAAATCCTGGATGCGGCTTCGGGCATGCTGTCGAGCGAGAGCGTCGGCAATGTCAACCTCGACCGGATTAGCCGAGTGGCGGGTCTGACCAAGAAGAGCATCTACTACCACTTTCCGAGCAAGGACCACCTGCTCAGCGCCGCCGTCGATTATCTCAGGCCCACCTATCTGGAGCAATATCGGGCCTGGGCGGACAGCGCTGGAGAGAATGCCCCGATGCACGACCGTGTCGTGATGATCCTCAGGGGCCTCAGCCTGGCTGCCGAGGATCCGCATTGGAAAGGCTGCTGTTTCGTGCGCGTCGCGGCCGAGCTTGGCAGCCTTCCCGGCCATCCGGCGCGCAAGATGGTGGAACGCGCCATCCGGGAAATGCAGTCATGGTTCGAAGCGGAACTGGCCGCCGAAGGCTGCAACAATCCGTCGGGCGTCGCCCGCCTGCTGGTCATTCTGCTGAACGGCGTCGTGGTGACGCTGCTGGTGCATCGCCAGGGGCCTTACGGCTCCGAAGCAATCGAATGGCTCGACACCATCCTGCCCGCCAGGCACTGAGCCCCTCAGACCTTTCCCGCCACCTTCAATCCGAAGGCATAGACATGGGCCACTTCCTTCAACCGGTCGAAGCGGCCCGAGGCGCCGCCGTGGCCGGCTCCCATGTTGGTCTTGAGCAGCAACAGGTTGCCGCCGGTTGAGACCTCACGGAGCTTCGCCACCCATTTTGCCGGCTCCCAATAGGTGACGCGGGGGTCGGTCAGCCCGCCCACCGCCAGGATGTGGGGATAGGCTTTCGCCTCGACGCGGTCATAAGGTGAATAGGCGGCGATCGCTTCGTAGGCCTGGGGGTCGCTCACGGGATTGCCCCATTCGGGCCATTCGGGCGGCGTCAGCGGCAGCGTGTCGTCGAGCATCGTGTTCAACACATCGACGAACGGGACTTCGGCGACGATGGCTTTGAACAGGTCGGGCGCCATGTTGGCGACAGCCCCCATCAGCATGCCGCCGGCGCTGCCGCCTTGCGCCACGATGTTGCCTTTGGTGGTGAAGCCCGCCTCGATCAGGTGCTGGGCCACTGAAATGAAATCGCGGAAGGTGTTGGTCTTCTTCGTGAGCTTCCCGTCCTTGTACCAGCGCCGGCCCTTTTCCTGTCCGCCCCTGATATGGGCAATGGCATAGATGAAGCCCCGGTCCGCCAGCGACAGGATTTGGGTGTTGAAGCCGGCCGGAATGGAAATCCCGTAAGCGCCGTAGCCGTAGAGCCACAACGGCGCCGTGCCGTCGAGAGGCGTCGTGCTGCGATAGAGGAGGGTAACCGGAATCGCCTCGCCGTCATGCGCCTTCGCCATGATGCGGCGCGTTACGTAGTTGGCGGGGTCATGGCCGCTCGGCACTTCCTGGGTCTTGCGCAGCACGCGGGCGCGCGTCGCCATGTGGTAGTCATAGACCTGCGCCGGCGTGGTCATCGACGAATAGCTGAAGCGCAGGGTATCGGTATCGTATTCGCGCATTTCGCCGAAGCCCAGCGAATAGGCCTCCTCGTCGAAGGCGATCGAATGTTCCTCGCCCGTTTCCATGTTGCGCACCACGATGCGCGGCAGGGCGTTTTCGCGCTCCATCCGCACCAGCCAGTTTTTCAGAACGATCATGCTGACGATGAAGCAGGAGGCGCGATAGGGAATGAGATCGGTCCAGTTCGCCGGCGATGGATCGGCGACGGGTGCCGAGACGATCTTGTAGTCCTCGGCACCCCCTGCATTGGTGCGGATGATGAACTGGTCGCCCCGGTGTTCGACATCGTATTCGATGCCGGGCACGCGGGCTGCAATCAGCTTGGGCGCATCATCGGGCCGTGTCGCGTCGATGATCCAGATTTCGGATGTATCGTGGTCGTGGATGTCGATGGCGATGTAGCGTTCGGAATTGGTCTTGCCCACGCCAGTGAACATGCCGGCGTCTTTTTCTTCAAACACCAACCGGTCCGCCGACTGCGGCTCGCCCAGCACATGGCGGAAGGTCTTGAGCGGACGGTGGTTCTCGTCCTGCAGCGTGTAGAAATAGCTTCGGCCGTCGGCGGCCCAGGTGGCGCCGCCCGCCGTGTTGACCAGAACATCGCCGTGGTCGGTTCCCGAGGCCGTGTCGCGCACCCTGAGGTCATAGAATTCCGATCCCTTGTCGTCGAACGACCAGGCGGCGAGCTTGTGGTCGGGCGACATGGCGATGCCGCCGATCCTGAAATACTCCTTGCCCTCGGCCAGCGCGTTGCCGTCGAGCAAAAGCTGTTCCGGTCCCGACAGGTCGCGGAGCTTGCGGAGATAGCGCGGATGCTGGGCGCCGGTGACGAAGGACGAATAGTAGGAGAAGGGTCCATCGGGTGCCGGCACCGAGGAATCGTCCTCCTTGATCCGCCCCTTCATCTCGGCGAACAGCGTCTCCTGAAGCGCCACCGTATCCGAGAGCATGGCGTCCTGATAGGCGTTCTCCGCTTCGAGATAGGCCCGGATATCGGGGGCGAGGAGGGAAGGATCGTGCATCACCTCCTGCCAGTTGTCAGCCCGGAGCCAGTGATAGTCGTCATGCTTCTCCTGGCCGTGCCAGGTTTCGGTCCGGCGGCGTCTATCGGCGCGCGGCGGCTTGGGGCTCATCTGGTCCATGGGCTCAGGTCTTGTCCGGTTTGAAGTCGAGTGCCACGCCATTGATGCAGTAGCGAAGCCCTGTGGGTTTGGGGCCATCGGGGAAAACATGGCCCAGATGCCCGCCGCAGGCGTCGCAATGGACCTCGGTGCGCCTGGAGAACCACGAGCGGTCCTCCTGCTCGCCCACCGCTGTCTGGTCGAGCGGCGCGTAGAAACTGGGCCAGCCGGTGCCCGACTCGAATTTTGTGGACGACGGGAAAAGCTCCTTGCCGCAGCCGGCGCAGATGAACATGCCCTGCCGCTTTTCGTCGTTGAGGGGGCTGGTGAAGGGCCGCTCGGTCGAATGCTCGCGCAGCACCTTGTAAGCTTCAGGCGCCAACGCCGAACGCCATTCGGCCTCGCTTTTGGTAATCTTTGATGTCATGGAACCCGCCTTTGTTTGCGGTGCCTGATATGGGCGCAGGCGCGGCAAAAGTGAAGATCGGGGATTTCTCTCGCATTTACCCACAGTTAACCATGATGCCACTCGGCACCCCTCGAAACCCACTGATTTCGCCCGCGTTTAAGCAACTTTACAGCTTCCCGGTCTTTTCTGGTTAATGAAGGGACCGTGTCGCGCCTCATGTTCGAGCAAGGATTGGAAGCGGATAGTCAGGCCGCCGCAGAGTCAGGCCGCCGCGTAACCGCGGACAGCTTCCGCTTGCTGGCCGCCAGGCTGGCCAAAAAACCCGTAACCGTCGCACCCCCGCTCGTTTTCAAAATACCGGATCTGATCCCCGGCGAAGCGGAAAACCCCGTCCTCGCGGCACTTGAAGCTGTCGCCAATCCCCCGGAATCCGAGTCCATCCTCGCCTTGAGCGAAGCGGTCGAAGTGGAAGTTCCCGCAGCGGAAGAAATAATCGATCCGCCGGCGATCGAGGTATCTGTAGCGGAAACCGAACCTGAGACTCGGGTCGAAGCACGTCCCGAGGTGATCGAGCCCCAGCCAGTTCCGGCCGAAGAGGAGCCGGAAGCGTGGATCGAGCCCGAAGTAGAAGTCCTTGCAGCCGCACCCGCCCCGGCCGAGCCTGTCGAAGCCGAAGAAGCGCCGAGGATCGAGAAACCGGTGACACCGCTTGCCGACCGGGTGGTCGAGGCGATGATGAAGACCGTGTCGGATGCGATCTATGCCAGGCCGTCCGCTTCCGAACGCGCGGCGTTCCTGCGCGAAATGGCGCTCATGATCGAGGACGAGAGTGGTGTCGCGCCCTCTGTGCAGCCCGAGCCGCTACCGGCCGGGCCGGCAATTCTGTCCGACGGCGAAGACACCGGCGATCTGTCCCAGACCCTGGCCGGCAAGCTCGGGCCGTCAACGTCGCTCCTGCTGAAGGCAGCCCCGGCGCTCGATCCTTTTTCCAAAACCGAGAAGGATGCGATCCACCAGCCGCTGCCGGCCGAAACCGAGGATGTCGACGAGGACGCGGGCGAACTGGCGCGCTCGCTGCTCGACATGATGTCGTCGACGGCGGGCTCGGCCCTTCCCCAGGAACGCGCGCTTGCCGCCGACACGCTGCTGCGGTTGGTTCCCCGCATCCCGGTCCGCCAACTGGTCAATGTGGTGGAGCGGCTCGCACTCATGGATGCGCCGCCGCAATTGCTGGTGGCGCGCCTCATCCGCGACAAGCGGTCCGAAGTGGCGGGGCCGCTGCTCGAACGCTGCATGCATATCACCGACCAGGACCTGATCAATGCGGCGGTCGGCCACGATACCACGAAACTTCGCATGATCGCGCGCCGCCGCATCATCTCTCCAGCCCTTGGCGACCGCCTGATCGAGGAAGGCGACCCTTCGGTCCTGCTGACGCTGATCCGCAATCCGGGCGCCGCCTTGTCGCATGGCGCCTTCCACCGCCTGGCCGAACAGGCGGCACTCCATCACGCGCTGCTGGCGCCGCTGACCACGAGGCCCGATTTGCCGGCGCCGGTTGCCTTCGAACTGTTCTGGCTGGTGCCAGCCGAACTCCGCCGCTTCATCTTCTCGCGCTTCCTGACCGACTCGGAAACCCTCAACAAGATCCTCAAGATCACTTTGTCGATGGAAGGCACGGATGCCGGGCAACTCGTGCCGGCGGAGGCCAAGTTTCCAGCCAAGGACCTGATCGAGAACGTCATCAACCTTGCCGTCAAGGGCAGAATCGAGGATGCCGCCGGGCAACTGGCCGGCATCGGCGGCATTTGCCAGGAGAACGCCATGCGCATCCTCTCCGACCGCGACGGCGAACCCATTGCCGTGGTGCTCAAGGCCATGGGCTATGCCAGAGGTAATTTCAGTGCCATTGTCGATCGGCTCAAGCTGTCCGATTGCGGAATACTGCGGATCGACAGGAATACCACGGAACTGCAGACGCTGTTCGATACGCTGTCCTTCAACAAGGCCCGCATCCTGCTGACTTACTGGGATTGGGCGGCGCAGAAATCCGGTCCCTACGCGCCGCAGAACTGAGATTTATTTCACTTTGGTTCCAGCTCGTTCCGCAATATTGAAGTCTCGAAGAAATAAGCGCCCGGAGACACAGTAATGGACAGCAATAACAGGATCGTTGAACTGACCTCCGAGATCGTTGCTGCCTATGTGTCCAATCATCAGGTGTCGCAAACCGAGCTTTCGCGGCTGATCGGCGAGGTCTATCGCTCGCTCACGGCGGCGGTGGGGGGCGAGACGGCCAAGGACGACAGCGCCGAATTGCGGCCGGCCGTCACGGTCAGGAAATCGATTTCGCCGGATTATCTGATCTGCCTCGAAGACGGCAAGAAATTCAAGTCGCTGAAGCGCCATCTGCGCACCCATTACAACCTGTCGCCCGAGCAATATCGCGAGAAATGGGGCCTTGACGCCAATTATCCGATGGTGGCGCCCAACTACGCCCAGGCCCGGTCAAACCTAGCCAAGCGCATGGGACTGGGCCAGCGCCGCGGACGCTGAGGCGATTTACCGGTGCTCGACTCTTGCGGAGTGCCGCGCGCCGATTCATAAGCAGGGCCAGGGGATCGGGGCAACGATTCGCCGTCAGAGGCGGGCCACGCGTGAAATCGGCATCGGGACATATCGCGTTCAGGGCGCAGCTTGTGCTGCCCGAACAGCGCCAACTCTATGATTACTGGCTGGAAAAAGCGAGCGGAAGGGCGATGCCCGACCGCCGCGACATCCATCCGGCGCATATCCCGAGGCTCCTTCCCCATGTCAGCCTGATCGAGGTGGCGGACGGCCGCTGCCGCATCCGCCTCGCGGGAACGAGGCTCCGCGACGTCTATGACCGCGAAATCACCGGGCTTTATGTCGAGGACCTGGATTGGGGCGACAAGCGCGACTACTGGCTCGAAGCCTTCCGCCGGACGATCGAGGACGGCAAGCCCGCGCAGGGCGTGATCCGGGGTCCGAGGGTGCACAAGGAACACCTGGTCCAGTTCTGGCTGAAACTGCCCTTGACGCTGGAAGGAACGGACGGTGTGGCCCTGATCCTCTGCCTCGACCATTTCCAGACCACGGCGGAGGAATATGTCGATCTGGGCATGGTGAGCCGGCCTTGACGGGAGAAGACGAATAGGTATTGTTTCCTTTTTCCGTAACTGCTATCTCTCGTCACGTCAAAGAGGAGCGGCCCCCATGAGTGTTTCCATTCCTGCCAAAGTCTATCTCCGCGAGAGCCAGCAGCTCAGCCGGCGGTTGTTCCTGTCGAAGGGCTATGTCGGTGAAAGCGGGGCGAAATGGGCGGTTTTCAGCCGGGGCAACGGCTACCGGCGGCCGCTTGACGGGGTCGAGACCTGGCTGGTGGACGCCATGCGGGCCAAGGGGCACCTGGTCGAGCGGCCGGGCGGCGGGTTGATGACTCTGGCGATGCGGCAGGTCATGAGCGGCAAGGCCGGCGATCACCGGCCGCTGCGCGAAGAGGGAGCAACGCCCGAGATCAATCCAGCCGAAAGCCCGCTGGCCTGGCTCAAATCGCGGAAACTGATCTCCGACCCGCAATTCCTGGCGGGCGAGCGCTTGCGCGCCGATTATGAGCGCTCGCGCCTGGAGCGCCGCGTCACCGCCTCGTGGGATATGGGTGCGAGGGGAACATCCGGCGATTTCGCCGGGGTGAGCGACAGCGCCATCGCGGCACGGCAGAAATACCACCGGGCGCTTGATAGTATCGGCCCGGAACTATCTTCGATCCTGGTACATGTGTGCTGCCTCGTCTCCGGCCTCGAACAGGCCGAGCGCCTGCTAGACATGCCGCAGCGGACCGGGCGGACGGTACTCGGTCTGGCGCTGACAGCATTGGCTCGACACTATGGCTTGATCAAGCCATCTGAAGCGCTGTCTGCGCGTCAGCCTTGATGCGCAGAATCATCGAGGCGAATCCGCTGGAGCGCTGCTGGGTCAGGTGTTCGCGGAGGCCGAGCGCTCCCAATAGCACGCCGGCGTCGGTCGCCAGGATGTCCCGCGCCGATTTTCCGGAATAGAGCATGAAGGCGATGGCGATGAGGCCCTTGACGATGAGGGCGTCGCTGTCTCCGCGCAAATGCAGGATCGGTCCTTGCGGGCCGGGTTCAACCCTTGACGTGATCCACACCTGGCTGGCGCAGCCGCTGACCTTGTTGGCTGGGGTTCGCTCGGAATCGTCCAGTGGAGGAAGCTCGCGGCCCAATTCGATCACATGGCGGTAGCGGTCTTCCCAATCGTCGAGAAGCTCGAAATCCGATTTCAGATTGTCAATTTCGCTCAATGTCTCATTCCAGCGGGCGATTGCCCGCTAGATAGGCCGGAAGACGAACCTTCTCAACCCTGCTGGCGGGATTTGGGTTCGCGCCAGCGCGGAATGAGATCGTCCATCCGGAGCGTCGACCGCGAGGCCAGGACCGATCCGGTAGCGATGGGATCGCGCGCCGCCACATCCGCGAGCGGCGAGACCCGGGGTTCGCCATTGGCTTCGCTCGCCCATTCATAGATGAGGCGGACGCTGTATTTGGCCTTGGCTTCGAGTTTAGCGACGACATAGCCCGCGGTATCGCAAACGCCGGGCTGGCGGCTGCAGAACGAGGCGACATCGGCCACGGTTTGTGACGCAGCCGACACCACCGACACGCTTTCGCGCGCCGGCGACACGGTCGCCGCATCCTCCGAGGGGGCCGGCATGAAAACCGTGATGCCGGTCAGAACCATGATCGTCCGAAAGACACCCATTGCCGTTGTCCTTTTGCCGATTTGGGCCGTTGATAGCGCCAAGTTCTTGCATTTGGCTGAAACGCGGCGGGTCGAATTATCTAAAATTGCCGGTGTACAGGACGCCGAAGGTTAAGCATCGGTGGCTCTTGGAAAGGCGGTGTTAACTCCGACGCGTGCATTTTTACTCCAAGAGTCCGGGGCCGGCTGCATCAGGTGAGTCTGTTGGTAGTGATCGAATGCGCGATGTGATTGAACGGCGGGGGCGCCGGCTGGGCGTGGCATCGCTGTTTGCGGTCGCCGCGGCGGCGGTGACGGCGATCGCCATCGGCTACAACGCCTTCTTCGGCCAGACCAGCCGCACTTACGCGGCACTCCGCGAAGGCGCCACCACGCGGCTGGTCGTCGATGCCGAGGCGGTCGAATCGGCCACCGTGCGGCTGCGCTACGATCCCCTGGTCGAACAGGTGCAGCGCGAACTGCTGGCCGCCGGATTCTACCGGGGCGTGGTCGACGGCGTGGCCGGCAAACGCACCAGGCTGGCGATCGAGGCCTACCAGAAGGCAACCGACCTCAGCATCACCGGCGAACCCTCGCCGGGTTTGATCGAGCATATCCGCTTTACCCGCGAGGTGGCGGAGGCCTCGCTGTTCACGGGTTCCGTCGAGGCCGATGCCGGAGCCGAGGTTCGCGCCAAGATCCGCCGCGTCCAGACCGGACTGGCGGAGCTTGCCTATCTGCCGGGCGAGATCAACGGCGAGATGACCGAAACGACGCGGAGCGCCATTGTCCAGTTCGAGCGCGACCGGGGCCTGGCCGAGACCGGCGAAATTTCCGGCGAGCTATTGGCCGAGCTTGCCAAGATGAGCGGACAGTCGGAGATTACCGCCGGACAATGACGGCGACGCCCAGGCTCAAATCGGAAATCTGGGTGCATGCGTTCCTCCGCCGCTGCCAGGTCGAAGGCATGTACGGCGCGGTGCTGAACAAGGGCGCCGCCGAAGCGGGTGCGGTCCATGTCATTGTCAATCATCTGGACGGGACGCAGCATTTCTTCGGGCCGGCCCCCGGCCCCGCCTATGATGACGAGGGCGAACGCCGCTTCATCGAGGAAATTCCGTATCCTGCGGAGCAAAGCGACATCGACAGGATCATCGCGCGGCGGTTGACATTCGATGCCGATATCTGGGTGGTGGAAGTCGAAGACCGCAAAGGCACTGCCGGACTCAAAGTGGCGCGCGAGTGATTCCGCTTATCGGTTTATTAACTCAAAACCTCATTAATCGCGACTCTATTTCGAACAAGGGACGGCTCCATGAGTGCGGTGATCGAATTTCCAGCGGACCGGGTTTCGGCGCGGCAACCATCCGCGCGGATGCTCAAGTCGGAAGTTCTCCTTTTTACCGGCGTCCAGGTCGAACGGCGCGATTTCACTCCGCCGGAGCGGCCGAAAACCGTGCGTGGCGCTTTGGCGCAGGCGGCCGCCGATCCGTCATGACGGCGACGAGTCGGGGCGGCACTGGGTCACGCCCAAAGTGTTGATGACATCGGCCCGCATCGCTTCCTCGCTTACCGGAATCCAGAACACCGCAAGTCCCGTCGGCTCGTTGGTGTTCACCTCCCAGCCGGTGATGTTGACGGAATCCTCGGTTCCCGCCTGGGTAATCATGTCCACGAGACTCGGCGCCAGCGACAGCGACACGGTGAAGCTGCCGGTTCCCGATTGCGTATCGTTGAGCGTATAGAAGACATCGCCGGTGGCCGAATAGATGGTGAGCGTCCACATCCCGCCCGGCATATTGGCGCTGAGTGCGATCTTCGTGTCGGCGAGGTCGAAGGCGCAGGCGCCGAACACATGCTCTGGCGGGAAGGCCGGAAACAGCCGCGCCTGATCTCTGGGCTGGAGAATGAAAAACCGGTTCACCCCCATCTCCGCCACCAGGGCGTCAAGACTGCGATGGAGCGCGTAAGACGGCGCCACCAGCACATAGCCTGCGTGAACGGCGATGGCCAGCACCAGGCTTGTGAAAATCCAGTAGAGCCGCGCCACTCAGCACCTGACCTTGTTGAGCGTGAAGGGCGGAACGGCGCCGGCATCGCCCGCCGCGGAAAAACCCGCGACCGTGTAGATCAGCATGTAGCGGCCGGGGGTGGGCGGCCTGATCCAGTTGCCGGGCATCGGCTGCTGCGACAGGGTGACGCTGAGCGTTCCATCGGCATTGCGCACCGCGTCGCTTGAGGTGAGAAAGGTGCTGTGGGGATCGGAGCCGCGCGTGCCGCTGCCGGCCGACAGGCTCCACCAGTGGCCGGTATCGGGCTTTCCGGTCAGCGCATAGGTGCATTCGGCGGAGATGCGGTTGCCCTCCTGATCGCGATCGGCCGAGAATTCATGGGTCTGGTCGGTGGATGCGGGCAGCCGCCCCTGCAGCAGGTAATGCGCGACCGCGTAAGGGTGGGCCGTGGCGTCGGGCGAGGTGTCGCGGCTTTGCCAGATGCTTCCAGGAGCCGCCGGCGCGAAGCCCAGCAATTCGATCGCCAGCATCGCGCTGATCAATCCGAGGGCGGCGCCCGCAGCCAAAGTGAGGACGGCGCCCGGAAGCTTGCGCAAATTCATGGCTAGAAACTGAACAGCGGCTTCTTCTTCCGCTTTTTCCGGTCCTTCTTTTCTTCCATCGATCCGAAGATCGAATTGAAGAAGGACTTCTTCTTCTTCCTGTCGGTATTGGCCCTGGGCAGCACGAAGGCATCCTGCTGCGAGGGCGACATCGCCGTCTTCTTTGACGTTTGGGGCTGTTCCTCCTTGAACACGCCCAACATGTCGTTGAGGACCGTGGTCACGTTGTCAGGGTCGGCCGACGCCAGCGTTGCCGCAGCGCCGCCGGTATCGACCTCGTCGCTCGCAGGCTGGAGTTCGTCGGCATTGGCAACTGCATATTGCGCGTAGGAGTCGTCATAGGGAATACCGGCGAGTCCCATGGGGGTGCGGCCCTGCTCGGCCACCAGCATGATGCTTTTCCAGGTGGG
>JANNSP010000146.1:0-11142 GCA_031402975.1 Hyphomicrobiales bacterium
TCGGAATAGTGACGGCCTTCGACATCTTCGGGCGCGGCATTGAGAAGGCGCGAGGCCATGCGGTTGATAAGAGTAATATTCCCTTCGCCGTCGAGACCAACCACGCCCGCGGACACGCCAGCCAGCATGGCTTCGGTGAAACGCCGGCGGGTATCGAGCTTCTCGTTGGTCGCCACCAGCTCGTCCTGTTGCTCCTTGATATGATGGGTCATCAGATTGAACGTATGGGACAAAGTGGCAAGGTCGCCGGGACCGTCGATGGTTTCCACTTTCGTGTCGAGATCGCCTTTCAGCACCCGGCGCGACGCATCGAGCAAGCGCACGACAGGCGCCACCAGACGATCCGAGAACCACAACCCGATCCAGATGGCGGCGAGCAGGAACACGAAGGCGACGAGGGCATACATCATGCCGAAGGTGAGCTGCACGCCGGTGCGCTGCTGCATCAGCCGGTCATATTCCTCCTTGGCTTCGCGGGTCTTGGCAAGCTGGTCGATGACCGAAGGATTGATGACGCGGTAGACATAGAAATACAGCCCTGGAAAGTTTTGCAGCGCAATCAGTGCACGGACGACATTGCCCCCCTGCCCTGGCGGAATCACCACGAGCTCGCCCGCCTCGGCGCGCTTCATGGCGTCGGGAGACGGCGCCACGAACTTGATCTTGTCGTTGACGGTGACATTGACATCGAGCCGCTTGGCGGCGGGGTCGAAGACAAAGGCTCCGGCGAGCCCGCGAAGAGCCGCATGCCGGGCAACCCGGCGCACGAAGGCGGCGCGGTCGTTGTCGAACAGCGGCTTCTGCTGCGACAGGTCGGCCGAGATGCCGGCAACATCGCCCCTGGCCGCATCCGCATGATCGCGGAGATAGGCTTCCGCCACGGTGACGGCGGAATCGACGATGGCGCGGGTCCGTTCGGAGAACCAGGTGTCAAGTCCGCGATTGAGCGTGACTGTGGCAAAGGCGGCCACGACGATCGCCGGCACCACGGCAATGAGGCTGAACAAGAGGACCAGCCGCAAATGGAGGCCGGCGCCCGCGGTGCCTCGCCGCTTCTCCAAGACCAGAAACAGCAACTGGCCGCCGATCATGACTCCCAGAACAAAGACCAGGGCGGCGTTGCCGACCAGCAGCAGCGTGGTAATTCCAGGCGTCGGACGGATGGGTGTCAGGCCGGTGAGGATGGCAAAGGTCGCGAGCCCGGTGGCAATTCCGAGCATGACCATGCCAAGTCCCGCCCAGCCGGTCAGCCGGCGCAGGCGCCGCGAAAGCCTATTTTCGCTCGGTTGAACCATGACCCCCGTCGAATACCACCTGTTGCAGGAAATCAACAGTAAAGGTGGCGGATTTGCGACAGGTCAGAGACCCCTGAGCGGTTTGATCTGGCGTTCGCGCAGTTTGACCCGGAGCGTGTTCCGATTGATGCCGAGCAGTTCGGCGGCGCGTAGCTGGTTGCCCGAGGTCGCCACCAGGGCGGCGCGCAAGAGAGGCGGTTCGACTTCCATCAGCATATGCTCGTAAAGCCCAACCGGTGGCAGGTTCGGTCCGAATCCCGAGAAGTACCGGGTAAAATAGTTCTCGGCGAATTCCGCCAGGCTGCTTTCAGGATTGGGTGTCGTGCCGTGCTCCGGCGAGGCCGGACCCGCCGTCAGTTCCCGCGTGACCGAGGCAGCGGTGATCGTGTCGTCGATGTCGATTGCCACCAGGCGCCGGATCAGGTTCTCAAGTTCCCGGACATTCCCCGGCCATCTGTGCTGCTTGAGGTTCTCGATCGCTTCGGCCGTCATCTCCTTGCGCGGCAGTCCTTCGGCGGCGGCGCGGTTAAGGAAATGCCGCACCAGATCGGGGATGTCTTCGCTCCGTTCGCGCAACGGCGGCAGGCGCAATGGCACCACATTGAGCCGGAAAAACAGATCCTCGCGAAACTGGCCCTGGCCGATCAATTGGCGGAGATCGCGGTGGGTGGCGGCGATGATCCGGATATTGGTCTTGATCGGCATCAATCCGCCGACGGCGGTGTATTCGCCCTGCTGCAGGACGCGCAGCAGCCGGGTCTGCGCCTCGAGCGGCATGTCGCCGATCTCGTCGAGAAAGAGCGTGCCGCCTTCAGCCTGCTCGAACCGCCCGGCCATGCGGCTGGTCGCTCCGGTGAAAGCTCCCTTCTCGTGGCCGAACAGCTCCGACTCGATCAGCTCGCGGGGAATCGCCGCCATGTTCACCGCGACGAAGGGGCCTCGTCTGCGGCGGCCATAGTCGTGAAGTGCCCGCGCCACGAGTTCCTTGCCGGTGCCGGACTCGCCCACGATCATCACGGTCAGATCGGTCTGGGTGAGGCGCGCGATGATCCGGTAGATTTCCTGCATGGCCGGGGAATGACCGATGAGCGGCAGGTTTTCGGAAGGTCCGGGGCTCATGGCAACGGCGGGGCGGGCCGATTGCTCAAGCGCCCGGCCCACCGTCTGCACCAGGGCGTTGAGATCGAAAGGCTTCGGCAGATAGTCATAAGCGCCGCGCTCCGCCGCCATGATCGCCGTCATGATGGTGTTCTTGGCGCTCATCACGATAATCGGCAGATTGGGCCTGAGCTTCTTGATGCGCGGCATGACATCGAAGGCATTTTCATCGGGCAGCACGACATCGGTCACGACAACGTCGCCCTGCCCTTCGGAAATCCAGCGCCACAGCGCGGTGGCCGTCGCGGTTGAACGGACGCTGTAGCCCGCGCGGCCAAGGGCCTGGCTCAGCACCGTGCGGATCGTGCTGTCATCATCGGCGATGAGGACGGTCTTGCTCATGCGAGGGCGGCTCCGTCACCGGCCGTCATTCCATCACTGCCGGTTTTCAGCATGGGCAGCAAAACCCTGAACGTGGTGCCCCGTTCGCGCGCAACACATTCGGCGATGCCGCCGTGATCGCGGACGATCTTGGCGACGAGGGCGAGCCCCAGCCCTTTTCCGCCAGGCTTGGTGGTGACGAACGGATCGAAAATATTCTGCCTGAGTTCCTCCGGTATGCCGGGGCCCGTATCATGCACGCAGACTTCCAGCGGCAGCGTTATCCGTTCGCCGGTGCCGGGAACGGTCAGCCTGATGCCTGGCCGGAAAGCCGAGGTGAACTGGATTTCACCGGTCGCACCCCCTGCATCGATCGCTTCCATGGCGTTCTTGGCGAGATTGAGAAAGACCTGAACAAGTTGATCCCTGTTGCCGAGAACCGGTGGCAGGGACGGGTCGTAGTCCTCGCGGATGGTGACCGAAGCCGAGCGTCCGGCGATCATCAGTTGCTTGACGCGTTCGAGGACCATGTGAATGTTCACCGGCTTGCGGTCGAGCGGGCGATCGTCGGAAAACACTTCCATCTGGTCGACGAGATCGCGAATGCGGTCGGTTTCCTCGCAGATCAGGCGTGCAAGCGCCCGGTCTTCCTGACCGAGGCCGGGTTCGAGCAATTGCGCGGCACCCCTGATTCCGGCGAGCGGGTTCTTGATCTCATGAGCCAGCATCTCCGCCATGCCCGAGACCGACCGCGCCGCACCCCTGGACGTCAGTTGCCGGTCGATCTTGTGGGCCATAGAGCGTTCGAGAAGCATGATCAGAACGAAGCGCGGGTCTTCGGTCATCAGCGCCGTCTGCACGTCGACGATGCGCTCGCCGCCATGGCGCGGCGTGCCGACGGCGATCGCATATTCATTGATGGCGCCGGCGCTGTTGCGGGCCTGAACCACGGTGTTGAGAACCGGGCTCGAGAATGGCACGAGGTCGGTGAGCCGCAGGCGCCTTAGCACCGCGCTGCTGGTCTGGAAAAAATTCTCCGCCGCGCTGTTGGCGAGACAGATGTTGTTGTCCTCGTCCAGCGCGATCAAGGCGTTGGGGATGGCGTCAATGACCGCCCGGTGCTGCGGCGAAAATTCGGAATTGGGCTGGGCGCGCATCAAGCGGCCTTCCTCACGTCAAGCGCCTCGTACATGTCGCGAATGAACTCCGCGACCGCTTGATTGCAGGACGTGCCCAACATCCTTTCGCGCCATGACACCGCCTCGTCCTGACAGAGGTATCCACGCTCCGCCAGCCGTCCCACGGTCCAGCCGATATGCTTGCGGGCAATACGGTTCCCGTGTGCCGCGCCATAATGTTCGATGATCGAGGCGTGATGGTTCGATACGATTCCAGCTTCCTCGGTCAATTGCGGTTCTTCGATACCGCTGCCAGGGTCGAGCCGGTTTGCGATAACTCCAGGCCACCAGGGACGGCCATAGGCGCCGCGGCCGATCATGATGCCGTCCGCGCCGGACTCGGCGAGCATTGTCCTGGCATCGGCGATCGACACGCCATCGCCATTGGCGATCAACGGAATGCTCACGGCGTCGCGCACCCTGGCAATCGCATTCCAGTCGGCCTTGCCGCCATAGAACTGGCATCGGGTACGGCCGTGTACGGTAATCATCGCGATACCGGCGGCCTCGGCGCGCCTGGCCAGTTCCGGCGCATTGATGGTCGCATCGTCCCAGCCGAGGCGCATCTTGAGTGTCACCGGAACCTTGGCGGCCCTAATGGTCGCTTCCACCAGCGTCATGGCGTGATCGAGATCGCGCATCAGCGCCGATCCCGACAGCGCGCCCGTCACCTGGCGGGCCGGACACCCCATGTTGATGTCGATGATGTCGGCGCCCATGTCCTGTGCCACGCGCGCGCCTTCGGCCATCCAATGAACTTCCCTCCCCGCCAATTGAATGGCGAAGGGCCGGATCGCCTGCGCTCCCGCGGCGCGGCGGACCATATCGGGTCTTGCTTTCGCCAGTTCCTCGCTGGCAACCATTTCCGAAACGACGAGGCCCGCGCCATGTTCGGCGGCGATGGTCCGGAACGGCTGATCGGTCACCCCGGACATGGGCGCCAGGAAAACGCGATTGCGTAGCGCGACAGAACCTATTGAAATGCTGCCCATTTATAATGCGTTTTTCCGCGCTGTTTAATTTTGTGGCAGCATAGCTTTATGTTGCAGTGCGTCAAGTCACATTTCTTGCCCGAGGGATTGCAGGTTGATAAAGCGAAACCATGACAGTGGCGGCAGTGATTGTGGCCGGCGGCTCCGGCCTCCGGGCGGGAGGCGAACGGCCCAAGCAATATCGCCTCATTGGCGGCAAACCCATGATCTGGTGGTCGCTCAAGGCATTCAGCGATCATCCGGAGATCGATCTCGTGCAACCGGTCATTGGCGAGGGCCAGGAAGAGTGGTTTGTGCAATCCTGCGCCGGACTAGCGCTGGCGAAGCCAGTCGCCGGCGGGGCGACAAGACAGGAATCGTGCCGGATCGGGATCGAGGCGTTGACCCGGTTTTCACCGGAGAAAGTCCTCATCCACGATGCAGCCAGGCCGTTTGTGTCGAGGGACATCATATCCGCGGTTATCGCCGAACTCGATCGGCACGAAGGGGTCGTGCCCGGTATGCCCATGACCGAAACCCTGAAACATGCGCCGGAAGGCATTATTGCCAAAACGGTGGACCGGGCCGCGATGTGGACGGCGCAGACCCCCCAGGGTTTCGGTTACGCCACAATACTTTCCGCCCATCGAGCCTGTGCGGCGGACGGTATCCGCAACCTGACGGACGATGCCGCAGTGGCCGAAGCGCAAAGCATTGCGATTGCCATGATTCCCGGCAATCCGGAAAACTGGAAGGTCACCAGCGGGAGAGATTTGGAGGAAGCGGACCGCCAACTGGCGCGAACTGCCCTATCTAGCGTGCCCGATGTGAGGGTTGGCCAGGGGATCGACTTCCATGCGTTCGAATCGGGTGACGCGGTCATTCTGTGCGGCGTGACGATTCCACACACGGCAAAACTCAAGGGCCACTCCGATGCCGACGCGGCCATGCATGCATTGACCGACGCAATTCTCGGCGCCATCGGCGAAGGCGACATCGGAATACATTTTCCACCAACCCAGCCACAATGGCGAAATGCGGCATCATCCATCTTTCTCGAGAAGGCAATGCGGCTAATTCGTGAACGAGGGGGCGTGATTGCGAATGCCGATCTGACAATTCTGGCGGAAGCCCCTCGCATCGCTCCCCATTGCGATGCCATGAAGGCAGTCCTCGCGCCGATCCTGGGAATAGGTACCAACCGCATCGCCATCAAATCGACAACCACGGAGGGGCTCGGAGCCATCGGACGCGGGGAAGGCATCGCGGCATTCGCCACAGTGACGGTGAGACTGCCCTATGTATACTGACGTTCATGTCGCGCTGGCCAACCGGCTCCTGATTCTCTGCCGCGAAAGAAGACTTCGCCTGGCGACCGCCGAGAGCTGCACCGGCGGCCTGATTGCCGCGGTCCTGACCTCAATCGCCGGCTCTTCGGACGTCGTGGACTGCGGAATTGTCAGTTATTCGAACGAAGCGAAGACGAGCCTGCTGGGCGTTGCCCATGACCAAATCGCGGAACATGGCGCGGTGAGCGAGACGGTGGCCCGCTTGATGGCGGAGGGAGTGCTCAACCGGCGGGGAGTGGAGATTTCAGTCTCGGTTACCGGTATCGCGGGGCCGGGCGGCGGATCGGCCGGCAAGCCGGTCGGACTGGTGCATATTGCTAGCGCGCGCAGAAATCATCCCACGTTGCACGGAAAACTCATGCTCGGCGATCGGGGCCGGGAAAACATTCGCCTGCTATCGGTCACAGCGGCGCTCGAACTAGCGATCGCTCAGGCCGCTACCGGGCCATAGAGCTTGTGCGCGCGCCGCTCGAAGGCTCGCATCACCTTGCGCAACATCATGTCGAACATCCCGGAAATGAGAAACTGCAGGCTGCGGCTTTTCAATGTGTAGTCCACGGTGAACTGAATTTCCGTGGTGTTCGCATCCACCTTCACCAGTTTCCATTCGGAATCGAGGGATTTGACCGGACCATCGGAACAATGGGACTTCACAACCAGTCCCACGGGATCGACCGTGACTTTGCTGGTCATCGTCTCGTGAATGCCTAGTTTGGCATAGACGACGGAGACTTCCGCATCGAATGTTGCGCGCCCGTCGGCCAAGGCCTTCTTGTTGCTGACGATCGACTTCTTCACCAGCGGCACGAATTCCTTGTAATTGGCCACGTCGCCGGCAATCTTGAATACCTGCTCCATCGTGTAAGGAACACGGCGTGTAAGCGAATATTTCGTCATTCGTCAGTGTCCTGTCTGTTTCGTGCGGGCGGATTTCAATCGTGCGAAGTCGTCTCCCGCATGGTGCGAGGAGCGGGTGAGCGGACTGGACGCGACCATGAGAAAGCCCTTGGAATAGGCGATCGTCTCATAGGCCCTGAATTCGTCGGGGGTAACGAAGCGGGCGATGGCGGCGTGCTTGCGGGTGGGCTGCAGATATTGGCCGATGGTGATGAAATCGATATCGGCGGAGCGCATGTCGTCCATCACCTGCATGATCTGCTCGCGATTCTCGCCCAAGCCCACCATGACGCCCGATTTGGTGAACATCTTGGGATCGAGCTCTTTCACGCGCTGCAGAAGACGGAGCGAATGGAAATAACGCGCGCCCGGCCTGATCGTCAAATAGAGCGACGGCACGGTTTCGAGATTGTGGTTGAAGACATCCGGCCTGGCGTCCACCACTTTTTCAAGCGCGCCAGCCTTCCTCAGAAAATCGGGGGTGAGAACTTCGATGGTCGTGGCCGGAGACGTGGCGCGAATGGCCCGGATGGTGCGGGCAAAATGCGTAGCACCTCCGTCTTCGAGGTCATCGCGGTCAACCGAGGTGATGACCGCGTGAGACAGCCCCATGCGGGCGATCGCATCCGCGACTTTTTCCGGCTCATCGCCGGCCAGCAGTCCGGGAATTCCGGTCTTGACGTTGCAAAAGGCGCAGGCCCTGGTGCAGGTGTCGCCCATGATCATGAAGGTCGCGTGCTTCTTCGACCAGCATTCTCCGATATTGGGGCAGCCGGCCTCTTCGCACACCGTCACCAGCCCGTTGTCGCGGACGATCTTTCGCGTTTCCGCGTAAACCGCCGAACCCGGCGCCTTGACCCTGATCCAGTCGGGCTTGGGCAAAATCGGCGTATCGGGCCGTTGGGCCTTTTCGGGATGACGCGGCCGCGCCAGTTCGACAACGGTCACCATCAGGCGGTTCCGCGTCCCCTGATGATCCGAACGGCATAGATCAGGATGACGGCGCCAACAACCGCTACGATCAGGTTTCCAATGAACCAGCCCTGGAAAAATTCACCGAGCCTAAGGCCGAGCGCATTCGCCAGGAATGCGCCGATATAAGCGCCGATGATGCCGACGATGATGTTGAGGAACAGGCCCATCTCCGACTTGGTCAGTTTTTCGGCGATCCATCCGGCGATTCCGCCGATCAATAGCGTGCCGAGCCAGCCGACGCCGCCGCCGAGATCCATAAGATTGTTCATGCTTTTCCCCTTAGCTCACCAGTCTGCCGATAACCACCACGATGATGGCGCCGATCATGGCGGTCACGATATCGCGGACATACTCGTTGGAAATTCCAAGATTGACGCCAAGCCTGCTCAGCAGAAAACTCCCGACGAACGCGCCCAAAATGCCTGAAAGCAGATATTGCACGATCCCGCCGCCGCCCACAATGAAGCTGGCCAGCCAGCCGGCCACAAGGCCGATGAGCAGTGCGATGACGATATTTTTTCCATCCATCCGAGTAGACTCCAGCGGTGTGCATATGCCCCAGCGCCGGTCCGTCTTCAAGTCCAAACCGCTACATGTGAATGACGCGGCCATAGGCATCGAGCACGCTTTCATGCATCATTTCGGAGAGCGTAGGATGGGGGAAAATCGTGTGCATGAGCTCGGCTTCCGTCGTTTCCAGACCCATCGCGATGACGAAACCCTGGATCAGCTCGGTGACCTCGGCACCCACCAGGTGAGCGCCGACAAGCCGGCCGGTCTTGGCATCGAAGATGGTTTTCACCAGTCCCTGGTCCTCGCCGAGCGCTATGGCTTTGCCATTGGCGAGGAATGGGAAGCGCCCGACCTTGACGTCCAACCCGGCAGCCTTGGCGGCGCGTTCGGTCAGCCCGACGGAGGCGACCTGGGGATGGCAATAGGTACAGCCCGGGATCTGCTCCTTGTTCAAGGGATGAACGTCCAGTCCCTTGATTTTCTCGATGCAGACGACGCCTTCATGCTCGGCCTTGTGAGCGAGCATCGGAGGGCCCGCGACGTCGCCGATGGCATACAGCCCGGCAATATTGGTCCGCCCGTATCCATCGACGGCGATGATACCCTTTTCAATCTTGACGCCAAGGGCTTCCAGCCCAAGGTTTTCGACATTACCGGTCACGCCGACGGCGGAAATCACGCGGTCGACCTTGATGCTGGTGGAGGCCCCGCCCTGCTCGATGGTCGCGGTCACGCTGTCGGCGGCTTTTTTCAGCGCCGTGACTTTGGCGCTCGTCTTGATTTTCAGACCCAGCTTTTCAAGCTGCTTCTGCGCCAGCCGGGCGATTTCCGTATCCTCGACCGGCATGATCTGGTCGACGATCTCGACCACGGTCACGTCGGCTCCCATGGAATTGTAAAAGGACGCGAACTCGATCCCGATGGCGCCCGATCCGATCACCAGAAGCGATTTCGGCATTGCGGGCGGCACCATGGCCTCGAAATAGGTCCACACCAGTTTGCCGTCTGGCTCGAGGCCCGGCAGCACGCGGGGGCGGGCACCCGTCGCCACGATGATGTGCTTTGCCGAATAGTTGCCCGGGCCAAGCGCAACCTTGGGTTCCGGAGGCTGGGGCTGCATGGCCGCCTTCACAGGTTTCGAGACGACGACTTCACCCGGTTTCGACAGTTTCGCCTCGCCCCAGATGACCTGCACCTTGTTCTTCTTGAGGAGGCCGGTGACGCCGGTATTGAGCCGGCCGGACACGCCGCGCGAACGCTTCACAACGGCTGCGGGGTCGAAACTCACATTGTCCGCCGCCAGGCCATAGTCCTTGGCGTGTTTCATGTAGTGGTAGATTTCGGCGGAGCGGAGCAGCGCCTTGGTCGGGATGCAGCCCCAGTTGAGGCAAATACCCCCCAGATGTTCGCGCTCCACGATGGCGGTCTTGAAGCCGAGCTGGGCGGCGCGGATCGCGGTCACATATCCGCCGGGACCGGAGCCGATGATGAGGATGTCAAATTGCGTTTCGGCCATGGGTGATCCAGTCCTGGCTACAGAGAGAGTATCTTCTTAACGACGGGAACAAGCGCCGCGCCAAGCGCGCGCGTATTGGCGGCGTCAAGATGACCGCCGTCGGCCGGATCGGTTTTGGCGACACTTCCCGCATCGAAGAAATGGACGCCCCGCTCGTTTGAAAGCCGGGCATAGTGCCTGGCGAACTTCGTCGATTCCTCGATCGCGTGGTCCCACAGGTCGTAGAAGAATTCATCCTCGGTCTTGCACAGCGCGGGCGGCGCCATGACGAGAACCTGCGGTGTCGCGTAATTGGTGTTGAAGGGGAAGTGCTGGACGATCTCGATCAGCCGGCCCATGCCGATCGCGGCATCGAAGGCGCGGCAGCGCGCGGCGAATTTGAGATCGTTGGTGCCCAGCATGATGATGACGAGGTCGAGCGGCTGGTGCGACTTGAGCAAGATTGGCAGCGCCACGGTGCCATTAAGATTGGCGGCGTCCGAGGCATCGTCAAAGGCCGTCGTGCGGCCGTTCATGCCTTCGTCGATCACGCGCGCGCCCGGACCAAGGCCCGCAGCCAGCACATTGGGCCAGCGCACATCGAACGGATGACGCTGAAAGGTTCCCGCCTCGAAACCCCAGGTCAGACTGTCACCGAATGCCAGGATTGTTTTCATTTTAAGAGGTTTGGATTTTTCACCTCGACTATTTCTGCTTTTTGCCTTTATCTTTAGCAGCGACTTCAAATTGGTCCCACGTTAAGAAATGGTTCGTTTTAGACTTCCATTTCGGATACCAACGAATACCCCCTTTGCTTACCACCATGGCTCCTTTTCGGCTTTGGCCTCCTTCTTCCTGAATTTCCCTATAGAAGGTAACTCCCTTTTCTTCCCGGCCAAGGTCGTGATCGGATAGACCAAATGTGATTATGTTCTTTGCCATTACCGTCTCCTTATTTTGTTGGTGGTACCGCCTAAACGAGCATCAGGC
>JANNSP010000147.1:0-7139 GCA_031402975.1 Hyphomicrobiales bacterium
GATCCGCGGGTTCCGGCGGGAACGGCGTGATTTTATCAGCAACGGGATACAACCGCGAATCCACCACGATGAAAGCCTTCTCCGAGGACGCCTATCGGCGGATCATGGGTTCGCTGTAGTCTTCTCCTTCTCCATGGCTTAGCCATGGGGAAGGTGGCACCCCGGACCTTTTCCGGGGTGACGGATGGGGTCTTCGCCGCAACGAAGAAAGGCCCCATCCGTCACGCGCGGAAGACCGCGCGCGCCACCTTCCCCAACCTTCGGGTGGAGAAGGATAAGAAAGCAGGCTTGCCTTTCCTGCGGCAAACTCCGATATAGCGGCCGGGAGGTTGGCGGCGGACGTGCCGCTCGCCAACCGGGTCAGGTCCGGAAGGAAGCAGCCCCAACGAGACCGGAACGGGTTGCCCGTCCAGCCTCCCACCTCTATTAGATATCCTGACCGCCATGACAGATGCCGCAAGCGGCGCCAACGCCTCGGGATATCGCGTTCTCGCCCGCAAATACCGTCCCACGACCTTCGCCGATCTGATCGGCCAGGACGCCATGGTGCGCACCCTGGCCAATGCGTTTTCCTCAGGGCGCATCGCGCAAGGGTTCATGCTGACCGGAGTGAGGGGCGTGGGCAAGACGACGACCGCCCGGCTCATCGCGCGCGCCCTCAATTATGGCACCGGACCTACCACTGAGATGACGGAACTGGGCCCCCATTGCGAGGCGATCCTCGAATCGCGCCACATGGACGTGATCGAGATGGACGCCGCCTCCAATACCGGCGTCGACAATATGCGCGAGATTATCGACAGCGTGCGCTACGGGCCGGTTTCGGGGCGCTACAAGGTCTATATCATCGACGAAGTCCACATGCTGTCGAAGAATGCTTTCAACGCCATTCTGAAGACGCTGGAAGAACCGCCGCCGCATGTGAAGTTCATTTTCGCAACGACCGAAATCCGCAAAGTGCCGGTCACCATCCTGTCGCGCTGCCAGCGTTTCGATCTGAAGCGCCTCGATGCAGCGATGCTGGCCAGCCACTATGCCGCGATCGCGCTGAAGGAAAATGTCGAAGCCGAGCCCGAGGCGCTCGCCATGATCGCCCGCGCCGCCGAGGGGTCGGTTCGCGACGGCCTGTCGCTGCTCGACCAGGCGATCGCCCATGGCGAGGGCCGGGTGACGGCGGCGGACGTGATCGCCATGCTGGGTTTGATCGACCGCACCCGGATCATCGACCTGTTCGAGGCGATCATGGCGGGCGATCCGGCCCACGCCCTCTCGGTGATCGGCGAGCAGTATAAGAGCGGCGGCGATCCCTTCACCATCCTCACCGATCTCGCCGATTTCGTCCATTGGGTGACCAGGCTCAAGGTGGTGAAGGACGTGGCCCTTGCCGATTCCGCCCGCACCGAAGCGGAGAAGACCCGCGGCGCCGATTTTGCCCGGCGCATCGCCATGACCCATCTGACCAGGGCCTGGTCGATGCTGCTCAAGGGCATCAAGGAGACTGGCCAGCATTCCGATCCCATCGCCGCCGCCGAGATGGTGGTGATCCGGCTGGCTTATGCCTCAGGCCTGCCGGGCAGCGAGGATCTGGCCAAGATCGCCGCGCAGCAGGCCGGCGGCAAGGTTGTGACGATGACCGCTCCCGCTGTTTCAAAACGGGACACGCCGATTGCCGAAACCAGCGGCATGCTGGCCGTGAAACCCGTGGCGGCGCCCGCCCCTCAAATCACCGAGACGCGGGCTTTTTCGAGCTTCTCCGAAATCGTGGCGCTGGCCGGCGACAAGCGCGACCTGAAACTCAAGGGCGAACTCGAGCGCCTGGTGCGTCCGCTCCGGGTCGCCCCCGGCCAGATCGAGATTGCGCTGGAGCCGGGCGCCCCTCCGGGCCTTCCGGGCGAACTGGCCAGAAAACTCGAAGCCTGGACGGGATCGCGCTGGATGGTCCTCGTCGCCCCCGGCGGCGGCGAGCGTCCCCTGGCGTTGCAGCGCAAGGAAACCCGCGACAGCCTGTTTCACGGCGCCCGCGAGCACCCCGACGTGCAGGCCATTCTCAAACGCTTTCCCGGCGCCGATATCGTCGACGTGCGCGAACCCGAAACCCTAGTGATGAGCGAGAACGATGAAAAACCTGAGTGACATGATGAAACAGGTCGAGGCCATGCAGTCGCGCATGTCCGAGATGCAGGCGAAGCTCGAAGCCTCCTCCGTCACCGGCCAGTCGGGTGGCGGACTGGTGAAGGCCACGCTCAACGGCAAGGGCGCCATGACCGGCCTGGCGATCGATCCCTCGCTGCTCAAGCCTGACGAAAAGGAAATCCTCGAAGACCTGATTGTCGCCGCCCATGCCGATGCCAAGGCCAAGGTCGAACAGGTGATGGCGCAGGAAATGAAATCCGTGACCGGCGGTCTGCCGCTGCCGCCGGGACTGAAACTGCCCTTCTGATGGCCCACACGACGGGGCCGGAGATCGAGCGGCTGATCCAGCTTCTGGCCAAACTGCCAGGCCTAGGACCTCGCTCGGCCAGGCGCGCCGCCCTGCACCTGATCAAGAACCGCGATCGGTTGCTGGCCCCGCTAACCGCTGCCATGGCCGAGGCGCGCGACAAGGTGAGGGAGTGTTCGCAATGCGGCAATGTGGATACCGTCGATCCCTGCACCCTCTGCCTCGATCCACGGCGTGACCGGACCTTGATCTGCGTCGTCGAGGAAGTGGGCGATCTGTGGGCGCTGGAACGCGCCTCCGCCTGGCGCGGCCTCTACCATGTTTTGGGCGGCACGCTCTCGGCCGTCGCCGGTGTCCGCCCCGAGGACCTCAGCATCGCCCGCCTGGTCGAGCGCATCGCCAGCGACGGCGTTCGCGAGGTGGTGCTGGCGGTCAACGCCACCGTCGAGGGCCAGACCACCGCCCACTACATCACCGAGCGCCTGCAGGGTTTGAACATCCAGACATCGCGCCTCGCCCATGGCGTGCCGGTCGGCGGTGAACTCGACTATCTCGACGAAGGCACCCTCACCGCCGCGATGCGCGCCCGCCGCCCGTTCTGACTTCGGCCCATTAGTTGCTTCTTCCTGACCGGACTGTTCCGAACCGGGACAAGGAAGCAGGCAAATGGCAAATTTCAGTTCTCTCGCACTCCTCCTCAAGCGCTTCGCCGCCCAAACCCGTGGCGCCACCGCCGTCATTTTCGCGATCACCGCTGTTCCGCTCGTCCTGTGCGCCGGGGCAGCCATCGATTACATGCGCTATTCCGCCGCCACGACCGAACTGCAGTCGGCACTCGATGCCGGGGCCCTGGCGGCGGCGGCGGCAAAGAACCTGGGTAAATCGGGGCGCATCGACGCGGCCGAAAAGGCCTTTGCCGCAAATCTCAAGAAGGGCGTGATCGCGGGACTGAAAATCGACAGCAGCTTCAAGATTTCCAACGACACGGTGAAAGCCTCCGCCAGCCTGCCGCTGCCCTCGGCCTTCATGCAGTTGGGCGGCATCGGCTTGATGAAAGTCGAAGCGGTGACCGAGATCAGCCTGCCCGACAGCCTGAAGGCCGAGATCGCGCTGGTGCTGGATTATTCCGGCTCGATGACCGAGGTCTCGGGCGGGCAGGTCAAATATGTCGCGATGAAGAAGGCCGCCATCAAGCTGGTGTCCGATCTCGAAAAGGTGAATGCCAAGAACATCAAATTCGGACTCGTGCCATTTTCGCACCATGTCTATGCAACACTTCCCGCTTCCTTCGTTGTGGGCAAGTCGGGCAGCCCGTGGACCGGATGCACCCAGGACCGCAAATATCCCTACAACCTGACCGACGCGACCCCCGGTTCCAGCGACGATTCGAAATGGGGCCAGCCGCAGGCCAAGCTGCATCTGTCGGACGGCTGTTCCGGCTATGCGCCCAACAATCTCAAGGTCATGCCGCTCACCTCGGATTTCGCCGCCGTCAGAAACCAGCTCAGCGCGATGAAGCCCTATGCCTGGACCCATATCGCGCTGGGAGCGGAGTTCGGCTTCCATCTCCTGTCGCCCGACGCGCCCTTCACCGAGGGCGCCGCCTTCGGCACCAAAAAACTGCAGAAGGTGATGGTGCTGCTGACCGACGGGCGCCAGACGGAACCCGCCTTCGGCGCCGGCGGCGCGCGCGGCGTGAAGCAGGGCGAGGCAAATCTCGAAGCGATCTGCACCAATGCCAAAGCCAGGGGCATCATCGTCATGACGGTTGCCTTCGATCTCGAGGACGAGGCCACGCGCGACCGCCTGCGCGGCTGCGCCACCGATCCGGACAAGAATTTCTTCATCGCCGAAGACGACGCCGACATCGCCAAGGCCTTCAACGAAATCAAGAACGCGATCACGGCGCAGGTGTTCATCAGCAAGTAGCGCGCATCTTCACCCCGCGAGGCGCTGGGCTTCCGCTTCCTCGGGAATTTCGCTCAAATCGAGACTCTCGATCCTGAGTCCCCGCCGCGCCACCTTGTCGGCGGAGATGTTGAGCTTGTCGAGATCGCTGCTGGCCGCGCCGAAATGCTTCTGCAGGTCGCCGATCCGCTCCTTGAGGCGCCCCACATCCTCAAGCAGCCGCGACACCTCGACCTTGATCAGCCCCGCCTGATCCCTCAAGCGCTGGTCCTTGAACACCGCCTGCATGGTCTGGATCAGCAGCATCAGCACATTGGGCGAGGCGAAGATCACGCGTGACCGGTGCGCCTTCTGGATCACATCCTCGAAGCGTTCGTGGATATCGGCATAGACCGACTCGGAGGGCACGAACAGCACCGCCGTCTCGTGGGTTTCCCCGGCGATCAGGTACTTCTCGGAAATATCCCGCACATGTTTGAGGACATCGGTCCTGAGGCGGGTTTCCGCCACGCGCCGGTCGCCGTCGTTCCGCGCCAGCTTGAGCGCGTTGAAAGCCTCCAGCGGAAATTTGGCATCGATCACCAGTTTGAGGCTGGAGTCGGGCAGCCGGATCAGGCAGTCGGGCCTGAGGCCGTTGCTCAGCGTCGGCTGGAAGCTGAAGGCGTTGGCGGGAAGGCCATCACGCACGATCGCCTCCATCCGGCCCTGGCCATAGGCGCCGCGCGACTGCTTGTTGGAGAGGATGTCCTTGAGCGTCACCATCTCACCCGACAGCTCGGTCAGATTTTTCTGCGCCGAATCGATGACGGCGAGCCGCTCGTTGAGGCTGGATAGCGACCGGCTGGTGCGTTCCGTCTGCTCGCTGAGACCGAGCCCCAGCCGGTGGCCGACCTGTTCCAGGCGTTCGTCGATGGCGCGCGCCAGATAGGCTTGCGCTCCTTGCGACTGCTCGGTGAAGTGGCGGAGGCTTCCGGTCAGTTCGGCCAGCCGGAATTCCGTCTCGGCCGCCCGCCGGAGGTCGTCGCTCCGGTGCAAGCGCCGGGCCTGCCAGGCAAAAACCCAGGCGATGAGAAGAAAAGCTGTAAGCGCCATCGCCCCGGCGATCAGGAGATCGACAAGGCTGAAGGCATACTGGCCGAGCTGGAGGATCGTGGTGTCGAGTGGCATCGGCCGAGACTAGACCGATTCGCCAAAAGAGTGACCCGTCCATGTTACGAGAACATGGGCGGGTCCTTAACCCGCGCAACTCGGGACGGCGACAGGAGTCACACAGGCTGATCGAATAATGCGGGCTCTGTGGATTGGTTCCGGGCCGTGCGAGATTTTTATCTGCGCGCTCATTCAGGCCTGAATCGGTCGGTGGCCCGGACCAGGGCATCCGTGATTCCCGGTTCCGTTGCGGTATGGCCGGCATCGGCTATCATTTCAAACGACGCCTCGGGCCAGGCCCGGTGCAGCGCCCAGGCGGTTTCCGCAGGCGTCACCACGTCGTAACGGCCCTGGATGATGACACCGGGAATGGCTTTGAGCCGAGAAGCGTTGGCCAGCAGGTAGTCGTCGCTGGAAAAGAAGCCGCGATTGACGAAATAGTGGCATTCGATGCGGGCAAAGGCCGTGGCGAAGCGGTCGGCGCCGAATTCCTCGACCCGGGCGGGGTTGGGCAGCAACGAAATGGTCGCGGCCTCCCATCGGCTCCAGGCCCGGGCGCATTCGATCTGAAGGGCGCTGTCGGTCCCGGTCAGACGGCGATGATAGGCGGAGATCAGGTCGTGGCGTTCATCCGGCGGAATGGGCGAGACGAAACCCTCCCAGAGATCGGGGAACAGCGCATCCGCCCCCTTCTGGTAGAACCACAGGAGTTCCGACCGGCGCAAAGTAAAGATGCCGCGCAGGATGAGTTCGCTGATAAGCGAGCCATGCTTCGTCGCATAGGCCAGCGCCAGGGTCGACCCCCATGACCCGCCCACCACCTGCCAGGCGGCGATCCCCAGATGCAGGCGCAGCCTCTCCATGTCCTCCACCAGGTCCCAGGTGGTGTTCTCTTCCAGCTCCGCATAAGGCGTCGACTGGCCGCAGCCGCGCTGGTCGAACAGGATGATGCGATAGGCGGCGGGGTCGTGGAATTGCCGGAGGAAGGGCGAAATGCCGCCGCCCGGTCCGCCATGCAGCACCACCACCGGCTTGCCGTGTGGATCACCGCATTCCTCAAAGTAAATTTCATGAAGGCCGGACACTTTCAGCCTGCCCCTGCGATAAGGCTGGCAGGCGGGATAAAGGGCTCGCAACGGCATGATGTGATTCCAGTCAATCGACTTGTAGCGCCGCAGTCCTAGCATGGCTATGATGCGGATTGCAGCAATACGGGGAACGGTTACATGTGGCAGGAATTCAAGTCGTTTGCGTTCAAGGGCAATGCCTTCGATCTGGCGGTCGGCATCATCATCGGTGTCGCCTTCGGCAAGATCGTCGACGGGATTGTCGGTCTCATCATCATGCCGATCATCGGTGCGGCAACCGGCGGTCTCAACTTCGACAACTACTACTGGGGCCTGTCGTCGAGCGTTACCGCGACGACGCTGGCGGAAGCCCAGAAGCAGGGGCCGGTTCTGGGCTTCGGCGCCTTCATCACCATCCTCATCAATTTCCTGATCATCGCCTTTGTGCTGTTCCAGCTTGTCAAGGTTTCCAACCGGATGCGGAAGGCGTCTCCGCCGCCCCCGCCGCCGGGTCCGACCGAAAGCGAAAAGCTGCTGGCCGAAATCCGGGACGCGCTGGTCAAGAGGAAGTAGCC
>JANNSP010000148.1:0-2721 GCA_031402975.1 Hyphomicrobiales bacterium
TTCTCCTCGTTGTCGGCCAGCACCTCTTCCTGGTTGTTGCTGTCGTCGACCAGCCAGTCCTGCCATTCACCCTCGCTGTCCGAGCGAATCTGGGTGTTGAGCGAACTGTCGCCCGAGAGACGGCGGTTCATCGATACCACGTCCTCCTCGGTGACCCCGAGCCGTTTGGCGATATGGGTCACCTGGTCGGGGCGGAGATCGCCCTCTTCGAGCGCCTGGATCTGGCCCTTCACCTTCCTGAGGTTGAAGAACAGCTTCTTCTGGTTGGCGGTCGTCCCCATCTTGACCAGGGACCACGAGCGCAGCACGAATTCCTGGATCGAGGCCTTGATCCACCACATGGCGTAGGTGGCGAGCCGGAAACCCTTGTCGGGCTCGAATTTCTTGACCGCCTGCATGAGGCCGACATTGCCTTCGGAAATGACTTCCCCGATCGGCAGGCCATAGCCCCGATAGCCCATGGCGATCTTGGCCACGAGGCGAAGATGGCTCGTAATGAGCCGATGAGCGGCAACGCTGTCGCCATGCTCCTTCCAGCGCTTGCCCAGCATGAATTCCTCTTCCGGCTGCAGCATCGGAAACTGCCGGATCTCCTGGAGATAGCGGTTGAGTCCGCCTTCTCCGGCGGCAAGCGCTGGCAGCGACGTGGTCTGGGCCATGATGGAAGTCCCCTTTCTCAACAGACCAAAGCGTAAACCCCGGGTCTTGGTTCCCTATAATAGGGCCAATTGCGGAAAAAATAAGACACAAAGCCGGTTACAGATTATCAAATTCCCGTCATAGTTGGGTTGAGGGCAGCGGCGAGCCGGGCGAATTTCGGCGGCGGCGGGCTCTCGAAACGCAGGGGCTTGGCGGTGCGCGGATGCTCGAAGCCCAGGAGTGTCGCGTGCAGCGCCTGGCCCCGGAAAGACGTCAGAGCCGCCCGCGCTTCGTCGGGCAGCTTGTGCAGAGAGGCTTTGAAGCCCGCCCCATAGGTTTGATCGCCGAGCAGCGGATGGCCGATATGGGCCATATGCACCCGGATCTGGTGGGTGCGGCCGGTTTCCAGCACGCAGCGCACCAGGCTCGCCCCGCCAAAACGCTCCAGAACCTGGTAATGGGTGACGGCGGCCCGCGCCGCGGCCGAGCGCGACACCGCCATCTTCTGCCGGTTGGCGGAGCTTCGCGCCAGCCCGGTCGAAATCGTGCCCTGGTTGCGTTCGGGATCGCCCCAGACCAGCGCCAGATAGGCGCGCTCGAGTTTCCCGTCGAGGCCATGGGCGGCGAACTGCTCCGACAAAGCCTGATGGGTGAAATCGTTCTTGGCGACGACGAGCAGCCCGCTGGTTTCCTTGTCGAGGCGATGGACGATGCCTGGCCGCTTGACCCCTCCAACCCCCGACAGACTGTCGCCGCAATGAGCGATCAGCGCATTAACCAAAGTTCCAGTTTCATTGCCGGCACCCGGATGAACGACGAGCCCCGCCGGCTTGTCGATGACGATCAGGTCGGCGTCTTCATAGACCACGGCGAGCGGGATGGTCTCGGGCTGGGGCTTGGCCGCGACGGGAGCGGGAACCGTCACCCGCACCATCTCGCCGCCCTTGAGCCGGGCCCTGCCCTCGGTCGCGACCCTCCCCTCGACAGTCACCATGCCTTCCGCGATAAGGCTCTGGAACCGCGCCCGGCTGAGCGCCGGAAACGCCTCCGCCAGGAAGCGGTCGAGCCTCCCGGCGGGCAGCGCCGTAGTTTCGAGGATGTGCGAGGTTTGGGTCATGAGCACTGACGATCATCCGCAAGGCGAGACCCCGGCGCCGGACATCGCCCAGCCGGGCCTCAGGTTTCTGGAACTCGCCGTCTATATCATGGGCGGCCTCCTCGTCCTCATGCTTGTCGTGCTGTTGGGAGGCATCGCCTACAAGGTGGCGACCAGAGGCGACACGCCGCCGCCCGAATCCAAAAGCCTTTCACTAGACGGCATCACCACCGTCAACCAGATGGACCTCGACGGCGACCGCCTGGCACTGAACACCGGAACCGAAATCATCGTGATCGACATCCGCAAGGGAACAGTGCTGACAAGGATCAAACTACGCTAACCTTCCTTCATCCCTCCCCCGCTGCGGGGAGGGTCCGCCGCAAAGCGGCGGGGGTGGGGGCCGAACTCTGTCACCCCGCTTGCGCAAAAACCGCGACCCCGATATGACAACCCCGGCGCCCAAGCTCCCTTCGTCTATCGGTCAGGACGGCAGCCTCTCACGTTGCAAAGGCGGGTTCGATTCCCGCAGGGAGCGCCAGTGCGCTAAAAGCCTGGACAGGCGCTTTGCTTGCCGCATGAAAGATGATAATCTTTTTCTCCAATCTTCGTGATGGGGAGAGAAACGTGCCCCCGGATGAAATGCTCTCAAAGGCGGAAAGTGCCGGCGACATGACTCGCGACCGGATGATCGCTCATATCCGTGCCGCCACGAGGTTGCCCGCAACGCGTCCCTGCATGGCCACCATCCCTTCGGTGCGGTGCTGGTTGGCCCCGAGGACCGCATCCTCATGCGCCAGGGGAACATCAACACCGTGCGCCATGCGGAGACCGGGCTAGCGCGGCGTGCGGCGGAGGACTATCCGCCGAAGTAGCGACTGTGGCGCTGGAAGGCGATGCAAGACGGCCCGAAGCTGTCGCCCTGTCCGATCTTCCCCGATCCGTCCGCCTGGAACTGTCTGCGCGGCAGATCGCGTCCGAAGGGC
>JANNSP010000149.1:0-2074 GCA_031402975.1 Hyphomicrobiales bacterium
GTACCGCACAGCGCACGAAGTGTTCACCAAGCTGACGGCGGCGCAGACACGGCTCATGGATTCGAAGGAGAAGCCGTCGGGGGAACTCCGCATCACCACGACGGTGGGGCTGGGCTCGGTGTGGCTGACGCCACGGCTCAAGGAATTCACCGAGCTCTACCCCCATATCCAGGTGACGCTGCTGCTTGAGGACCGCGAACTCGACCTTGCGATGCGCGAGGCGGACGTCGCCATCAGGCTCCGCCGCCCGACCCAGCCCGACCTCATCCAGCGCAAATTGTTCACCGTTCACCACCATGTCTATGCCTCGACCGAATATGTGAAGAAGCACGGGATTCCGAAATCGATCGACGATCTCGACAAGCACAAGATTCTCACTTTCGGCCAGGCGCCTACCTATCTGACGACGCTGAACTGGCTCGAAACCGCGGGCCGCGCCGAGGGCGATCCGCGCCCCGTGACGCTGCGAGTCAACAACGCCTATGGGTTGCGACGCGCGGTGCAGGCGGGCGTCGGCATTGCGTCGCTCGCCGACTATATCGTCGCCGCCGATTCCAGCCTGGTGCAGATCGACCTCCCCATCGAGACGCCCGAATTCGACACCTATTTCGTCTATCCGGAAGAATTGAAGGATACGAAGCGAGTCACCGTGTTCCGCGATTTCCTGGTGGCCAAGGCGCGCGAGTGGAGCTTCTGATTTTTTTCGCAGGGGTCTGTCGAAAATCGGCGCTGCGGCACGTCATTGGAATAACGGCGCAAGCGGCGCACGCCGGGACAGTGAGGAGAAACCCATGCAGTATCTGTTGATGATCTATGGCGACGAAGCGGCGATGCAAAAGGCGAGCCCCGCCGACACTGAAAAGATGATGGCCGCGTATGGCGCCTATTACGAGGCAATGGCCAAGGCCGGCGTGGTGCAGGGCGGCCAGCGCCTGAGACCCACCAGCGATGCCACCAGCGTCCGCATCGGCGATGGCAAGACCCGGGTGATGAACGGACCCTATGCCGACACCAGGGAAGCGCTTGGCGGATACTATATGATCGACGTTCCCGATCTCGACGGCGCCATTTCGTGGGCGGCGCGCTGCCCGGGTGCGGCGCACGGCACGGTGGAGGTCCGGCCGATTTGGCCGATGTAGCGGAACTGGTGGCGCGCCGCAGCTATGGCAAGCTGCTTGCCTGGCTGACGGCACGCCACCGCGATCTTTCGGCGGCCGAGGACGCGTTGTCGGAGGCCTTCGCCGCCGCACTCGAAACCTGGCCGCGCACCGGCACGCCGGACCATCCCGAGGCCTGGCTCCTCACCACGGCGCGGCGGCGCATGATCGATCAGGCGAGAAAGTCGCGGACCGGCAGCGACGCGATCCCACATCTCAAACTGATGGCGGAGGAACTGGCGGACGCCGGCGAGGACGCCCTGCCCGACCGGCGCCTGGCTTTGATGTTCGCTTGCGCCCATCCGGCGATCGAGGACGCCATCCGGGCGCCGCTCATCCTGCAAACCCTGCTCGGCTTCGACGCAGGCATGATCGCATCGGCCTTTCTCGTTTCCCCCAGGGCCATGGGGCAAAGGCTGGTGCGCGCCAAGGCGCGGATCAGGGAGACCGGCATCCCGTTTCGCGTGCCCGGCCACGACGAACTGACGGAGCGCCTGCCGCCGGTGCTTGACGCGGTCTATGCCACGTTCGCCGAGGGCTGGAGCGATCCCGCCGGGCTCGATATCGGGCGGCGCAACCTGACCGGCGAATGCCTGTGGCTCGGACGGCTGCTGGCGTCGCTTCTGCCAGACCAGCCCGAGGCGCTCGGCTTGCTGGCGCTGATGCTCTATGCCGAGTCGCGGCGGGGATCGCGGCGCGGCGGCGACGGGAGTTTCATTCCGCTGGCCGAACAGGATACGAAGCTGTGGGACGGAGCGATGATCGCCGAGGCCGAAGCCTGCCTGCTGCGCGCCAGTGCCATGAGGCAACCGGGACGGTTCCAGCTCGAAGCCGCCGTGCAATCGGCCCATGCGGCGCGGCGCATAACGGGGCGGACTGACTGGAATGCGGTGGCCGGGCTTTACGACGGGCTGATT
>JANNSP010000150.1:0-4649 GCA_031402975.1 Hyphomicrobiales bacterium
TCCCCTCACCTTCCCCATTGCTGCGCAATGGGGCCCCTTCCTCTCCCGTAAACGGGAGAGGAGAAGCGTAGCGCGCCAGGGCCCAGGCAGCGCCGATGGTCGGAGCCACGGCGATCCGCGCGCTGAAGCCATAGTCCCCGAGCCTCGTCCCGATCCCCTCCAGCATGGGGCCCTCGCCGCCGAAAAGATGCGGGATTCCGGTGACGTCGAGCAGGATGCCCGCCGGGTGATCGGGCGACACCCAGGGGCTGTAGCGCTCCATCCAGCGGCACAGGCCCAGAAGGCTCGCCAGGTCGGCTTCGGCTTCGGAAGGCTCGGTCAGGAGTTCGGGCACGGCGGCGCGGGCGTCCGCCAGGCGCTGGCCGGGACCCAGTCCGAAACGCCGCGCGATCACATTCACCGCGGCGAGGCGGAGACCCTTCGAGCCTGCTTCAACCAGCGCGAAAGGCTGGCCCGGCAGCGGGGGGAAGCGCCCGGCTTTCATCCGTCCACGGATGTAGCGCTCGATCGCGTAATCCGGAAACCAGAGCGAAACGATGCGGCGCATGTTGCCATTCCACAGTCCATCGGCCAGGTCTCCCGCCCCGGGCGCGGGTGAGTTCGATCGTCCAGGAGGGCACCCCCGGGCTTTGTCCGTCATCGGGAGGAGCGCGCGACGGCGAGGAGGCCACGGTCCAGCGCGTGAGGCTGGCGGTGGCGTCGGCATGGGGGCGGCAAAACACCAGAAGCCCTGCGGCTTTCCCGGCCTCGGCGGCGAGCGCCAGGCGGCGCGTCGCGGTGAGGCCCGCTGCGCGGGGATCGGCATCGGCGATGACCAGGGCCAGGGCCGCCGATTTCAGCGCCTCCTCCATGGTCCACAGAAGCGCCACCGGGTGTTTCAGCGTGACGGTCACGAAACGCTCGCGCCCCAGCCCCAGGCTTTCGAGGCCATGGCCGTAGAGCCTGCCATATTCGCGTTCCTCGCGCGCCAGGCGGCACCACAAAAGCGGACGGCGCTCGGCTCGGTCGGCGAGGCGGCGGAGCGCCAATGCCACCGCGAAACCCATGGCGGCCGGCATGTCGCCATAGGCTTGGGGAGCGATGTCATGCAGGCCCCGCGGGGACAGCCCCGCCGGCGCCAGATGGGCATCGATCTCGCTTAACCCCACGCGCCAGGCCTCGCTCCGCTGATGGCGGCTCGCCAGTTGCGGCTGGCCGCCCTCGATCCGCTCGATATGGCGGCGCAGCGCCTCCATCAGCCGAGGGATATCCTCCTTCCGCCTTGATCCGGAGACAGCAAAGGCCTCCGCGCGTGCGACTGACGCCGGTTCGGTACGCATGACACTCTGTTCGTTGTTCTGTTTTTGTTCTCTCATATGAGAAAACAAGAGTCAACCTAGGAAAATATTGACCCCTTCCGGACTTAGTTCAACCACCAGATCGAGGCGTTGAGCACGCTCGCGAACCCTACCCAGGCCAGATAGGGCAGCAGCAGAAATCCGGCGGGTTTCGAATGCGGGAAGAACGCCACAATTGTCAGTCCCAGCACCACGAACAGCGCGACAATATCGACCAGCGCCAGCCCCGGAGACCGCCAGCCGAAAAACAGGAACGACCACAGGAAGTTGAGCGCCAACTGGACAAAAAACAGAATGAGCGCCAGACGCACGCCGGAAAACCGGGGATCGCGCTTCCACACGAGCCAGGCCGCTATCCCCATCATCACGTAAAGCGTGGTCCACACCGGCCCGAACACCCAGGAGGGCGGATTCCACGAGGGCTTGACGAGAGTCGGATACCACTCCCGGACCGCCGCCGCCGTAACCCAGCCTCCCGCCGCGCCCACCGCAAGGCACAGCGCGATAAATCCGGCCAGCACCGCCCATTGATTGAGTTTCGGCATCACATCATCCCGTTGGAGGTTCCCAGTGAACCCACAAACAGCATCCCGCCCAGTAAAGCAATCGCCACGCCGCCGCCGATCCTCAAGCCAGACGCCAGCAATCCGGGCCACCGGTCGCCCCGCCGCGCCAGCCGCATCGCCAGTTGCCGCGAATAGACCGCCACGGCGGCGATCGCGGTCACCGTCAGGAAGGTGCCCGCCGCCATGGCGAAGGTCGACGCGATGCCGGCCCAGTAGAGGCCCAGCGCGTTGGCGAAGATCAGGACAAGAATTGCGCCGGTGCAGGGCCTGATGCCGACGGCGAAGGACAGCGAGAATGCCTTGGCCAGCGACCACTCGCCCTTCACCTGCCGGGCCTCTGGTACATGGGCATGGCCGCAATGCTCGTCGTGATGGTGATGGTGATGTTGATCGTGCGCCGCTTCATGGGCATGCGGGCGAAACGCCGTCCAGATGAGGTACAGTCCCATGGACCCGATCAAAGCGTAGCTGGCACTTTCCAAGTAACCCGCCACGTCGCGCGCCACCGCTCCCGCTCCCGCCACCAGCAATAGCAGCGCGCTGACGATGGCGATGGCGGTGAGCGCCTGGATGAGCGCGCTGAGCAGCGCGATCAACACGCCGCGGCGCAAGTCGTTATCGGTCGCCAGCAGCCAGGCCGAAATCACCGCCTTGCCGTGGCCGGGCCCGGCCGCGTGAAACACCCCATAGCCGAAACTCAACAGCATCAGCGTCCAGGTGGCGGCGAGCGGCGCTCCGGTCTTGATCTGCCTGAGCGCCCCCGACATCGATCCGTAAAAGCGCTGCTGCTGGTCCCTGATCCACAACACGGGATCGTCGCTAAAAGCCACCGTCTTGAGAGTGCCGTCGGCGTTGCGCGGCTGCACCAGCAGCTTGCGCTTGTCGATCGCGGGGGCGGCCTGCTCCGTCGCCTGCGCCATGGCCGGTGCGGCGATCACGGCGAGGCCTACGAAACAGGCGAACAGCAGGCGGATCAGGAGCACTGGATCGACACGGCCTGGGCGAACATGGCGCCGAAATCCTCGTTGTTCTCCGGCTGCCACTCCTGTCCCTTGGTGGAGAGCATCAGGCGGGTCTGTTCGAGTTCGGCATCGGTCGGCACCGGCTTGACCGCGAGGCGGCAGGGGTCGGGCGCCGTCCCCAAGATGCTGACCGGATCGTCCTTCACATAGTCGATGGCGATGAAGAAATCGGGATCGTAGACCTTGACCACGAATTCCCCGGCGCGGGGATCGACCGGGGTCTTCAGCGGCACCTGGAAATGCAGGCTGAGCTTGTCGTTGCTCCAGATCTGGCCGAATTCCTTGACCTCGCCAAACTCCTGCTTCGCGCCATTGACCCGCATCACGGTGAAATACTCATAATCCTTGAGGGACGCCATGTTCTCTTTGGTGAGGGGTGCTATCTCGTCCTGGCTGTAGACGCCGTCGCCATCGGTATCGAGGCCGTCGAGCGCCATCTGGGTGTAGCCGTCGTCGAATGTCCATTCGACATTGACCGCCGTGATCAGCCCGTTGGCGTCGAACACCACGTCCGAGCGCATCTCGATCCATACATGGGGATGGGCAAAAGCCGGCGTGGCCAGGCACGCCATCCCCATCGCCAGTCCCATGATCCGATAATTCAGCATTGCCACCTCTCGGTTGAGCCTTGATGGGGCAATGCGGCAGAAAAGTGAAATTCGAAGCGTCTATTCGAGGCAGGCGCGAAGTGACGTAGCGAGATTGCGGAGAATGTCGATATAGGCCTTGGGTCCCTCGGCAAGGTCCGCTCCCAGGGGATCGAGCACCCCCAGCTTCGCGTTGCTGTCCTCGATCACCACTTGAGCGAATTTGGCGTCGAACTGGGGTTCGCGAAACACACAAACAGCACCACTCTCCTTCAGCCTGCCACGGATGTCTTGCAGCCGTTTGGCCGAGGGCGACGCCGCCCTTAAATCGGCGATGCTGCCCACCGCATTGAGGCCGAAATAGCGCTCGAAATACTGATAGGCGTCGTGGAACACGATGAATGGCCGCGCTTTCACGGGATCGAGTTGGCTGCGAAGCTCCGCCGTCAGCGTATCGATGGACGCCGCGAACCCCGCCGCATTGGCCGCATAGATGGCCGCGTTCGGAGCGTCGATGGCGGCCAGCTCCCTGGCGACTGCCAGCGCCATCGCCTTGGCATTGCCGGGATCGAGCCACACATGGGGATCGACCGCCACATGCTCGCCTTCCTCCTCATGCTCCTCATGCTCAGCCCAGGCGCCGCCCTCGCGCACCGAATGGCGGCGGATGTCCGCCGCTTCGCCCAGTTCGACAAAACGCTTGCCGCCCACTGCTTCGCTGCCGCTCAACTGGCCCAGCTTGAATTCGAGCCGGGCGCTGACGATGAACACCAGGTCAGCCTGGCTCAGCGCCACCAGTTGCCGGGGCGACAGGCTCGACGTATGTTCGGACTGCCGCCCCGGCAACAGGAGTTGCGGCTTCCCGGTATCCCCCATGACGGCGGAAACGATCGAATGCACCGGCATGATCGAGGCGATGACCCTTGGTTGCGCCACCGCCTCTAGGACGCCGACGACAAGGCACAAATAAACAAGGATAAAGCGTGTCATTGATGTAACGTTATAACATAACGTATCTTCTGTCAAGCATGTCCCACGCCAATGTGACCAATGGTTTTGTTGCACCTGGGCGAATGCGGTGCCAGTGAGAGCGTATGAACCTTGATGTTCCGTTGGGCTGGGCGCTGCTGGCGGGGG